>NZ_KB906354.1:0-133634 GCF_000381305.1 Thioalkalivibrio sp. ALE16
CGGCGTCGCCGCGTAAGCCTACAAAAACGGAGAAGCGAACGCGTTATTACGTACCCAACCCTCGATTGCGCAAGCGATTGAGCATGATGGCAACGGGAGCGATCCCGGTGGGGGCCAGTCCGATCATTGCGAAGCACCTCGAGTGCGTGACCTCGCTGGGACCCTCCACCCGCGGAATCCATCCGGGACCGTGGCGAATGAAAGCCGCACACGCAGTCCGAATGTACGGGAGCAATCGTCGCCCCGAAACCATCACTCAAACGCTTGGCAAACCGGGGGCGTCCATGTACGCGATGACGGAGCGGGGTAGCGGCGTGCGCCGCTCGGCGCTACAGGAGTTCGGTGTCGTCGTGCGAGTACGCCGGCGAGCAGCTGCACAGGATATGCAGCGGCTCGCTACCCGTATTGCGGATGTTGTGCGGCGTGCCGGGGGCAATGCAGACGGTGTCGCCCACGCTCACCGGGAAGGTCGTGTCACCCAGGCGCATCTCGCCCTGTCCACGGGTCACGTGATAGAGCTCTTCCGTTCGACCGTGGCGATGCAGGCGCGTCGTCGCCCCGGGCTCGACCACCGCCTCGGCCAGGCTCTGGGCCGCATTGCCATGCACATCGGGGTGCATCAACTCGCGGATCTCGGAGCCGTCCTTGGTGTCGTAGGCCGGGATGTCGCTATAGCGCGTGTGCATGGCTGCCCCTGCTCAGGCCGAAGCCGGCACTTCCTCGAACAACAGGCTCTGCCCGCCCATCGCGGCGGGCTTGGGCACGCCCATCAGTTCCAGCACGGTCGGCGCCACGTCGGCCAGCCCGCCGCCGGTGCGCAGGCGCCAGCGCTGCGAGTCGAGAATCATGCACATGACCGGGTAGATGGTGTGCTGAGTGTGCGGGGCCCCGGTCACCGGGTCGATGTACTCGTCGCAGTTGCCGTGGTCGGCGGTCACGATCGCGGAGTATTCCAGTTCCTTCGCAGCATCCAGCACCCGGCCGACCTCGCGGTCCAGGGTCTGGACCGCCTGGATCAGGGCCTCGCGCTTGGCGGTGTGACCGACCATGTCGCCATTGGCGAAGTTCACCAGAATGAAGCCGTAGCGCCCGCTCTGCATGGCCTGGATGGTCTCGTCAGCGACTTCCTTCGCACTCATCTCGGGCTGCTCGTCGTAGGTATCGACCGAAGGCGAGGGAACCATCACGCGCTGCTCCCCGGCGTAGGGTTCTTCCTTGCCGCCGTTGAAGAAGAAGGTCACGTGGGCGTACTTCTCGGTCTCGGCGCAGTGGAACTGCGGGATCCCGGCGGAGGCGATGGTGCTGCCCAGGGTCGTGGACGGGCGTTCCGGCGGGAAGGCGATCGGCGACAGGAAGCGCGGGTCGTACTCGGTCAGGCAGGTCTCGGAGACCGGGTGGAAGTCGCCGCGGTCGAAGCCGTCGAAGTCGTCCATGCCCAGGGCCGCCGTGAGCTGGCGCGGGCGATCATTGCGGAAGTTGAACAGGACGCAGACCGCGTCTTCACCCAGCGGCGCGCCGCCGTTGATGATGCGCGGATTGATGAACTCGTCGTCCTCGCCGGCGGCGTAAGCGGCCTCGATGGCCTCACGGGCGGAACCAGCGGCCTCGCCCTCGGCGTAGGCAATGGCGCGGAAGGCCTTCTCCGTGCGCTTCCAGCGTTTGTCCCGATCCATCGCATAGTAGCGCCCGCAGACCGTGGCGATGGCGCCGCCGGCACTCGCCAGCTCCTCCTCGAGGGGATCGAGGTAGTTCAGCGCGGAGCGCGGTGCGGTGTCGCGGCCGTCCGTGATCATGTGCACCATCGGGCGGGCACCCTCGCGCTGGCAGATCTCGACCAGCGCGCGCAGGTGACGGATATGCGAATGCACGCCGCCATCCGAGACCAGGCCGATCAGGTGCAGCGGGAGGTCGTTGTTGGCGGCCGCCCGCGCGGCACTGACCAGGGCATCGTTCTCGTAGAAGCTGCCGTCGGCGATGGAGTCGTCGATGCGCACCAGGTCCTGGTTGATCACGGTCCCGGCCCCCAGCGTCAGGTGCCCCACTTCGGAGTTGCCCATCTGCCCGTCCGGCAGCCCGACGGCACGGCCGCAGGCATCCAGCGTCGTGTGCGTATGCGTGGACAGATACTCGTCGAGGCGCGGGGTGTCGGCCTCGGCGTAGGCATTGTTCAGCTTGGCGGGGTTTACGCCCACTCCGTCCATGACGACCAGCAGGACGGGGCGGCGGGGGGTGGAACGCGGATCGGCCATCGCGGGATCATTACCTGGGTCAATGGGTTACCCGGGCATTTTAGCAAGTTCCGATGCTTGGCGGGGCGTGGCGCCGCACAAATGAGGCGGAGCACAGAGAGGGTCAGCGCTCCCGCCCGGCGTCGGGATGGTCGGGCGGCCCACCGCCCTTGTCCTCGTCGGATGGCGAGCCCGCGTCGTCCTGGTTCTCGGCGGCAGGAGCCGACGTGGCATCGGGCGCCGGATCCGCTGGCGCTTGCCCGGCGGTGGCGCCGCCGGAGTCGCGGGCCTCGCGCTGGCGGCGCAGCTCAGCCTGCTCTTCCTCGATGCGGTCGAGCTCGGCGTCCATCTCGTCGTCCGTCAGCGGGGTGTACCCGGTGCGGGCGGCGGCACTGGCGCCCTCGCCCTTGGTGGCGGTGGAGGCAGCCGCTCCCGTCGTCGCCGCGGTGGTGCGGGTGCCCCCGGAGCCGCCCGATCCGCCGCGGGGGGACGTACCGCCACCACCCGGACCGTCGTCGTCCGGGCCCTCGCCATCGGACGCACCATCGTCATTGCCCGCGCCAGCGCGGCGTTCGGCCTTCTTGCGCTCCATGATCCGCGACAGGATCAGGCCGATCTCGAACAGCAGCCACATCGGCAGCGCCAGCAGGGTCTGCGAGATGATATCCGGCGGGGTGAGCACCATCCCCACCAGGAACACCCCGACGATTACGTAGGGGCGCTTCTGCGCCAGCTTGGCCGGGGTGGTCGCCCCCATGGAGACGAGCAGGATGGTCGCCACCGGCACCTCGAAGGCAATGCCGAAGGCGATGAACAGCATGATGACGAACGACAGGTAGCGCGAGATGTCGGTCATCACCGACACGCCCTCGGGCGCGGTGGCGGTGAAGAACGCGAAGATCAGCGGGAACACCACGAAATAGGCGAATGCCATCCCGAGGTAGAACAGCATGGTGGACGAGGCCACCAGCGGCAGCGCCATGCTCTTTTCGTGGGCGTACAGGCCCGGGGCCACGAAGGACCAGACCTGGTACAGCAGGTACGGGATGCTGAGGACCACGGCCAGCAGCAGGGTCAGCTTGAACGGGATCAGGAACGGCGCGGCCACGTCGATCGCGATCATGCTGGTGCCTTCCGGCAGGTGCTGCATCAGCGGGTCGGCCAGCCAGGTGTAGATCGGGTTGGCGAACGGGAACAGGATCAGGAACACCACCAGGATGGCGATGAACATCCTGAGGATGCGGTCCCGCAGCTCGATCAGATGCGTGAGCAGGGTCTCGGTGGCTTCCGGACTCGGCTCGACCCCCGGTTTGGTCTTGCTCATGAGTGCTTGTCAGGGGTCTGGTCGTCGTGAGTGGTGTCGGTCGTCGAGTCCCGCGCCGGGCGCGAGCCCTCGTCCGCGGGATCCGGGGTCCGGCGTTCGCGCACCGCCGGCTTCTTGCGCTCCGGACGCGGTCCGTCGGCCGCCCGAGCCTTCTGCTCGGCGGCCAGCGCCGGGTCGTCGGTCATCAGGTTGCCGTCCAGATCGCCCTGTGTGGGCACACGGCGCACCTCGGTCGGTTCGTCGGCTTCGGCGTCGGTATCCGGCGTTTCAGCGTCGCCACCGCGCACCGCCGCGTCGGGGCTGCGCATCGAGGGCTTGTCGCGCACCGCCGGCTTGGCCGGCTTCTTCTCGGCCAGCGCCTTTTGCTCGGAGTCCGAGAGGTGCTTGCCGGTCTTCGGCTGACCCTCGATGTCCTCCCGCAGACCGCGCTCGGTGTCCTCGAACTCCTCGCGCAGGCTGGTCTCGGTCTCGTCCATCATGTTCTTGAGCTGGCGGATCTCGCGATCCTGGCTCTTCAGCATCTTGCGCAGCTCGTCGGTCTGCAACTCCTGCTCGAAATCCGAACGCACGCTGTGGACGAAACGCCGGGTCTTGCCCACCCAGCGCCCGATCTCGCGCGCAAGCCCGGGCAGCCGCTCCGGCCCGACGACCAGCAGCGCCACCAGCACGATGATGATGATTTCCCAGAAGCCGATATCGAACATGGACTACCGCCGTTCGAGCCGGGCCACCGCGCCGGGCGCGAGGCTCAGGACTTCTTGTCCGATTGCGAGGCGTCGGAATCCTTTTCGCTGCTCTTTTTGACCTCGGCGTCGACCACGCGACCCTTGTCGTCGGTCTGGTCCTCGACCTCGCGCGTCTCGCCGTCTTCGCCTTCCTTCTTCTCTTCGGCGTCGGGGTCCTTGACCGCCTGGCGGAAGTTCTTCATCGCCGAACCGATATCCCCCCCCATGTTGCGCAGCTTCTTGGTGCCGAACAGCAGCACGACGATGAGCAGGATAATGAGGAGCTGCCAAATACTGATACCACCGATACCCATGGATTCTGTCTCCGGTAAAACAACTTTTGGGTAGCCTGAACGGCGCCAGGCCCATAATCAACTGTGCGGCACGCCGGGTCATGTACATGCTCGCGCCCGGATTGCTCTGGCGCGTGGACCCGACACGATGACCGCAGTGTAGCCGAGCAACATGAACGAACGCTTTACCGGAGCCAGTCAAAGGCCGCCGGGAGATCATCAGTGATCGGAGCGACGTCCACTCGTTTCGCGCGCGGCCTTCTCCGCGACACCCGACAGGCCGAAACGTCGCGCCAGTTCGTCGAGGACATCGTCCGGGTGCCGGCCGCGCGCCGCGAGCACCACCAGGGCATGAAACCACAGGTCGGCCATTTCCGACACCAGGGCGTCGGTATCGTTGTTCTTCGCGGCGATCAGGGTCTCCGCCGATTCCTCGCCCAGTTTCTTCAGCATCTCGTCCAGGCCGCGCGCGTGGAGCTTCGCCACATAGGACTGCTCCGGGTCGGCCTGACGGCGCTGCTCGATGACCTCGGCCAGTGCGGCGAGCACCTCGGCGCCGGCGGGACGGTTGGGCGCGGACTCGGTCATTGCGTGGCCACCTCGGCATCGTTCGGTCGCACCGGCACACCGGCCGCCGCCATCGCGTCCTTGGCCTCGCCCACGGTGTGCTGGCCGAAATGAAAGATACTGGCCGCCAGCACCGCGTCGGCATGGCCCTCGGTCACGCCCTCCACCAGGTGCTGGAGCTCACCGACGCCGCCGGAGGCGATGACCGGGATACCCACCGCGTCGCTGACCGCGCGGGTCAGGGCCAGATCGAAGCCGATGCGGGTACCGTCGCGGTCCATGCTGGTCAGCAGGATCTCGCCAGCTCCCAGGGCCTCCATGCGCTGCGCCCACTCGACCACGTCCAGCCCGGTCTCGCGGCGCCCTCCGTGGGTAAAGACCTCCCAGCGCGGTGGCCCATTCCCCGTGCTGACCTGCTTGGCGTCGATCGCGACCACGATGCACTGGCTGCCGACCCAGTCGGCGGCCTCGCGCACCAGCTCCGGGCGGTGCACCGCGGCGGTATTGATGGAGACCTTGTCGGCCCCGGCGTTCAGCAGGCGGCGGATGTCCTCGACCGCGCGCACGCCGCCCCCGACCGTCAGCGGGATGAAGACCTCGCGCGCGACCGCCTCGACCACGTGCAGGATGGTCTCGCGGTCGTCGCTGGAGGCGGTGATGTCGAGGAAGGTGATCTCGTCCGCGCCCTGCGCGTTGTAACGCCGGGCAATCTCCACCGGGTCCCCGGCATCGCGGATGCCGACGAAGTTGACGCCCTTGACCACGCGGCCGCCGTCGACATCCAGGCAGGGGATGATGCGCTTGGCGAGCATCTCAGCTCCCGGCGGCCGCGCGGGCCTCCTCCAGGGTGAAGGCGCCCTCGTACAGGGCCCGGCCGACGATCGCGCCGGTAATACCGTCTTCCTCGCGCGCCGCCAGGTTGCGGATGTCGTCCAGTGAACTGATACCGCCGGAGGCGATCACCGGCACGCGCACGTTGCTCGCCAGGCGTGCGGTGGCCTCCACGTTGGGGCCCTTCATCATCCCGTCGCGGGCGATGTCGGTGTAGACGAAGGCCACCACGCCGTCGGCCTCGAAGTGCTGGGCCAGGTCGATCACGTCGTGGTGCGAGAGCTTGGACCAGCCATCCACCGCGAGCTTGCCGTCCTTGGCGTCCAGCCCGACGATGATGCGGCCGGGAAACTCCAGGCACAGGTCGTTCACGAAGTGCGGGGCGCTGACCGCGCGGGTGCCGATGATCACGAACTCGACCCCGGCATCGAGGTAGGCCTGTACCGTGTCCTCGTCGCGCACCCCGCCGCCGATCTGGATCGGCAGGTCGGGGAAGGCCTTCGCGATGGCGTGCACCGCCTGGGCATTGCGCGGCTGGCCGGCGAAGGCGCCGTCCAGGTCCACGATGTGGAGGCGTTCGGCCCCGGCGTCCACCCAGCGCTTCGCCATCTCCACCGGGTCCTCGCCGAACACGGTGGAATCGTCCATGTTCCCCTGGCGCAGGCGAACGCACTTGCCTTCCTTCAGATCGATTGCGGGGATGACCAGCATCTTCGACTCCTCACGACGCCCCGGGACCGTCTCCGTCCCAGCGCAGAAAGTTGTGCAGCAGGCGCAGCCCGCAGGCGGCGCTCTTCTCCGGATGGCACTGCATGGTGAACAACGAGCCCCGTGCCAGTGCCGAGGCAAAGGTCTCGCCATAATCGGTGCGCCCGGCCACATCCGCCTCGCGCTCGGGCTGCACCCGGTAGCTGTGGACAAAGTAGAACCAGGGGGTCTCGGGCAGACCGTGCCACAGGGGGTGCTCGCGCGCCGGCAGCACGCGGTTCCACCCCATGTGGGGGATCTTCAAGCGGCGGCCATCCGCACCCTCCATCGCAGGGAAGCGCGCCACCCGGCCCGGCAGGATGCCCAGCAGGTCGACCCCGCCGCTCTCCTCGCTGGTGTCCATCAGGATCTGCTGGCCCAGGCACAGGCCGAGGAAGGGCCGGTCCGCCGCCAGTTCCGGCAGCAGCCGGTCCAGGCCGCGCCCGGCCAGCGCCTGCATGGCATCCCCCGCCGCACCCTGGCCGGGGAACACCAGGCGGTCCGCCTCGCGCAGGGTCTCGGGCTCGTCCGTGAGCAGCACACGCTGATCGGCCGCGGCCTCGTGCTCCAGCGCACGCACGACCGAGTGCAGATTGCCCATGCCGTAATCGATGACGGCAACAGTTTCCATGGCCGGGTCTCGTCCTCTGGTTCTTTACAGAGTGCCCTTGGTGGACGGCATCATGCCCGCCGAGCGCGGATCCATCTCCGCCGCCACGCGCAGGGCACGTCCGAAGGCCTTGAAGATGGTCTCGGCGACATGGTGGGCATTGTCACCACGCAGACAGTCGATGTGCAGGGTCATCCAGCCGTGGTTGACCAGGCCCTGGAAGAACTCGTGGAACAGGTCGACATCGAATTCGCCGATGTGCGAGCGACGGAAGTCGGCGTGCATCTCCAGCCCCGGGCGCCCGGAAAAGTCGATCACCACGCGCGACAGGGCCTCGTCCAGCGGGACGTAGGCATGGCCGTAGCGGCGGATGCCCTTCTTGTCGCCCAGCGCCTGCGCCAGCGCCTGGCCCAGGGTGATGCCGATGTCCTCCACCGTGTGGTGGGCATCGATATGCAGATCGCCCTCGGCACGCACGTCGAGATCGACCAGGCCGTGGCGGGCAACCTGATCCAGCATGTGATCGAGGAACGGGATGCCTGTCTCGAGGTGGCTCTGCCCGGTGCCGTCGAGGTTGAGCTCGATGGCGATGCGGGTCTCCAGGGTGTCGCGGCGGACGGATGCGGTGCGTTCAGTCATGTTCCGGTTCAGGCACGATAAAACGCCAGTGTAGCAAGGCTGGCCCGCGCCCGGTATGACTGCGGGACTTATCCGCGCGACCCCAGCTTCGGGCCGACCAGCAAGGCCTCGGGGACAGCCTCCTGGATGGCGCAGGGCAGTTCGCTGCAGATCCCCGGCCGCGCGCTCAGCGAGACCCACAGCGTGTTCAGCTTCAGGTTCAGCTCGACGAACGCGATATCGGCCCCGTAGCCATGGAGGACCCGCTCGATGGCCAGCGCCCGGGCGTGGATCTCGGCGCGCGGGCGCTGGCGCAGACCGGGGATCAGCATCATGAAGTCCGCCAGCCGACGGCCTTCGGCGTCGCGCCGCGGCAGGCGCTGCCACAGGGGCTGGTGGGGTTCGAGGAGCAGGGCCGGGCGCAGCGCGGGTTCGGCATCCGGGTTTCGCGGCGGGGAATGGGGTGGCATGGCTCGTCGCTCGGCATGGGCCTGTCTGGAGTGTAGGCCAGAAAGGCCAGGGTGCGACGGGCCGAACCCGGGCACAAAAAAAGCCGGGGTAAGCCCCGGCTTTGATCCAAGAGCATGAATGCTCCTGATTACCGCACTTCGACCTCGGTCGAGTCGGATTCACCCTTGTTGTCCGTCCAGGAGATGGACACAGTGTCGCCAGAGGCGCCGTCGATCTCGGTCTGCAGGAACGGGTTGCGGGAGACGGTGTAGTTCCAGTTGGCGGTGACGACGGTGGTGCCGTTACGCGCAATTTCCACAGTCTCGATGAAGTGCGGGCCACCGTCATCGTCGGGGACCAGCATGTCGTGGCTCATCAGCGCACGGATATTGATAACGCCGTTGCTTTCCTGGGCGCGAACTCGAATAGACATATCTTAAACCTCCAGTAGTGTTCGGATCAGCGGTTCGGGGTCGGCGTTAGCCGCCGCAGCCACCAACCGTGACCTTCACTTCTTGAACCGTCTTGTACCAGGTGTCGCCGGACTTCACGGCGGCGACCACGTTGGAGGACTCGCCCATGCGGATACGGCCGGAGACGTTCGCATGCGCGCCATCACCCAGGACGTAGTGGGCGGTCAGCGGCTGGTTGTTCAGCTCGACGAACACGGCCATTTCGGTCACGTTGTCCAGGCTGGACTCGATGGACACCGGGACCACGGCGCCATTCTCGGCGATTTCCGGGGCGCTCAGGGTGACGTCACCGTCAGCGATGTCGCTGGAACCGGTCACCGCTTCAAAGGCGGCTTCCAGACCTTCGGCGGCGAAGGCTTCGGACGGCCAGGCGGCAAGCAGCTTGCTCGGGGCGAGCAGACCGGCCCCGACGGCGACACCGACAGTACCGGCGGCGAGAGTGCCTTTCAGGAAGACACGGCGCTTGGTGCTAATCATGGATGATCTCCTCTCATCTTGTGGGTCAGTTCCGGATAATCCGGGACGTCTTCGCGGTGAACCGCTGTGACGCCTGTTGCTTTGGACGGCGACCTGCAGGGGTCTATTCCCTGCGGACCGGAATCCGCCCCCTGACCAGCTTCAGTGGTCTTTTTGCTGGTCTCGCAGATGCATCGTCCCAAACCTCGCTGAATCATTGATGAACGAATCATCGCGATTCGAAATCGGGTGAATTTCATCGGGATGCAACGGCCTGTCAGGGGCCCTGGCACCTGAAGCCAGCGGCGTATCAATGGCACACTATCGCCTTTCCATGCAACGTAGACCCCGGACCCGACCATGTTTTCCTGCAAGGCCCAATGGCTGTTGATCGCCGTGATCGTCGTACTCGGCACGATGCAGATGCTCGCCTCCTGCGGCCAGAAGGGCGATCTCTACCTGCCCGATGACGAGGAAGCCGAGGAGCACAACCCGCAATGATCCCGCTGAAGGACCACTAGATGGACTATTTCGACTACCACGGCGACACGCTGTTCTGTGAGGGTGTGGCCCTGGACGGCCTGGCCGAACTGGTCGGCACCCCGGCCTACGTGTATTCCCGTGCCACGCTGGAGCGCCACTATCGCGCGTTCAGCGAGGCGCTGATCGGGACCCCGCACCAGGTCTGCTTCGCGGTGAAGGCGAACTCCGCGCTGGGGGTGCTGAACGTGCTCGCGCGCCTGGGCGCCGGCTTCGACATCGTCTCCGGCGGCGAACTGGAACGCGTGCTGCGCGCCGGCGGCGACCCGGCGAAGATCGTGTTCTCCGGCGTCGGCAAGACCGCCGCCGAGATGCGCCGCGCGCTGGAGGTCGGCATCCACTGTTTCAACGTCGAGTCCGCGCCGGAGCTGGAGCGGCTGGAGACGGTCGCGGCAGAGCTCGGCATTCAGGCCCCGGTGTCGATCCGGGTGAACCCGGACGTCGATGCCGAGACCCACCCCTACATCGCCACCGGGCTGCGCGAGAACAAGTTCGGTGTGGCGATCGAGGAGGCGCCGGCGCTGTATGCCCGGGTGCGTGACAGCCAGCACCTGGCGGCCACCGGCGTCGACTTCCACATCGGCTCGCAGCTGACCCGCATTGATCCGTTCACCGATGCCCTCAAGCGTGTGCTGGCGCTGGTGGATCAGCTGGCCGAGGACGGCATCACACTCGAACACATCGATGTCGGCGGTGGCCTGGGCGTGCGCTACCGCGACGAGACGCCGCCGGAGCCCGATGTCTGGGCCAGCGCCCTGCGCGAGGTGCTGGGCGAACGAAGCCTGAAGGTGCTGCTGGAGCCGGGCCGCGCCATCGCGGCGAACGCCGGCGTGTTCCTGACCCGGGTGGAATACCTGAAGCACACCGAGGCGCATGACTTCGCGATCGTCGACGGCGCGATGAACGACCTGCTGCGCCCGGCGCTGTACGGCGCCTGGCAGGAGATCGTGCCGGTGGTACAGCGCGACGACACGGCGACGCGGACCTACGACATCGTCGGCCCGGTCTGCGAGACCGGCGACTTCCTCGGCCGCGAGCGCGAACTGGCGCTGGCCGCCGGTGACCTGCTCGCGGTGCGCTCTGCCGGGGCCTACGGCTATGTGATGGCCGGCAATTACAACTCGCGGCCGCGCCCGCCGGAGGTGATGGTCGACGGCGACCACTTCCAGATCATCAACCGCCGCGAGCAGGTGGATCACCTGATGATGCGCGAGAGCATGCTGCCCCAGGATTCTGAAGACGTGGACCCGGATGACACGGACCCGCCCGGGAGCGTGGCCCCGTGATCCCGCGCCAGCCCGAACCGGAGCTGATGCTGGAGCCTGCGCAGGCACGCGCCTACGCCGAGGCCGACTTCGCCGCCCCGCACGAGGGCTTCGTGGATGCCTTCGCCGAGGTCTTCCCGGGCCCGGTGACCGGGCCGGTGCTGGATCTCGGCTGTGGCCCGGGTGACGTCTCGCTGCGCTTCGCCGCTCGCTACCCCGACTGCGAGGTGGACGGCCTCGACGGCGCGCCCGCGATGCTGGCCGCCGGCGACGCCCTGATGGCCGGTCACCCGGCCGCGCGGCGGGTTCATCTGGCCGAGGGCTGCCTGCCCGAGGCCCGCGGCCCGCGCGCCCCGTATGCCACGATCATCAGCAACTCCCTGCTGCATCACCTGCACGACCCCGCGGTGCTGTGGCAGGCGATCCGCCGCGACGGGGCACCGGGGGCAGCGGTATTCGTGATGGACCTGCGCCGCCCGGACTCGACCGAGTCCGTCCAGGCCCTGGTCGCGCAGTACGCAGCCGATGACCCGGACGTCCTGCGGCGCGACTTCCAGCACTCCCTGCACGCCGCCTTCACGCCCGAGGAGGTGCGCGCGCAGCTGGCCGCCGCCGGCCTCGACGGTTTTACCGTCCACGTCACGTCGGACCGCCACATGATCATTTTCGGTCACCTGCCGGGGCACCGCTGATGCGTCTCGAATTCACCAAGATGCACGGGCTGGGCAACGATTTCGTGGTGATCGATGGCATCCGCCAGTCGGTCCGGCTGGACGCATCGACGCTGCGCCATCTCGCGGATCGCCACTTCGGCATCGGCTGCGACCAGGTGCTGCTGGTGGAGGCGCCGAGCGATCCGGCGCAGGCACTGTTCCGCTACCGCATCTTCAATGCCGACGGCTCCGAGGTGGAGCAGTGCGGCAACGGGGCGCGCTGCTTCGCCCGCTTCGTGCGCGAGCAGGGCCTGACCGAGGCCCGCGAGATCCCGGTCGAGACCCTGGGCGGGCGCATCGTGCTGCATGTCGAGGACGACGAGCGGGTGCGCGTGGACATGGGCCGACCCGAGTTCGCGCCGGCGCGCATCCCGCTGGTCGCCGAGGCCGAGGCCGACGCCTACACCCTGGACGTACAGGGCCACTCGATCACCCTCGGCGCGGTGTCCATGGGCAACCCCCATGCGGTGATCCTGGTCGACGACGTCGCGCGCGCCCCGGTGGCCGAGATCGGCCCGATCATCGAACGCCACGAGAGCTTCCCGCGGCGCGTGAACGTCGGCTTCGCCGCGCTGCGCGACCGCGGCCATGTCGACCTGCGGGTATTCGAGCGCGGGGTCGGCGAGACGCTGGCCTGTGGCAGTGGCGCGGCCGCCGCGATGGCCGTGCTGCGCCGCCGCGGACTGGTCGACGATGACGTCGAGGTGGCCCTGCCGGGCGGGACCCTTGTGCTAAGCTGGGACGGACAGGCCGAGGCACCGGTTTGGCTGACCGGGCCGGCCACCACGGTATTCAACGGCTGGATCGATCTATGACTGGGCAATCCTCCAACGCCTCTGCTGCAGAGACCGCGAAGACCCGCTCGCCGAAAAAGAACCCGCAAGCCCCGATCGGCGCCGCCGACGTCGAGGCCTACCTGCGCGAGCACCCGGATTTCTTCCAGGACCACCTGCCGCTGCTGGACATCCTGCGCATCCCCCATCCATCCGGCGGGGCCGTCTCGCTGCTGGAGCGCCAGGTCGCGCTGCTGCGCGAGAAGCACCGCGCGATGGAGCAGCACATGGGCGAGCTGGTCGAGCGCGCCCGCGACAACGAACGCATGGGCCAGCACCTGCACGAACTGGCCAAGACCCTGATGCGCGCCGAAAACCTGGACGCCGTGCTGGCCCTGACCCAGGACGCCCTGCGCAACGAGCTGGGCGCGGAGCGCGTCAGCATCCGCCTGGCGCATCGCAAGGTCGACGACCTGCATGCGCTGGACAAGGGTGAGCTGGGCACCTTCGACCCGCTGTTCAGCCGCGGCAAGGCCCAGTGTGGCCGGGTCCCCGCCGAGATGCTGGATGTACTGTTCGACGATGCCGAGGAGATCGGATCCGCGATCCTGATGCCCCTGGGCGATGATGCCGACCGGATCGGCGTGCTCGGCCTGGCGAGCGAATCCGCGAACCGCTTCCAGCCCGACATGGGCACCTATTTCGTGACCCACATCGGCGACCTGCTGGCCGAGTCGATCCGCTGCCATGTCGAGCGGACCCACGCCGCGGCCTGACCCGGCGACCGGGGACGCGCCCGCGCAGGATGCGGATATCACGGCGTTTCTGGGCCACCTGAGCGACGTTCGCGGCCATTCGCCGCATACCGTCAAGGCCTATCGACGCGACCTGACGCGCCTGCGCAGCCTGCATCACGGCCCCTGGGAGGCGCTCAGGCCGGCCGACATGCGCCGCATCGCCGGGCAACTGGCGCGCCAGGGCCATCACCCGCGCTCCATTCAGCGCTTCCTGTCCGCTGCACGCGGCTTCTTTGCCTACCAGGTGGAACAGCGGCGCATGCCCGCCAACCCGGCGTCCGGCATGCGCGGCCCCCGGGCCGGGCGCGCCCTGCCGCGCGATCTCGATGTCGACCAGACACAGCAGGCCCTGGCTCCGGCCGAGGGCCCGGACCCGACGCTGGCCGCCCGCGACCAGGCGATGCTGGAGCTGCTGTATTCCTCCGGGCTGCGCCTGTCGGAGCTGACCGGGCTGGATCTGACCGATCTCGACCTGGACGCGGGACTGGTGCGGGTGCTCGGCAAGGGCCGGCGCGAGCGCAGCGTGCCGGTGGGGCGCAAGGCGCGCGAGGCCCTGCGCACCTGGTTGCGGCACCGGGGGGACTGGGCAGCGCCGGACGAGCGGGCGGTCTTCGTCAGCCGTCGCGGCCCGCGCATCGGCAACCGCGCGGTGCAGCGCCGCGTCGCCGAGGCGGGACGCCGCGCCGGGCTGGACGTGCGCCTGCACCCGCACCGGCTGCGCCATGCGTTCGCCAGCCATCTGCTGGAATCCAGCGGCGACCTGCGGGCCATCCAGGAACTTCTGGGCCACGCCAACCTTGAAACCACCCAGATCTATACCCATCTCGACTATCAGCATCTGGCACAGGTGTATGATGCCGCCCATCCGCGGGCCCGCCGGAGAGATTGATCCGGCCGCGATCGCACCCGCCGGGTGAACGATCCCGGGTCGCCGCGACCCAACACCGTGCCCCCGATACACAGCCGGACAGGAGAACCCCGTGGAACAGTTTCGCGGCACCACCATCGTTTGCGTCCGCAAGGACGGCGCCGTCACCCTCGGGGGCGACGGCCAGGTATCCCTTGGCAACACCGTGATGAAGGGCAACGCGCGCAAGGTGCGCCGGGTCTATCACGACCGCATCCTGGCCGGGTTTGCCGGCGGCACCGCCGATGCCTTCACCCTGTTCGAGCGCTTCGAGGGCATGCTGGAGAAGCACTCCGGCAATATCACCCGGGCTGCGGTGGAGCTGGCGAAGGACTGGCGCACCGACCGCGCCCTGCGCAAGCTGGAGGCCCTGCTGGCCGTGTCCGACCGCGAGAACTCGTTCGTGATCTCGGGGAACGGCGACGTGATCGAGCCGGAGAACGCACTGATCGCGATCGGTTCCGGCGGGCCCTACGCCCAGGCCTCCGCCCAGGCCCTGCTGCAGAACACCGACCTGTCGGCGCGCGAGATCGTGGAGAAGTCCCTGAACATCGCCGCCGACATCTGCGTATACACCAACCACAACATCACCCTGGAGAGCCTGGACGCGGAGTAACGCGCCAGGCCCCGGACGACCCGATCCGACCAAGGCCCCTTTTGCCATGACCGACATGACCCCCCGCGAGATCGTCCAGGAACTGGACCGCTACATCATCGGCCAGGACGAGGCCAAGCGCTCCGTCGCCATTGCCCTGCGCAACCGCTGGCGCCGCCGCCAGCTGCCGCCAGAGCTGCAGCCCGAGGTCACACCGAAGAACATCCTGATGATCGGCCCGACCGGTGTCGGCAAGACCGAGATCGCCCGGCGCCTGGCCAAGCTGGCCCGCGCGCCGTTCATCAAGATCGAGGCGACCAAGTTCACCGAGGTCGGCTATGTCGGCCGCGATGTCGAATCGATCATCCGCGACCTGGCCGAGGCCGCGGTCAAGCAGCTGCGCGACGAGGCCATCAAGGAAAACCGCGTCAAGGCCGAGGACGCCGCCGAGGAACGCATCCTCGACGCCCTGCTGCCGCGCCCGCGCAATGCCGGCTTTACCGAGTCCGAGCCGGAGGACGCCGGCAGCGAGACCCGGCAGAAGCTGCGCAAGCGCCTGCGCGAAGGCGACATGGACGAGCGCGAGATCGACATCGAGGTCTCGCAGAACCCGCAGGGTGTGGAGATCATGACACCGCCGGGCATGGAGGAGATGGCCAGTCAGCTGCAGTCGATGTTCCAGAACCTCGGCGGTCAGAAGACCCGCTCGCGGCGGCTCAAGATCGCCGAGGCCCGCAAGCTGCTCATCGAGGAGGAGGCCGCGCGCCTGATCAACGAGGAAGACCTGAAGGAGCGCGCCATCGAGCGGGTGGAGCAAAGCGGCATCGTGTTCCTCGACGAGATCGACAAGGTCGCCAAGGGCAGCGAGAAATCGAGCGGCGGCGAGGTCTCGCGCGAGGGCGTGCAGCGCGACCTGCTGCCGCTGATCGAGGGCACCACCGTGTCCACCAAGCTGGGCATGGTGCGCACCGACCACATCCTGTTCATTGCCTCCGGCGCCTTCCACCTGTCGAAGCCCTCCGACCTGGTGCCGGAGCTGCAGGGGCGGCTGCCCATTCGGGTGGAGCTGGATGCGCTGTCGGCGGACGCCTTCGTGCGCATCCTGACCGAACCCACCGCCTCGCTGACCGAGCAGTACACCGAGCTGATGAAGACCGAAGGCGTGGAGCTGCGCTTCGAGGCGGACGGGGTGCGCCGCCTGGCCGAGATCGCCCATGACGTGAACGCGCGCACCGAGAACATCGGCGCCCGCCGCCTGCACACCGTGCTCGAACGCCTGCTGCAGGACGTCGCCTACCGCGCCCCGGACGTGGACGGCGCCGTGATCGTGGACCGCGAATTCGTCGATCAGCGCCTGGGGGATCTGGTCGAGGACGAGGACCTGTCCCGCTACATCCTCTGACGCCGCGCCGCGCCGTTACTCGGGCGCCCCCGGGCGGTAGGGATCCGGCCAGCCCTCGGGCGGCGGGTGGAAGCGCTTGTAGGCCCAGTTGTACTGTTCGGGGCAGCGCCGCACCAGCGTCTCCACATGGGCGTTGATCGCCGCGGCCGCGCGGGTGAAGTCGCGGTCGGCCACCTCCGGCCCGGCCTCGACCTCGTGATAGCGAAAGCCCCGGCCCCCGGGCAGGCGCTCGGCAAACAGGAAGACCACGTGATCCCCGCGCCCGCGCAGCAGGCGCGGGAGCAGGGTCATGGTCAGGGCCGGGCGGCCGAAGAACGGGGCGTGCTGCCCCGAGGCGCCCTTGGGACTCTGGTCCGGCAGGATGCCGATAATCGCGCCGCGATCGCGGGCCTGCTGGAGGATACGCAGGCCGCTGCGATCGGCCGGGGCCAGCTCGGCGCCGGTGGAGGCCCGGGCCTCGCGCACCCAGCGATCGATCTCCGGCGTCTTGAACGGGCTGTACAGGGTGGCCATGGGCCCGTGGCGGGCGGCGTGCAGACCGGCGAACTCCCAGGATCCGAGATGCGGGGCGCACAGGAACAGGGCACGGCCGGCGGCACGGTCGCGCAGGCGCGCGTAGTGCGGCGGCTGGACCGCCAGCGCCTCCAGCGTCTCCGGGCGTGCCTGCCACAGCCAGGGGGACTCGGTCAGGGCACGGCCCATGCCCATCAGGGAACGCCGTCCGACGCGCCGGCGCCAGGCCGGGTCCTTGTCCGGAAAGCACAGCGCCAGGTTGATTCGGGTGATGCGCGCCGAGCGGGTCGGCAGGTACCAGACCAGCGCCCCCACCAGGCCGCCCAGGGCGTGGTTGACCCGCAGCGGGAGGCGCGCGAGCAGACGCAGGCCACCCCCGATCAGGCGATCACGCAGATGCCGACGTCGGGCCATGTTCGGGGGCTTCGGGTTCGATGGTCGCGGATGGCGGCTCGCGCGGGGGAATGCCGCCTTCGGTCATCAGCGGCTTGAGGGTCGTGCGCAGGTTGCGGAACAAGCGCGGGTGCTGCGCCTCCTCCTGCGCCAGGAGCTGTTTCATGTGCTCGCGCTGGGTGGGCATCGCGAAGCAGGCGGGGCAGTTGTCGAGGATCACCGGCAGCCCGGCGGCCTCGGCAAAGTCCCGCGTCTGGCGCTCGCGTACGTAGACCAGCGGGCGGATCACCCGCAGGTCGCCTGCATCGATCGCGTAGTGGGCCTTCATGGTGCGCAACTGGCCGCCGCGGAACGCGCTCATCATGAAGCTCTCGGCGAGATCGTCCAGATGCTGGCCCAGCGCCAGCACGTTGTAGCCGTGTTCCCGCGCGGTGCGATACATCAGGCCGCGCTTCATGCGCGAGCAGAAGGAACAGAACGAGTCGTTGTCCATGTGCGCGTCGGCCAGCTCGGCGATCGGCTCGGACACGAAGTGATAGGGAATGCCGTAGGCGGCGAGGTAGTCCAGCAGGCGCTGCGGCTCGAAGCCCTCGATCTCCGGATTGATGGTGACCGCGCCGACCTCGAAGTGCACCGGGGCCCGGCGTGCGAGGTTGTGCAGCAGCCACAGCAGGGTCAGGGAATCCTTGCCGCCGGACAGGCCGACGAGGATGCGATCGCCCTCGCGCACCATGTCGAAGTCGGCGATGGCGCGGCCGGCGAGGCGGCGAATCGAGGCGGGAACGGCGGGTGTCTCCATGGGGCCGCAACATAGGCCGCCGCCGCCCGGCACGCAAGCACCGGCATGCCAATCCGGGGAGAGGGCACGCCAGGCTTTGGGGCGCAGCGGGCCGCGCATGCACCGTGGCCGGGCAAGCGTTGCGCCGCCAGGGTGCGGGATCGCGGTGCGGGATCGCGGCGACCGGGGCGCACGCTGGGCCTGCGCGGCGGGTCCCGCCGTGGCATTGGGTTTGCATGAGCTCGGGAACACCCATGTCCACCGGGGACCCCCATGCACGACCGCAAGAGCCTCAGCCTGGCCGCCGAACTGCGGCGGAACATGCGGGCCGAATTCCCCGCAGTGGCCCGGCTGTCGGTCAGTGACCCGGACTTCATGGAGACCATTCTGGATTATGCGGCGCGCTCGCAGTCGAGCCTGGTGCAGGCCGCGGCGCTGACCCTGCGCAGCCAGCTCGAAGGGTCGGGGTATCTGCACGCGCCGCGGCGTGAGCCGCCCGCCGGGACCGACGCGGCGCCATCCGCAGGGGGCCGGCCCACCCACAAACGCCGGGTCTACCGCGGGCGGGTGATCGACGACCCGGAGTAGTCTTTCGCCCGCGGGACTTTTTGGCGACACTCGGGGTTTTGGCCGGAGACCCCTGATGGACGCACTGTACCCCGAGATCGAACCCCACGGGATGGGCCGCCTGGCGGTCGGCGACGGCCACGAACTCTACTTCGAGGAGTGCGGCAATCCCGACGGGATCCCGGTGGTATTCCTGCATGGCGGACCGGGCTCGGGCTGCGAGGGCTGGCACCGGCGCTTCTACGACCCGGAACGCTACCGGATCGTGCTGTTCGACCAGCGGGGCTGCGGGCGCTCGACCCCGCATGCCGGTCTGGAGGCGAACACCACCTGGCACGTGGTCGCGGACATCGAGCGCCTGCGCGAGCACCTGGGGATCCAGCGCTGGGTGGTATTCGGGGGGTCCTGGGGCTCCACCCTCGGCCTGGCCTACGCCGAGACGCATCCGGAGCGGGTGCTGGGCCTGGTGCTGCGCGGGATCTTCCTGTGCCGGCCGCAGGATATCCAGTGGTTCTACCAGTCCGGGGCCGACCGTCTGTTCCCCGAGGCCTGGGCCGAGTACGAGGCTCAGATCCCCGAGACCGAGCGCGACGATATGGTGGGCGCCTACTACCGGCGGCTTACCTCGCCGGAACGCCCGGTGCGCGAGGCCGCGGCCCGGGCCTGGTCGGGCTGGGAGGGGCGTACATCCTGTCTGGTGCCGAACCCCGATGTCATTGCCCACTTCGAGGACCCGGACGTCGCGGTCAGCCTCGCGCGGCTGGAGTGCCACTATTTCAAACACGACACCTTCCTCGAGCCGGACCAGCTGCTGCGCGACGCCGGGCGGCTGACGGGGATCCCCGGGACGCTGGTGCACGGGCGCTATGACGTGGTCTGTCCGGTCAACCAGGCGGTGGCGCTGCACCGGGCCTGGCCACAGTCGCAGCTGGACATCGTGCCGGATGCGGGCCATTCGGCCGCCGAGCCCGGGATCCTGCGCCGCCTGGTGGCCGCGACCGACCGGCTGGCCGCCGACCTGGCGGGGCAGGTGGAGCCCGGGACCGGGGGAGCGCGCGCGTGATCGCGGTGATCCAGCGCGTCACCGAGGGCCGGGTCGCGATCGACGGGGAGGCGGTCGGGACTATCGGGCCGGGGTTGCTCGCGCTGGTCGCGGTGGAGCCGAACGACACCGAGGCGGGCGCGGAGCGCATGCTGGACCGGTTGCTGGGCTACCGGGTCTTCGCCGACGCCGAGGGGCGGATGAACCGGAGCCTGACCGAGACCGGGGGCGGGCTGCTGCTGGTGCCGCAGTTCACCCTCGCGGCCGACACCCGCAAGGGGATGCGCCCGAGCTTCTCGGGATCCGCCACCCCGGAACACGGGGCGGCACTGTTCGACTATCTGGTGCGGCGGGCCGGGGAACGCCACGCACCGGTGGCCAGTGGTCGCTTCGGCGCGGACATGCAGGTGAGCCTGACCAACGACGGGCCGGTCACCTTCTGGCTGGAGGCCCGTGGCCAGTAACCCGCGACAGGCGACGGAAACGGAAACGAGGTCAAGGGCGGGTTGCACCACGAAGTGCACGAAGGCACGAAGAAGGGCGACAACACCACAGAGGACACAGAGAAGGTCCCGGCTCGCGTGCTGCGGATGCCGTGGCCGCGCCGGCGGCCCGACGAGGGGATTCGCTCCAAGCCCCTCCCGTACGTTCTCCGTGTCCTGTGTGTGCTCTGTGGTGACCAAAATGGTTTGCGGGGCCGGAAACGAAGAAACCCGGCACAGGGCCGGGTCTCCAGGGACAGCGCAGGGTTCGCTGCGGGCGCGGCTCAGGCCGCGCGGCGCAGGAACGGACGCTGGCCGGACTGGACCGCGCGGCGGATGAAGTCGGCACGGCCGGCCTCGCGCTGGTTCAGGTTGTCGGCGCACTGCGACGGCTCGTAGGCGGCAGCGGAGAGCATCACTTCCAGCTCGCACAGGTCGACCTTCGGCTGGGTCAGTTCGTCCGGGGTGGTGTTCAGCTTGCGGCCCACTTCCCAGAACATGCGCGGGTTCCAGAGCTTGGTCTGGATGCGCGGGGACTGGAACAGGGTGACGCAGCGGTTGTTGAGCTCTTGCTGATCCATGAGGGACTCCTGTGACAGATTGTTCAAGCGCGCCCGAATCTAGCCGACCCGGGGCGCGAATACAAGCGTTTCCTGATGGAACAAGCTGTTTGGCGCGGCGCGTTATTCGACGGTGACCGACTTCGCGAGGTTGCGCGGCTGGTCCACGTCGGTGCCCTTCAGCACGGCCGTGTGATAGGCGAGCAACTGCAGCGGGATGGTGAACAGGACCGGCGCCAGCCAGGGGCTGAGGGCCTCGTTCTGCGGGAGGCCGATCCAGGTGTCTTCCGGGGCCAGCGCCCGTGCGGCGCTGGATTCGCCGATCACGATCAGCTGCCCGCCCCGCGCCCGAACCTCCTGCAGGTTGCTGGAGAGCTTTTCCAGCTGGGCGTCGTCCGGGGCGACCGCGATCACCGGCATCTCCGTATCGACCAGGGCCAGCGGGCCGTGTTTCAGCTCGCCCGAGGGATAGGCCTCGGCGTGGATGTAGGAGATCTCCTTCAGCTTGAGGGCACCCTCCAGGGCGATCGGGAAATACGCGCCCCGGCCCAGGAACAGGGCGTGCTGGCGTTCCAGCAGGTCCTCGGCAATCCGCGCGATGGGGGTGTCCAGGGCGAGGATCCGCGCGACCTGATCCGGCAGGCCCCGCAGGGCCGCGACAGCGGCGGCACGGTCGCTGGCCGGCATCCGGGCGGCCTTCGCGACCTGACCCAGCAGCAGGACCAGGATCCCCAGGGCGGCGAGCTGGGTGGTGAAGGCCTTGGTGGAGGCGACACCGATCTCCGGGCCGGCGTGCGTCATCAGGATCAGGTCGGCCGCGCGCGCCATGGTGCTCTCGGGGACATTGCAGATGGCCAGGCGGGCGAGGAACGGCTCCTCCTGGGACTGGCGCAGCACCGCGAGGGTGTCGGCTGTCTCACCGGACTGGGAGATCACCACAAGCAGCGTGCCGGGGGCGAGGACATGGCGGCGGTAGCGGTACTCGCTGGCGACCTCCACCCGCGCCGGCAGGCCCAGGTGCTCCTCGATCCAGTGGGCCGCGACCATGCCGGCGTGATAGCTGGTGCCGCAGGCCACGATCTGGACGGCGGCGACGTCGGCGAGCCGTTCGTCACTGCCCGGGCCGAGGATGTTTTCGAGGATGGCCGCTTCGCCGAGGCGACCGGACAACGTCTCCTCGAGGGCGTGGGGCTGCTCGTAGATCTCCTTGAGCATGAAATGCCGGTATTCGCCACGATCCGCGACGTTCACCTGGCACCGACTCTCGCGGATGCCGCGCTCGACCGGGGCCCCGCGCGCATCCTCGACCTCGACGCCGGCGCGGGTCAGACGGGCGATGTCGCCGTCCTCGAGGTCGACAAAGCGCTGGGTCACCGGGAGCAGGGCCTGCACGTCGGAGGCGGCAAAGGTCTCGCCAATCCCCAGGCCGAGCAGCACCGGGCTCCCGGAGCGGGCGACGATCAGCTCGTCGGGGAAGTCCGCGAACACCGCGGCGATGGCGTAGGCCCCCTGGAGCTCGGCGCAGGTGCTGCGCATCGCCTCTCGCGGGGTGGCACCGGCCTCCAGCGCCTGTTCCAGCCGGTGGGCGATGACCTCGCTGTCGGTCGCCGACACGCAGGGCCAGCCCGCTGCGTCCAGTCGCGAGCGCAGGTCCGCATGGTTCTCGATGATGCCGTTGTGCACGATCGCCACGCGGCCATCCCGCGAGCGATGGGGGTGGGCATTCTCCTCGCTCGGGGCACCGTGTGTGGCCCAGCGGGTGTGGGCGATGCCCACGCGCCCCTGCAGGCCGGCGGCGTCGATGCGCTGCTCCAGCGCCGCCACCTTGCCGATGGCGCGGATGTCCGCAACCGCCCCGTCGTTCACCACCGCTACGCCGGCGGAGTCGTAGCCCCGGTACTCCAGGCGGTGAAGCCCTTCCACCAGGACGGGGACCAGGTTGCGCTCGCCGATGCCTGCCACCAGACCGCACATGGGTTAGCTCTCCTTGTTCTTGCTGGTCTTCTTCGGACGCGGCCAGTCGCGGATGGTGCGGGGCCGGGCGCGCGTGAGCGCCAGGGCACCCGGCTCGACGTCGTCGGACAGGGTGGACCCGGCACCCACAGTGGCATCATCGCCGATGCGGATGGGCGCCACGAGCGCGGTGTTCGAGCCGATAAAGGCCCGTTCGCCGATCTCGGTGTGGTGCTTGTTGGCCCCGTCATAATTGCATGTGATGGTGCCGGCGCCCAGGTTCGCGCCCGCGCCCACCCGGGCATCACCGACATACGTCAGGTGATTCGCCTTCGCTCCCGGACCGAGGGTGGCGTTCTTCATCTCCACAAAGTTGCCGACCCGCGCGCCCGTGCCGAGAACCGTGCCCGGCCGGATGCGCGCAAACGGCCCGATCCGGGCATCCGCGTCCACCCGCACCCCCTCGAGGATGCTGTGCGCCGCGATCTGCGTGCCCGACCCGATCTGGCAGTCGCGCAGCACGCAGCCGGGGCCAATGTAGACATCATCCGCCAGCGTGACCGTGCCCTCGATCACGACGTTCACGTCCAGGGTGCAGTCCTGCCCGAAGGTGAGAACGCCTCGGACATCGACACGGTCGGGATCGGCCAGTGCCAGGCCGTCGCGCATCATGTCGGCGGCCTGCGCCTTCTGGTAGAGCCGTTCCTGGACGGCCAGCTGGGCGCGATCGTTCACGCCGAGCACCGCGGCCGGATCCCGACTCTCGGCAACCGTGACCGCGGATCCGTCGGCGCGGGCCGCGGCGACCACGTCGGTCAGGTACCACTCGCGCGCGCCACCCGGTGCCGGCTCGCAGGCAGCCAGCCAACGGCGCAGATCGCCCGCCGGCGCGGCCAGGACCCCGGTATTGATCAGATCCACGGCCCGTTCGTCGATCGACGCCTCCTTGTCCTCGACGATTCGCTCGAGGGCGCCGTCCGGGGCCAGGATCAGGCGCCCGTAGCCCCCGGGATCGGCAACACGCGCGGCGAGCACGGTCACCCCATCGCCCGCCGCGCAGGCCTCGAGGTCGGCGACCGGGATCCGCGGCACATCGCCGTAGGTCACCAGCACGCGCGCTTCCTCGGGGACATGTTCCAGCGCGCGAAAC
The DNA here is from genome assembly GCF_000381305.1 of Thioalkalivibrio sp. ALE16. Classification (NCBI taxonomy): domain Bacteria; kingdom Pseudomonadati; phylum Pseudomonadota; class Gammaproteobacteria; order Chromatiales; family Ectothiorhodospiraceae; genus Thioalkalivibrio; species Thioalkalivibrio sp. ALE16. The sequence continues at coordinate 23,753 of NZ_KB906354.1, forward strand.
ACCGCGTGTCCCGTGCCGCGGGGCTCACCCTGATCGATCCAGTCGAGGGGCAGCGTCGATTCCGCGAACGCGGCGCGCACGCGTTCCTGCTGGTGGCTCACCACGAGGTGGCAGGCGGCGGCGTCCAGCGCGGCCGCGCGGTCGAGTACATGGGCAAGGAGGGGCCGGCCGGCGAGGGGCTGCAGGACCTTCGGCTTGCGCGAACGCATGCGCGTGCCCTTGCCGGCGGCCAGTACCACGAGATGGAGGGGTGTCATTTCAGGCATGGCTGCAATGATAAAGGGCCAACCGAGATGGTTGGCCCTTGGGGTAGGTCATCCGTCGCAATTCGCCGGATTATTTCCGGCGCAGCTTCTGGATCATCTGCAGGCGGGCGGCCGCCTCGACCAACTCCGCCTGGGCCTTGGCGTAGTCGAAGTCGGCCTTGGAGTTCTCCAGGGCCTCCTCCGCGCGCTTCTTGGCCTCCAGCGCCTCGGCCTCGTCGAGGTCCTTGGCCCGCACTGCGGTGTCCGCGAGGACGGTTACGTGGTAGGGCTGGACCTCGAGGATGCCGCCGGATACGAACACCGGCTGCGGCTCGGCGCCTTCCTTTTCCTGGATGCGCAGTTCGCCCGGGTTGAGCCGGGCGAGCATCTGGGTATGCCCGGCATATACGCCGACCTCGCCACCTTCGGCGGGCGCGGCGATCATCAGGGCCGTACCGGAGTAGATGGACTCCTCCGCACTGACCACATCCACATGCATATTCATGGGCATAACGCCTTGCTCCTTAGCCGAGCTTCTCGGCCTTCTCGACGGCTTCCTCGATGGTGCCGACCATGTAGAAGGCCTGCTCCGGCAGGTGGTCGTATTCACCGTCGACGATCGCCTTGAACGCACGGATGGTGTCCTTCAGGGACACGTACTTGCCGGGCGCCCCGGTGAAGACCTCGGCCACGAAGAACGGCTGCGACAGGTAGCGCTGGATCTTGCGCGCGCGGGCCACGACCAGCTTGTCGTCTTCCGACAGCTCGTCCATCCCGAGGATCGCGATGATGTCCTTCAGCTCCTTGTAGCGCTGCAGGGTACCCTGCACCGCACGGGCAGTGTCGTAGTGCTCCTGGCCAATGATCTGCGGGTCCAGCTGGCGCGAGGTGGAATCCAGCGGATCCACCGCCGGGTAGATCCCCAGCTCGGCGATCTGGCGCGACAGCACGACGGTCGCATCCAGGTGCGCAAAGGTCGTGGCCGGGGACGGGTCGGTCAAGTCATCCGCCGGCACGTAGACGGCCTGGATGGAAGTGATCGAACCCTTCTTGGTCGAGGTGATGCGCTCCTGCAGCACACCCATCTCTTCCGCCAGGGTCGGCTGGTAACCCACCGCGGACGGCATACGACCCAGCAGCGCGGAGACCTCGGTCCCGGCCAGGGTGTAGCGGTAGATGTTGTCGATGAACATCAGCACGTCGCGGCCTTCGTCACGGAAGAACTCGGCCATGGTGAGACCGGTCAGCGCGACGCGCAGACGGTTGCCCGGCGGCTCGTTCATCTGGCCGTAGACCAGGGCCACCTTGTCGAGGACGTTGGAGTCCTTCATTTCGTGATAGAAGTCGTTCCCTTCACGAGTACGCTCGCCCACGCCGGCAAACACCGAATAACCGGAGTGCTCGATCGCGATGTTGCGGATCAGCTCCATCATGTTGACGGTCTTGCCCACGCCGGCGCCGCCGAACAGGCCGACCTTGCCGCCCTTCGCGAAGGGGCACAGCAGATCGATGACCTTGATGCCGGTTTCCAGCAGCTCGGTGGAGCCCGCCTGCTCGTCGAAGGTCGGGGCGGCGCGGTGGATCGACCAGGTCTCCTGGGCCTCCACGTCGCCGGCGTTGTCCACCGGACGACCGAGGACGTCCATCACGCGGCCCAGAGTCCCCTTGCCGACCGGCACGGAGATCGGCTTGCCGGTCGCGGTGACCGGGGTCTGACGCTTCACACCCTCGGTGGTCCCCATGGCGATCGTGCGCACGACACCGTCACCCAGCTGCTGCTGGACTTCCAGGGTCAGGCCGTTTTCCAGGGTCAGGGCGTCGTAGACCTTGGGCACTTCGCCGTGGGGGAACTCCACATCCACGACGGCGCCGATGATTTCGACAATCTTTCCAGAACTCATTTGTTCATCCTCGTAAGTCGTAATTCGTGCCGAGTCGACCGATACGTGACGGCGGGCGCTAGACCGCGGCCGCGCCGCTGACGATCTCGGAGATCTCCTGGGTGATCGCGGCCTGGCGCGCCTTGTTGTAGACGAGCTGCAGGTCCTTGATCATCGTGCCGGCGTTGTCGGAGGCGGACTTCATCGCCACCATGCGCGCGGCCATTTCGCAGGCCACGTTCTCGACCACCGCCTGGTAGATCAGGGACTCGACATAGCGCTCGAGCAGCGTATCCATCACCGGATGCGTGTCGGGCTCGTAGATGTAATCCCAGTGGTGCTTGAGCGATTCGTCCCGGCTCGGCGCCGTCGGCAGCAGCTGGGTCACCTCGGGCTGCTGCGTCATCGTGTTGACGAACTTGTTCTCCAGCAGCACGACGCGGTCCACCTTGCCGTCGCGGAAGTTGTCCAGCACCACCTTGATCGACCCGATCAGGTCGTTGATGTGCGGACGGTCACCGAGATCCTTGGCTTCGGCCACGATGTTGCCGCCAAGGCGCTTGAAGAACTGCAGCGCCTTGTTGCCCACCACGCAGAGATCGACCTCGACACCCTCGTCGCGGTACCGGCGCATCTCGCCGACAGCCTTCTTGAACAGGTTGGTATTCAACCCGCCGCAGAGGCCGCGATCGGTCGACACGATGATCAGCGCCACGCGCTTCACTTCGCGCTCCACCATGAACGGATGCTTGTACTCGGCATTCGCCATGGCGACGTGACCGATCACGTCGTGGATCTTCTGCGCGTAGGGCCGGGACTCTTCCATACGGTCCTGGGCCTTGCGCATCTTGGACGCGGCGACCATCTCCATCGCCTTGGTGATCTTCTGAGTATTCTGGATACTCTTGATCTGCGTCCGAATCTCCTTAGTGCCCGCCATTGCGTGCTCCCGTTACCAGCTGTGCTTGGCCTTGAACTCTTCCAGGGCCTTCTTCAGCTTTTCCTGGATGGAGTCGTTGTAGTCGCCAGTGCTGTTGATTTCGTCCAGGAGCTCCTTCTGCGAGGAACGCGCATAGGCGATCAGTTCCTTTTCGAAGCTCACGACCTTTTCCGCCTCGACGTCGTCGAGGTAGCCCTCGTTCGCGGCATACAGGGAGAAGGCCATCTCGCCAATGGACATCGGCTGGTACTGACCCTGCTTCATCAGCTCGGTCACGCGCTTGCCGCGATCCAGCTGCTTGCGGGTCAGTTCGTCCAGATCGGAGGCAAACTGCGAGAATGCCGCCAGCTCGCGATACTGGGCCAGCGCCAGACGCACGCCACCACCGAGCTTCTTGATGATCTTGGTCTGCGCCGAACCACCCACGCGGGAGACCGACAGACCGGCGTTGATCGCCGGACGGATGCCCGAGTTGAACAGGTCGGTCTCGAGGAAGATCTGGCCGTCGGTGATCGAGATCACGTTGGTCGGCACGAACGCGGACACGTCGCCGGCCTGGGTCTCGATGATCGGCAGCGCGGTCAGCGAACCGGTCTGGCCCTTCACCTCGCCGTTGGTCTTTTCTTCCACGTACTCGGCGTTCACGCGGGAGGCCCGCTCCAGCAGACGCGAATGCAGGTAGAAGACGTCGCCCGGATAGGCTTCGCGGCCCGGCGGGCGGCGCAGCAGCAGGGAGACCTGACGGTAGGCCCAGGCCTGCTTGGTCAGGTCGTCGTAGACGATCAGGGCGTCTTCGCCACGGTCGCGGAAGTACTCGCCCATCGCGCAGCCGGCATACGGGGCGATGAACTGCATCGCGGCCGACTCGGAGGCGTTGGCGGCGACGATGATGGTGTTCTCCATCGCGCCGGCCTCTTCCAGCTTGGCCACCACGGACGCAACCGACGAGGCCTTCTGGCCCACGGCGACGTAGATACACTTAACGCCGGAGTCCTTCTGGTTGATGATCGCGTCGATCGCCACGGCGGTCTTGCCGGTCTGACGGTCGCCGATGATCAGCTCGCGCTGGCCGCGGCCGACCGGAACCATGGCGTCGATCGCCTTGATGCCGGACTGCAGCGGCTGGTCGACGGACTGGCGTTCGATAACGCCCGGGGCGATCTTTTCGATCGGGCTGGTCACGTCGGTGTTCACCGGGCCCTTGCCGTCGATCGGGCGACCCAGGGAGTCCACCACGCGACCGAGCAGGGCCTCGCCCACCGGGACCTCGAGGATGCGGCCGGTGCACTTGACCGTGTCGCCTTCCTTGATGTGCTTGTAGTCACCCAGGATCACGACGCCGACGGAGTCGCGCTCGAGGTTGAGCGCCATGCCGAAGGTGTCCTCGGGGAACTCGAGCATCTCGCCCTGCATGACGTCACCCAGGCCGTGCACACGCGCGATACCGTCGGTCAGGCTGACCACGGTGCCCTCGTTGGAGGCCTCGGAGGAGGCATCGAATTTCTCGATGCGCTGTTTGATCAGATCACTGATCTCGGAGGGATTCAGTTGCATGTTAAATATCCTCTTAGCGACTCAAATTGGCAGCCAGGCGGTTCAGCTGGCCTCGCACGGAGCCGTCGATTACCAGGTCGCCGGCGCGGATGATGGCGCCCCCCAGCAGGGAGCTGTCGACTGAGCATTCGAGATCGACTTCGCAGCCCAGGCCCTTGACCAGGGCGTCGTGGATCTCTTTCTCCTGCGCCTGCGTGAGCTTGCGGAAGGCGGTGACATCGGCGTGCACACGCTGTTCCGCGGCGGCCTTGAGTTCCTCGAAGGCGTCACGGACGGCGGGCAGGGCCGGCAGGCGGCCGTTCTCCGCCAGCAGGCGCACCAGATTGCCGGCCTCGGCACCGACCTTGTCACCGGCCACGTCCAGCACCAGCTGGGCGCGATCGGCACGCGGGAGCCGCGGGTTGGAGAGGAGACTGTGCATCTGCGAGTCGCTGGCGATCGCCGCCAGCAACTCGAGCTGCTCGGCCCAGCCGGCGAGATCCTTGGCCTCGCGGGCCCGCTCGAATGCCGCGCGGGCGTAGGGTCGGGCGACCGAAATCAGGTCTGACATAACGTCTCCTTAGAGCTTGGCCGCGAGCTTCTTGAGCAGATCGCCGTGGGCCTTGGCGTCAATCTCCTTGGCCAGGATCTGCTCGGCGCCGGCAACCGCCAGTTCGGAGACCTGCTTGCGCAGCTCTTCCTTCGCGCGGTTGAGCTCCTGCTCGATTTCGGATTGCGCCGCTTCCTTGATGCGGTCGCCTTCCTCGCGGGCCGTGGTCTTGCTCTCCTCGACCAGATCGTTGGCACGCTTCTGGGCGGAGGCGACGATCTCGTTGGCCTGCTGTTTGGCTTCCTTGATCACCTCGGTCGCACGCTCCTGGGCGAGCTCCTGCTCTTTCTCGCCGCGCTCCGCTGCGGCGAGACCGTCGGCAATCTTCTTGCGACGCTCTTCCAGGGCGTTGGACATGGGCGGCCAGACGTAGCGCATCGTGAACCACACGAAGACGCTGAACGCGAGCAGCTGGCCGATGATGGTCAGATTGATATTCATCCTGCTACCTCGGGTTGACGAGTGTGAGGGATCCTCGGGACTCGGTCAGCCTCTTAGCCCAGGGCGAACAGAACGTACAGGCCGATACCCACACCGATCATCGGCACGGCGTCGGTCAGACCCATGACGATGAAGAACTGGGTACGCAGCATCGGGATCAGTTCCGGCTGACGCGCGGCGCCTTCCAGGAAGCGACCACCCAGGGTGCCCACGCCGATCGCGGCGCCGACAGCGGCCAGACCCAGGAGCAGAGAGCCAGCCAGAACGATCAGAGCGTTTGCCATTTCCATTTTTGTATCTCCAGTCGAGTGTTGAAACAGTCAGTTGAGTAGGAAGATCGGAATCAGTGGTCTTCGCTGTACGCCATGTCCAGATAGACCACGGTCAGCACCATGAAGATGAAGGCCTGCAGCGGCACCACGAGGATGTGGAAGATCGCCCAGCCGACATGCAGCACGCCGCCGGCCAGACCCAGGATCAGGCCCGCGGAGTACATCACGCCGATCAGGATGAAGATCATCTCCGCGGCGTACAGGTTGCCGAACAGTCGCAGGGCGAGCGAGGCCGGCTTGGCCAGCAGGTTGATGAACTCCAGGACGAAGTTGATCGTCCAGAAGATCGGCTTCAGGAACACGATGTTGGTCTGGAACGGGATACCCGTGAGTTCCTTGATGAAGCCGACCGGGCCCTTGATCTTCAGCGAGTAGTAGATGATCAGGATAAACACGCCCAGCGCGAGGCCGGCGGTCACGTTGATATCCGTGGTGGGCACGATCTTGAAGTACGGGATGCCCAGTAGATAGGCGATGTGCGGCAGCAGATCCACCGGCACCAGGTCCATCAGGTTGAGCAGGAAGATCCAGACAAAGATGGTCAGCGCGAGCGGCGCGACCATGTCGTTCTTGTGCTTGAAGGAACCACGGACGTTGTCGTTGACGAAGTCCATGGTCATTTCGACGAAGTTCTGCCAGCCGCCCGGGACGCCGGCGGTGACCTTCTTGGCCGCGGCGCGGAACGTCAGGATAAACAGCAGACCCAGACCGATCGACCAGAGCATGGAGTCGACATGGATCGCCCAGAAGCCCATCTCGGCGGCTTCGGTGCTGGTCGAGGCGAAGCTCAGTCCGTTCTCGGGGTGGAGCCCGAAGGTGAGGTTCGTGAGATGGTGAGCAATGTGCTCTTCCATCGTGGGCAGTTCGCTTTCTGAAGCCATGCAGTTATCTCGTCATTGCTTGATCAGAAACCCGGTGCAGCCACCACAGGGGGGCCAGGTGCACCAGGAGGAAGATGCCGAACAGGGCCGGTAGGTCCGGCTCGTCCAGGTAAGCGAACGCCACCCCGAATGCCACCGCGATGATTGCCAGTCGTCCCAGCTGTGCGCCCATCATGCGGGCGGTCAGCGAGCCCACCTGATCGGCTCGATAGGGCCGAAACACGACGACCGCGGCCACGGCGTTGCCGAGGGTCGCGGTCATGCCGCCCACCGCGGCCGAGATCGCCACGATCGGGGGGAACAGGGCCAGAAGCAGGCCCGACAGAATCAGCGTTAAGGCGAGCTGCAGACCCAGCGATTGTAAGGCGTGTCTGAAGCGTCGCGGTGTCATTCAGCGGATGGGCACACCCACCCCTCTCCCAAAAAGTGCGCGTAGTATAAGAGCGCCCTTCTATTAGGTCAAACCGTTATGGGGCTGTAAGCAGGGGTTTGGGCCCGGTGCGGGCGGGGCGCGCGGACGGCGTTGCCGGGCGGATTGGCGCGGGGAGTCCGCGGCCTCTACTGGATGTGTTCGAGGATCCCGTCGAGCTCGTCGAGGCTGTTGTACTCGATGACCAGGCGACCCTTGCCCTGGCGGTTGTAGCGCACCTGCACCGGAGCGCCGAGCTGGTCGGACAGGCGGCTTTCCAGTTGCCGGACTTCGGGCGAGGGTCCGGTGTCCTTCTTCGGCTCCGGGGTGGCGGCCAGGACCTTCTTCACCAGTTGTTCGGTTGCGCGCACGGAGAGCCCGCGCTTGACGACGGTGGCGGCAACCCCCGGCTGATCGTCGAGGGGAACAGCGAGCAGGCAGCGGGCATGGCCCATTTCCAGGCGGCCCTCGTTGACGTGTTCCTTCACGCTGTCGTGGAGTTCCAGCAGGCGCAGCAGGTTGGTCACCGAGGTGCGCGAACGGCCCACGGCATCGGCCGCGGCCTGGTGGGTCATCTCGAACTCCCCGATCAGGCGCCGGATCGCCTGGGCCTCCTCCAGCGGGTTCAGGTCCTCGCGCTGGATGTTCTCGATCAGGGCCATCGCGGCGGCGGCCTGGTCGGGAATGTCGCGCACCACCGCCGGCACTGTTTCCAGCCCCGCGATCTGGGCCGCGCGCCAGCGGCGTTCGCCGGCGATCAGTTCGTAGCCATCCTCCAGCCGCCGGACGACGACTGGCTGCACGATCCCCTGGGCACGAATGGAGTCCGCGAGTTCCGCCAGGGCGGCCTCGGCCATGTGGACGCGCGGCTGGTACTTGCCACGCCGGATCTGCTCGATCGGCAGTTGATCCAGGCTGTCGGCTTCGTCGCCGCCGGCCTGGGCGCCGGAAAGGAGGGCATCGAGGCCGCGGCCCAGTCCACGTTTCGCCATGGTCGATCGTTCCTGCAGACAGTCGGTTGGGGGGGGACGGGCGGCGTCAGCGCCGCAACATCTCGCCGGCCAGGGCCAGGTAGGCCACCGCGCCGCGCGAGGAGGCATCATACAACAAGGCCGGCTGGCCAAAACTGGGGGCCTCGGCCAGGCGGATGTTGCGCGGGATCACGGTGCGGAACACACGGTCGCCGAAATGGCCGGTCAGCTGTTCGGAGACGTCCCCGGACAGACGGTTGCGCGGGTCGAACATGGTGCGCAGCAACCCGGAGATGCGCAGCTTCGGGTTGGGCCCGCGCTGGATGCTCTCGATGGTGCGCATCAGGGCGGTCAGGCCCTCGAGGGCGTAGTACTCGCACTGCATCGGGATCACGACGCCGTCGGCGGCGACCAGGCCATTGACGGTAAGCAGGTTCAGCGACGGCGGGCAATCCACCAGGATGTGGTCGTAGTTCGCGGCGGCCGCGCCCAGCGCATCCTGCAGGCGGTATTCGCGGCGATCGGCCTCCATCAACCGCACCTCGGCCACGGTCAGGTCGCCGTTCGACGGGACCAGGTCGTAGCCGGCCTCGACCCGGTGGGCGGCCTCGGCGACCGTGGCCTGGCCCAGCAGCACCTCGCAGGAGGTGGGGTCGTCGGCATGCTTGTCCACGCCGGAGCCGGTGGTGGCATTGCCCTGGGGATCCATGTCCACCACGAGTACGCGCTTGCCCAGGCGCGCCAGCGATGCGGCCAGGTTAACGCAGGTGGTGGTCTTGCCGACCCCGCCCTTCTGATTGGTGATCGCCAGTGTATCGGTCACGGCTCAGGCTCTCTCGATAATGGCAACGTGGCGCTCGGCCACCTCGCCGGGAATGGTAACCGGATCCACCCGGCGGTACGCCCAGGGCGCCGGCAGGGGGTCATCGACCACCCGCCGCTGTCCGAGCATGGCCAGTACCCGGCCCCCGGGCGCCACGGTGTGCGCGACCCGCGCGAGCATCTCGGCCGGAGCCTTGAACGCCCGGGACAGCACGGTGGTATACGGCGCCTCGGGGTGGAAGTCCTCGATGCGCGCGTGGATCGCCTCGGCGTTCGCCAGACCGGTCAGGCCGATCACGTTACGCAGGAAGCGGATGCGTTTGGCCGCGCTGTCCAGCAGACAGAAGTCGCGCTCGCGTTCGGTCGCGGCCAGGATGAACCCCGGGAGCCCGGCCCCGGTGCCCACGTCGAGCACGCGTTCGCCCTGAAGATACGGGCGCAGGGTCAGGCTGTCGAGTATGTGGCGTGGAATCAGCAAGGCGGGATCGCGCACCGCGGTGAGGTTGTGCACCCGGTTCCAGCGCTGGAGCTCGGCGAGGTAGATCGCCAGCACCTCGCGGGCGCGGGCATCCAGGTCCCAGGCATCGGCACAGGACGCGAGCCGCGCCCCCCAGTCCTCACTCGCCACTGGCGCGCTGCTCCAAGGACACACTGATCCATGTACACCCTCGCGCTCGAGTCGCTTTTGCGTGCCAACAAGGCGCGGTGACCGCCGTGCAGTCATTCTGCACAAGGGAGCCGCAACGCCGTGCGCGCGCCCGTTTCTGATACCAACGGGCGGCCGAGCCCCTTCGGGGTTGGCACCCCAGGTTTTCGGATCCTGCGTTGCACCCCGAATCCATCAGAAACGGGCGGGTAGAACCACTACCCGCTGCGCGCCCCGCCTGGTCTCGGAAAACCTGGGGTACCAACGCGAGGGTGTACATGGATCAGTGTGTCCTTAGGTGTACGGCCAGGGCCGACAGCGCGGCCGGGGTTACGCCCGGAATGCGCTGGGCCTGGGCCAGGGTATGCGGACGGAATTCGGCCAGCTTCTGGCGGATCTCGTTGGACAGGCCGTGGACCCGGTCGTAGTCGAGACCGTCCGGCAGGGCCGTCTGCTCGGCGCTGGCCTGGCGCTCGATCTCGGCCTGCTGGCGCTCGATGTAGCCGGCGTACTTGGCCTGGATCTCGGCCTGTTCGCGCACGTCCGGTGCGCAGCCCGCATCCAGTTCCGGGAGGGCCTGCATCAGGGCGTCATAGTCGGCCTCCGGCCGGCGCAGCAGGTCGAGCAGCGTGGCATCCGGGTCCGGGGCCTTGCCGAGGAGTTCGACCAGGGCCGGGCGAGCTCGTTGATCGCGGTCCGGTCGGGTCTGTGCCAGCCGGCTCATCTCCGACTCGATCGCCGCCGCGCGGCGCTCGAACCGGGCCCAGCGGGCATCGTCGACCAGGCCGTATTCACGGCCGACCGGGGTCAGACGCAGATCCGCATTGTCCTCGCGCAGCAGCAGCCGGTATTCGGCGCGCGAGGTGAACATGCGGTAGGGCTCCTGCGTGCCGCGGGTGACCAGGTCGTCGATCAGCACGCCGATGTAGGCCTCGGAGCGCTGCGGGATCCAGGGTTCGGCGTCCCGGGTCAGGCGGGCGGCATTGAGCCCGGCGACCAGGCCTTGCGCCGCGGCCTCTTCGTATCCTGTGGTGCCGTTGATCTGCCCGGCAAAGAACAGATTGGCCACCTCGCGCGTGGCCAGCGACGGGCGCAGGCCGCGCGGGTCGAAGTAGTCGTACTCAATCGCGTAGCCCGGACGGGTAATACGCGCGCGCTCGAATCCCTCGATGCTCTGCACCAGCGGCACCTGGATCGCATACGGCAGGGAGGTGGAGATCCCGTTCGGGTAGAGCTCGTGCGTGGTCAGCCCTTCCGGCTCGACGAAGACCTGGTGGCTGGTCTTGTCGGCAAAGCGCACGACCTTGTCCTCGATCGAGGGGCAGTAGCGCGGTCCGGTGCTGTCGATCTGGCCGGAATACATCGGGGCCTGATCGAGGTTGGCGCGGATCAGGTCGTGGGTCTTTTCGCTGGTGCGCGCGATATGACAGGGGCGCTGGGCCGGGTGCTCGTCGGTCGACCCGGTGAACGAGAACACCGGGCGCGGGTCATCGCCCGGCTGCACCTCGAGGCGCGCGAAGTCGACGCTGCGCCCGTCGATGCGCGGCGGGGTGCCGGTCTTCAGGCGCCCGACCGCAAAGGCCATCTCGCGCAGGCGCGCGGCCAGGCGCACGCTCGGCGGATCGCCCGCGCGACCGCCCGGCTGCCGGGTCAGCCCGGTGTGCATCTGGCCGTTGAGGAACGTCCCCACCGTCAGCACGACGGCACGGGCCTGGAACGCAGTCCCCGCCTCGGTGACCACGCCGGTCGCACGATCGCCCTCCATGGTGATGTCGGCCACCGGCTGCTGGAAGATCTCCAGATTCGGCTCGGCCTCCACGAACTGGCGAATGGCCTGGCGGTAGAGCTGCCGGTCGGACTGGGCGCGGGTCGCGCGCACCGCCGGGCCCTTGCGCCGGTTGAGGATGCGGAAGTGGATGCCGGCGGCATCCGCCGCACGTGCCATCACGCCCCCCAGGGCATCGATCTCCTTCACCAGGTGGCCCTTGCCGATGCCGCCGATCGCCGGATTGCAGCTCATCTGGCCGATGGTCTCGAGGTTGTGGGTCAGCAGCAGCGTGCGCGCACCCGCGCGCGCCGCGGCCAGTGCGGCCTCGGTGCCGGCGTGTCCGCCGCCAATCACGATGACATCGAATGTTTCTGCCATGACCTCTGCAAGCCCGGCCGGTGGTCGGCCCGAAAACGTAAAATCAGCAGTTTAGCAGGAGTGGCGGCGGCGTCGAAGCGGCCGCATGGGGATCCATGTTTCCCTGCGCCATCACTTGCCGATGCAGAACCCGGCGAAGATCTCGCCGAGCAGGGCCTCGTGGTCCTGGCGACCCAGCAGGGCATCCAGCGCGGCCTCGGCCAGGCGCAGCTCTTCGGCAATCACATCCGGCGGGGCCTGCGCGTCGATCGCGGCCAGGTGGTGGGCGGCCGAACGCAGACCATCGAGATGGCGCGCGCGCACGCTGAAGCGCTGCTGCCCGCCCTCGCCGGCACCCAGGCGCTCGACGATCGCCTGCTTCAGTGCTTCGATGCCCGCACCCGTGCGCGCGGAGATGGCGATCCCCTCGCCTGGAAGGGAATCCTTTGCAACGCAGTCCTGCTTGTTCCAGACCGTAAGACGCGGGATCTCGGGCGCGGCCTCCAGATCGGGGACGGCCTCCGGCCGGGTCAGGTCCCGCAGCTCCACGATCAGATCGGCCCCGGTCGCGGCCTCGCGGGCGCGCTCCATGCCGATGCGCTCCACCGGGTCGTCGCTGGCATGCAGCCCTGCGGTATCGATCAGCTCGACCGGGATGCCGTGGATGGCGATCGGCGAGCGCAGCACATCGCGCGTAGTCCCGGGGCGGTCGGTGACGATCGCCACCTCACTCTCGGCCAGGCGGTTCATCAGGCTGGACTTGCCGACATTCGGGGCCCCCACCAGGGCCAGACGCAGGCCCTGGGCGAAGTACCGGGCCGGGCGCAGGCGCTCCAGCAACGCGACGATGGTGGCGTGCAGTTCCTCCGCCCGCCGGGCGATGTCCGGGGCCGCCTCGGATTCAAGATCGGTCTCGCCGAAGTCGATCTCGGCCTCGATGACCACGCGCATGTCGCGGATCGCGCGGGAGACCGGCTCCAGCTCCGCGGCCAGCGCACCATCGAGGCTGGAGCGGGCCAGGCGCGCGGCCTCGGCCGTCTGGGCATGGATCAGGTCGGCGACGGCCTCCGCCTGCGCGAGGTCGAGGCGGCCGTTCAGAAAGGCCTGTTCGGTGAATTCGCCCGGCCGCGCGCGGCGGGCCCCGAGATCGACCGACGCCGCGACCAGCGCCTCCAGCAGCACCGGGCTGCCGTGCCCCTGTAGCTCGACCACGTCCTCGCCGGTGAAGGAATGGGGGGCGGGGAAATAGAGGATCAGGCCATCGTCGATGGCCTCGCCACTGGCCGGATTGATGAGGCGGCCGTAGTGGGCATGGCGCGGTCGCAGGCTGTCGCGCCCGGTCAGGCGCCGTGCGATCTCCAGCGCCTCGGCGCCCGACAGGCGCACGACGCCTATTCCGCCGACCCCCGGCGGGGTGGCGACCGCGACGATGGTGTCCGCCACGGTCACGGCCCGGTCAGCTCTTCTGCTTGTCCGGGTCCTCGCCGCCCTCGATCTTGCGCGTGATGTACCACTGCTGGGCGATGGAGAACAGGTTGTTGGTGAACCAGTACAGCACCAGGCCCGCCGGGAAGAAGGCGAAGAAGATCGTGAACACGAACGGCAGCGCCATGAAGATCTTCTGTTGTACCGGGTCCATCGGCGGCGGGTTCAGCTTGTACTGCACGAACATGGACACGCCCATCAGGATCGGCAGGATAAAGTACGGATCGCGCGAGGACAGATCCTGGATCCACAGCCACCACGGGGCCTGACGCAGTTCCACACTCTCCAGCAGCACCCAGTACAGGGCGATGAATACCGGGATCTGCACCAGGATCGGGAGACAGCCACCCAGCGGGTTGATCTTCTCCTTTTTGTACAGGTCCATCAGCGCCTGGTTCATGCGCTGCTTGTCGTCCTTGTAGCGCTCCTTCAGGGCCTGCAGCTTGGGCGCGACCTTGCGCATGCGCGCCATCGAGCGGTAGCTGGTCGCGGACAGCTTGAAGAACGCCAGCTTGATCAGGATCGTCAGGATGACGATCGCCCAGCCCCAGTTGCCGACCACCGCATGGATCTTGTCCAGCAGCCAGAAAAGGGGCTTGGACAGGAAGGTGAAGATGCCGTAGTCGACGGTCAGCTCCAGACCCTGTGCGATCTGGGAAAGCTCGTCCTGCAGCTTCGGGCCCACCCACAGGCGCGTGGAAAATGCGCCGCTGGAGCCGGCCGGGATCTGGATCGATTCGGAGTGGAGGCCGATCAGGTACTCGTCACCCACCTCGCCCGGCACCGCGCGGGCATAGAGCGCATTGACCTCGTCCTCGCCCGGGACCCAGGCGGACACAAAGTAGTGCTGGATCATCGCGACCCAGCCACCCTGGATGCGCGCCTGGATGGGGTCGTCGCGCAGCGACTCGAAGCGTTCGCGCTCGTAGCTCCCATCGAAATAGGCGGCACCGGTGAAGGTGTAAAGCCACCAGGACTCGCGGTCGGGCGTGGGGCCGTGACGCAGCTGACGGTACTGGCGACCGCTCCAGGTGGAATCCGAGCGGTTGTGGACCTCGTAGTCCACCTCGATCAGATGCGAGCCGCGGGTGAAGGTATAGGTCTTGATGACCTCGATCTCGCCATCCTCGGAAATCCAGCGCAGCGGGACCTCGAGGGTGTCCTGGCCCTCGGCCAGATCGAAGCGGTCCTGGTCGACCTGGAAATTGGCGTGATGCGACGGGGCGCGACCCTCCATGGAACGGTCGTTGACCCGGTCATGGGTCAGGCCGCTCTGGGCAACATAGCCCCGGACCCGATGGTCGAACAGGCGCACAGGGACCAGCGGATCGTCCTGCAGGTCCCGCGGGTACTGCAGCAGGTCCGCCCGCAGGAGCGTACCGCCACGGGTATCGATCAGGATCTCGTGGGTGTCGGTGCGCACCGTGATCTGGCGGCGGTCCGGCTCCTGCAGCGTACTGACCTGTGGCGCATCGTCCGCGCGCGGCTGGTCCTCCGACTCGAACTGCGGCGCATCCGGCACATCCTCCGGCCGCGCGTCCGGATCCTCCTCGGCCTGCTCGGCGGTACGATCCGGCTGGGAGGGAGTGCCGTAATCCTGATTCCAGGCCTGCCACATCAGGAACAGGACAAAGGCCAGGGTTAGCCACAGGAGGGGACGAAGGTTATCCATGAGCGCGACTACTTTGAGGGTCGGGTGCTAGGAGAATCGGAACGCGGTGCCGGAACCGGATCATAACCGCCCGGGGACCAGGGGTGGCAGCGCAGGATGCGCCGCAGACCCAGCCAGAAGCCCCGCAGGACCCCGTGGGTCTCGACCGCCTCGACGGTATACGCCGAGCAGGTCGGATAGTGACGGCAATGCGGGGCCATGAACGGCGAGATCCCGTACTGGTAGGCCCGCACGGGCAGCAGGGCAATCTTGCGGGGCAGGCTCATTGCAGACGTTCCAGCAGGCTGTCGATTTCGGCGCGCAATGCGCGTCGCTCGGCGCTCGCCGCGCCACCCCGCGCCAGCACGATCATGTCGAGCGGCGGCAGCTGGGCGCGGCGCACGCGGAACGCCTCGCGCACGATGCGCTTGATCCGGTTGCGGTCCGTGGCATGGCGCACATGCCGCTTGCCGATAGCCAGGCCCAGACGCGCCTCGCCGGTCTCCGAACGCCGATAGAGCAAGGTCAGGTCGCGACCGCGCTGACGCCGGGCATCCTCGAATACACGCTGGTAATCCGCGCCCGTCAGCAAACGGACGCGGCGCGGAAAGGTCTGGATGGCTGGCGCCGCGGTCACGGGAGCCGGCGCGCCGCCCGGTTTACGGGCAGAGGCGCTTGCGGCCCTTGGCGCGACGGGCGTTCAGGACCTTGCGGCCACCACGGGTGGCCATACGGGCCCGGAAGCCGTGCGTGCGGGCGCGGACGAGCCGGCTGGGTTGGAAAGTGCGCTTCATGTCGGTTCCCGGTGACGCTTGGTTAAAGGGCGGTGAAAACTATCGCCATCCGGGGACAAAGTCAATCTCGGGGTCGGCAAGCCGCTGGCACCGCAGGGGCCCATCGGCGTAGACTCGGGGACTTCCATTCCCCGCCGCCCCGGAGACAAACGCGTGTCAGCCAATGCCCTGTGGACAGCCTGTCTGGACCGCCTGCAGGGGAAGGTCAGCGAGCAGCAACTCAACACCTGGCTGCGGCCGCTGCATGCCGAGGAGTCGGGGGGCACGCTGCGCCTGCTGGCGCCGAATCAGTTTGTGTTCGAGCATGTGCGCGACCATCTGCTGGCCTCGATCGAGGAAACGGTCGGCGAGCTGCAGCCTGCCAACGATCCGGGCGGTCGGCGCGTGCGCCTTGGCATCGGCGGTGCGGAGCTGCCGGCGGCTCCGGCCCCCGATCCCCACGAGTCCCAGCGCGAGCGGGCCGCAGCGGAAAAGGCAAGCCCGGCGCCGCGGCCCCAGGGTCCGGTCAGCAACCTGAACCCCGCGTTTACCTTCGACACCTTTGTCGAGGGGAAATCCAACCAGCTTGCGCGGGCGGCGAGTCTGCAGGTCGCGGAGAATCCCGGGGTCGCCTACAACCCGCTGTTCATCTACGGCGGGGTGGGTCTGGGCAAGACCCATCTGATGCATGCGATCGGGCACAGCATCCTGGCGCGGCATCCGGAGGGGCGGATCATCTACCTGCACTCCGAGCGTTTCGTGGCCGACATGATCAAGGCGCTGCAGCACAACGCGATCGACGAGTTCAAGCAGCACTACCGCTCCGCGGACGCGCTGCTGATCGACGACATCCAGTTCTTCGCCGGCAAGGAGCGTTCGCAGGAAGAGTTCTTCCACACCTTCAACGCCCTCCTGGAAGGCCAGCAGCAGATCATCCTCACTTCGGATCGCTATCCGAAGGAGGTCGAGGGCCTCGAGGAGCGACTGAAGTCGCGCTTTGGCTGGGGCCTGACGATTGCGATCGAGCCGCCCGAACTGGAGACGCGGGTCGCGATCCTCCAGCGCAAGGCCGAGCAAGCCGGGATCGAGCTTCCCACCGAGGTCGCCTTCTTCATGGGCAAGCGCATCCGGTCCAACATCCGCGAACTGGAAGGCTCGTTGCGTCGGGTGATCGCCAATGCCCACTTTACCGGCAAGCCGATCACGCTCGACTTCGCGAAGGATGCGCTGCGGGACCTGCTTGCCGTTCAGAACAAGCTGATTACGCTGGAGAATATCCAGAAGACCGTGGCGGATTACTATCGCGTGAAGGTCGCGGATCTGCTCTCCACCCGGCGCAGCCGTTCCATCGCCCGGCCGCGTCAGATCGCGATGGCACTGGCCAAGGAACTGACCCAGCACAGCCTCCCGGAGATCGGCCAGGCCTTCGGCGGGCGCGACCACACCACCGTCATCCATGCCTGCCGGAAGGTGGTCGAGTTGCGCGAGGCAGATGCAAGCCTGGACGAGGACTACTCCAATCTGTTGCGGACACTGAGCAGTTGAACGCGGTCCATTCCGGTCGGCCGAAACCTGTGGATAACCTGGGTGCAACGCCGGTATGGATTCGTGGAAAAATTCGACGGCCAAACTGTCCACAGGTTGGCAACAGGCTTCACAGAGGTATCGGCAGCCCCTGGAATCTTATCAAGTTGCTGATTAAAAAGAATGTATAGGGTTTTCTTCACAGGGAAGTCGGCCTCTTATTATCACTAGATGAATATCTAAACAGACTAGATACAGGACATCGCCATGGAACTGTCTTTCAATCGCGAGACGATGACCGAAGCGCTGCAACGGATTGTGGGCGCGGCCGAGAAACGATTGACGATGCCCATTCTCGGGAACGTGCGCCTGCGCCCGGATGACCATGGCGCGATCCGGATGGACACCACCGATCTCGAACTCGCTTGGCAGGCCGGCGCCGAGGGCGCAATTCCCGGGGAGTGCGATGTCACGGTCTCGGTTCGCAAGCTGCTCGACGTGGTCAAGGCCGCACCGGCCGACAGCGAGATTCGCGCGAAGGTCGAGGGCGAACGCATGACGGTCGGTTTCGGAGGCTCGCGCTTCAGTCTGGCCACGCTCCCGGGGGCAGATTTTCCCGACTGGGAGGCGCGTGGGTCCGAGGCCGTGCTGGATGTGCCGCAGAATCGGCTACGCCGATTGCTCGAGGCCACGATGTTCTCCATGGCTCAGCAGGACGTGCGCTACTACCTGCAAGGGCTCCTGCTGGTGGCCAGTGGCAACAGCCTGCGTGCGGTAGCCACGGATGGCCATCGGCTGGCGCTGGCCGAGGTGGAGCTGGAGCAGCCGGTGGAGGAGCGAATCGAACGTATCGTGCCGCGCAAGGCCGTCGCCGAGCTGCGGCGCAACCTGGCCGATGACGACACGTCGGTGCGCATCGGCTTCGGGGAAGACCAGGTGGTGTTCGAACTCGGCAGCGCGGTGTTGCGCAGCAAGGTGATCGAAGGACGGTTCCCGGACTACGAACGGGTGATCCCGGCGGATCTGCCGGCGACCCTGCGGGTGGACCGCGAGATCCTGAAGCAGGCACTTGGGCGCGTCGCGATTGTGGCAAGCGACAAGTATCGGGGCGTGCGGATGGTGCTGGGCGAGAGCGGGTGTCAGGTCATGACCCATAACGCCGATCGTGAAGAGGCCCAGGAGTCGGTGGAGGCGGAATACGACGGGGGCCCGATGGAGATCGGGTTCAACCTGGGCTACCTCGCGGATGTGCTGAATGTGCTGGAGACCGACCAGGTGCGGATCGGGCTGCGCGACGGCAACTCGTCCATCCTGATCCAGGCGGAACCGCCAGGCGGGGCACGCTACGTCGTCATGCCGATGCGGCTCTAGGGAAACACCGATCCATGTATACGCTCGCGTTGGTATCCCGGGTTTTCCGAGACCGGACGCGTCGTGCATCGGCTAGTTCTACCCGCCCGTTTCTGATGGATTCGGGGCGCAACGCAGGATCGGGGAACAGGGGGCGCCAACCTCGCAACCGAATCAACGAAGGGGCTCGGCCGCTCGTTTTTAATGACAACGGGCGCGCGCACGGCGTTGCGGCTCACCTGTAGCAGAATGACTGCACGGCCGTCGCAGCGCATTAAACGCACGCAAAAGCGACTCGAGCGCGAGCGTGTCGATGAATTCGTGTTTCCGTAGGCTGGAGGTTGTGTGCTGGAGTCGCTCTGGTGGCAGGGGGTGCGGAATCTCGAGGAGCAGACGCTGGCACTGGGGTCGGGGATCAATCGCCTGATTGGCCCGAATGGCGCGGGAAAGACTTCGGTGCTTGAGGCCGTCCACATCCTCGCGGCGGGGCGTTCGTTCCGGACGCAGCAATTACGGCGGGTATTGCGTACGGGCGGCGAGTCGCTTTGGGTTGGCGGAGAGGTCCGCGACGGGCGTGGCGGGGCGCACCGCCTGGGCGTCGTCTGGGATGGGGCGCGGCGATCCCGCCTGGATGGTCGCTGGATGGAGGGCCATGCGACGGTGGCCGAATGGCTGCCGGTGCGCACCCTGCATGCCGGTTCGTTCGAATTGCTGACCGGGGGTCCGGAGGAGCGGCGTCGTCTGCTGGACTGGGGCTGTTTTCATTCAATCCCGGGATACCGTGAGAACTGGCAACGCTGGAAACGCGCCCACGATCAGCGCAATGCGGCCCTCCGCACCGGCGACCGGGCTGCCGCCCGGGAGTTTGAACGCCCGTGGGTGGAATTCGGGGTGGCGATCAGCGAGGCGCGGGCGCGGTACGTCGAGGCTTGGGAAGGGGGCACCGCAGAGGCAGCGGAACGATTCGGGTTTGGCGACCGGCTGGGCGACCTGGGCTTGCGGGTTCGCATGGGGTGGGATCGGGACCGCAGTCTTGGGGAGGCCCTGGAGCGTAGCCGGGGCAGCGACGAGGAGCGCGGGTTCGCGCAGGTCGGGCCACAACGGGCGGATATCGACCTCCGGTTGGCGGGGCGGGCGGCAGCCGAGGCCTCCCGGGGGGAGCAAAAGCGGGTCGTGACAGCGCTGGTTGGGGGGCAGGCCCGAATGCTGGAACGCGAGTGCGGTCGGGCACCCGTGGTGCTGCTGGACGATGTCGTCTCCGAACTGGACCGGGAGGCGGTGGAGGGGCTGATGGCCGGACTGAGGGTGTCGGGTTGGCAGATCCTGGTGACGGCCGTGGAGGATGCGGTGCCGGGGCTGGTTGGAGCGGACGCGGGCGAATTGTTCCACGTGAAACATGGCCGCGTCACACCGAGCACCCTCGCCTGATCCTCTTCGCTGTCGCGGGCCCATGGACGCCCCGACGCTCCCGCGGCCTCTCGACGCCCCCCCACCGGTCGCCCCCGTCTTTGCGCTATACTGGCGTGTCTGCAACTCGCCGGATGACCACCTGCATGTCCGATATCGAATCCCAAGATCCCGCCGCCTACGATTCTTCCCAGATCCGTGTCCTCAAGGGTCTCGACGCCGTGCGCAAGCGACCCGGGATGTACATCGGCGATACCGATGACGGGACGGGCCTGCACCACATGGTCTTCGAGGTCGTCGATAACTCCATCGACGAGGCCCTGGCCGGTTACTGCGACAGCATCGAGGTCACGATCCACGAGGACAACGCGGTCTCCGTCAGTGACAACGGTCGCGGTATCCCGGTGGATATCCACGAAGAAGAAGGCAAGTCCGCGGCCGAGGTCATCCTCACCGTCCTGCACGCCGGCGGGAAGTTCGACAACAACTCGTACAAGGTCTCCGGCGGGCTTCACGGTGTGGGTGTCTCGGTCGTGAACGCCCTTTCGGAAGAGCTGCGCCTCGAGATCCATCGCGACGGCAAGCGCCACGAACAGACCTACCACCTCGGGGTCCCCGCGGCGCCGCTGGCCGAGGCCGGCACGACCGACCGCCACGGCACCCGCGTATGGTTCCGGCCCAGCCCCGAGATCTTTACCGACATCAACTTTCACTACGAGGTGCTGGCCAAGCGTCTGCGCGAACTGTCGTTCCTGAACTCGGGGGTCCGCATCACCTTGCGCGATCATCGCGACAACCGCGAGGAGACGTTCGTCTTCGAGGGCGGGATTCGGGCCTTCGTCGAGCATCTCAACCAGAAGAAGACCGCGTTGCATCCCACCGTGGTCTATGCCGACCAGATGCGAGATGACTATGCGGTCGAGGTGGCGCTGCAGTGGAATGACTCCTACCAGGAGAATATCTTCTGCTACACCAACAACATCCCGCAGCGCGATGGTGGCTCCCACATGGCGGGCTTCCGCGCGGCGCTGACGCGGACCATCAACCAGTACCTGGAGACCGAAGGCCTGATCAAGAAGGCCAAGGTGGCCACGGCGGGCGACGACATGCGCGAGGGCCTGACGGCCGTACTGTCGGTGAAGGTGCCCGATCCGAAGTTCTCCTCCCAGACCAAGGACAAGCTGGTCTCCTCGGAGGTCAAGCCGATTGTGGAGAGTGTGCTGTCGGACGCCCTCAACAACTTCCTGCTGGAGAATCCGCAGGAGGCCAAGGCGATTACGGAGAAGGTCCTGGACGCCGCGCGTGCTCGCGAGGCCGCCCGCAAGGCCCGCGAGGTGACCCGCCGCAAGGGGGCCCTGGATATCGCCGGGCTCCCCGGCAAGCTGGCCGACTGCCAGGAGAAGGATCCGGCCCAGTCCGAGCTCTACCTGGTGGAGGGGGACTCCGCGGGCGGATCGGCCAAGCAGGGGCGGGACCGTCATTTCCAGGCCATTCTGCCGCTGAAGGGCAAGATCCTGAATGTCGAACGGGCGCGCTTTGACCGCATGCTCGGCTCGGCTGAGGTCGGGACCCTGATTACCGCCCTGGGCTGCGGTATCGGCAAGGAAGAGTACGACCCGGACAAGCTGCGCTACCACCGCATCATCATCATGACGGATGCCGACGTGGACGGCTCCCATATCCGAACCCTTCTGCTCACGTTCTTCTTCCGCCAGATGCCGGAGCTGATCGAGCGCGGCCATGTCTATATCGCCCAACCGCCGCTGTACAAGATCAAGCGTGGCAAGCGCGAACAATACGTGCGCGACGAGGCCGAGATGGGCGAGATCGTGATCTCTCTGGCCCTGGATGGTGCCGCGCTTTATCCCAGCCCGGATGCCCCGCCCATTACCGGCGAGGCCTTCGAGGATCTGGTGAAGGGCTACCAGAAGGCCGCCCGCGCGGTCGAGCGCCTGGGCCGCATGTACGACCCGCGCATCCTCTGGGCGATGCTCGAGGCCGACGCCATCCCGGAGCCGCGTAGCGTCACCAATCCGGAGGTACAGGCCTGGTTCGGCCGCATCCTCGAGGGGCTCTCCAGCGACAAGGCCGGCGCGACGCGCTACAGCCTGGGGGCAGTGACCGACCGCGACGGCCATGCCCAGCTGAGCCTGGACCGGATCGAGCACGGCGCGGCCCTGTCCCAGTACATCAACGACGATACGCTGGCCTCGCGTGATTTCCAGGCTGTGCTGGACCTCTCCGCCCGACTCAATGCGTTGCTGGACGAAGGCGCCTACATGAAGCGCGGTGAGCGGGTCCACCTGATCGAGGGATTCTCGGAAGCCATGGAATGGCTGCTGCACGAAGGCCGCCGCGGCCTGGCCACCCAGCGTTACAAGGGTCTGGGCGAAATGAACCCGGACCAGCTTTGGGAAACCACCATGAATCCCGAATCCCGCCGCCTCTTGCAGGTGCGTGTCGAGGACGCGATCCGGGCCGACGAGATCTTCACCACCCTGATGGGGGACCAGGTCGAACCCCGACGCGACTTCATCGAGACACGGGCGCTGAGCGCGGAGAACGTCGATATCTGACGGGCCCCGCCTCGCCCCGAATGTAGCCCCTGCGCATGGAGGTCCTGGCTGTCATCCTCACGCTGGTGGTCCTGAGCCTCGTCGGCTTCCGGCTGCACACCCACCTGGCAATCCACGAACGCCGGGTCGTCTCCGCCTGGAATCGCCTGGACACACTGCTTACGCAACGCAACGGCCTCCTGCACATGATGGGATTGGCCGACCCCGATCCGCTCGTCGACGTCCAGACCGCCCTGCGTGCGCAGGAGGCTGCCCGACGCCGCGGCGATCTCCCCGCGCTGGCCCGAACCGAGCGCAGCATTCGAGCCACGTGGGACTCCTATCTATATGAATTATCAAAAGAAAACGAGTTACCGCCGGCGGTTGTCGGGCGCACACCGGAACGCGTTGCGGCCCTGGATCAGGCCATCACTGACGCCCTCGCGCGATACAACGCCGCGGTAGCCGACTTTTCCGCCATGCGCAGGCACTGGGCCTTGGGCCCCCTGGCGCGCCTCGCGGGCTATCGAGCCTTCGCTCCCATCGGCCCGCCGCCCGACTCGTCATCCTGAATCGGGACGCAAACCCCAGGGGGAACACCCTCCCGGGGATGCGGTCCGAATGGCATAATCCGCAGGCAGTCGCGCCCGCGTGCCATGACCGGTTCGCGCGACCCTGGCTCACCCGACCCCTGGAGAGACCGTGTCCAATCCCCTGCTGCAGACCGACCGGCTGCCCGCCTTCCGCTCCATTGAACCCGAACACGTGCTGCCGGCGGTGGAAACCGTGCTGGTCGAGAATCGAACCGAGATCGACCGTCTCGTGGAAGCGGCCGGGGACCACCCGAGCTGGGATTCGCTGATCCGACCACTGCAGGAACTGGATGCCCGTCTGGATGCCGTCTGGTCCCCGGTCGGCCACCTGAACGCCGTGATGAACGGCCCCGCGATCCGCGAGGCCTACAACGCCAGCCTGCCCCTGCTTTCCGACTATGGCAGCTGGGTTTCGCAGCATCAGGGACTGTACCGCGCCGTCCGTGCCCTGGCCGACAGCGACGAATATGGAGATCTCCCGGCCCCCCGGCGCAAGGTCCTGGACGACATGCTGCGCGATTTTCATCTCAGCGGCGTGGACCTTCCCGAGCCCCAGCGCGACCGGCTGCGCGCGATCAACGCCCGGTTGTCCGAGCTCACTGCTCGTTTCGAGGAGAATGTGCTCGATGCCACCCAGGCGTGGACCTGGCAGACCGATGATCCCGCGGCCCTGGCGGGCATCCCCGAGTCGGATCGCGCCATGCTCGCCCAGAACGCCCGCGACCATGATCAGTCGGGCTTCGTCGTCACCCTCGACATCCCGAGTTACCTCGCGGTGATGACCCATGCCGAGGATCGCGAGCTGCGTTACCGGGTTTATGAGGCCTTCACCACGCGAGCCTCCGATCGCGGGCCGGGGGCCGGCAACCATGACAACTCCGAGATCATGGTCGAGATCCTGCAGCTGCGCGCGGAAAAGGCAGATCTGACGGGCTTCGCCCACTATGCCGAGCGTTCGCTGGCGACCAAGATGGCCACCAGCGCCGAACAGGTCGAAGGGTTCCTGCTGGATCTTGCCCACCGCGCACGCCCCCGGGCGGAACGCGACCTCGAGGAATTGCAGAGCTTTGCGCGGGACGAGCTCGATCTGGAGACCCTGGAGGCCTGGGACATGGCCTTCGCCGCGGAGAAGATGCGCGAACGGCGCCTGGGCCTGAGCCAGGAGATGCTGAAGCCCTATTTCCCCGCCGACCAGGCCGTGAACGGCCTGTTCGGCCTGGTCCAGCGCCTGTTCCAGGTCCGCTTCGAGCCTGACGACAGCGTCGAGACCTGGCATGATGATGTCCGCTTCTACCGTATTTTTGACGCGAACGGCGCGGAACGCGCCGGCTTCTACTTCGATCTCTACGCCCGCAAGAACAAGCGCGGGGGCGCCTGGATGGATGTCTGCCGCAACCGCTTTGTCTCGGGTGATCGCGCCCAACTGCCGGTCGCGTACATGACCTGCAACTCCACCCCTCCGGTGGACGGCAAGGCCGCCCTGTTCACCCATGACGAGGTGATCACCCTGTTCCACGAATTCGGGCATGGACTCCACCACATGCTGACCCGCGTCGACGAACCGGACATCGCCGGCATCAACGGGGTCGAGTGGGATGCGGTGGAACTCCCCAGCCAGTTCATGGAGAACTGGTGCTGGGAGCGCGAGGCCCTGGACCTGTTTGCCCGTCACCACGAGACCGGGGAGGCGATGCCCGAGGACCTCTACCAGCGTCTTCTGGGCACGCGTCACTTCCATGCCGCCCTGCAGCTGCTGCGCCAGGTCGAGTTTTCCCTGTTCGATATGCGCCTGCACGCCGGTCCGCCCCCGGGCGACGCGGCCGCCATCCAGCACCTGCTGGAGGCGGTTCGGGAAGAGATCGCGGTGGTGCATCCGCCGGAATTCAACCGCTTCGCCCACGGCTTTGGCCACATCTTCGCCGGCGGCTATGCCGCTGGCTATTACAGCTACAAGTGGGCCGAGGTCCTGTCCGCGGACGCCTTTGGCCGCTTCGAGGAAGAGGGCCTGTTCTCCCCGGAAGTCGGCGCCGCCTACCTGCACGAGATCCTCGAGGCGGGAGCCTCACGGCCCGCCGCTGATTCCTTCCGGGCGTTCCGGGGTCGTGATCCCGAGATCGATGCCCTGTTGCGCCACAGCGGCCTGGAGGACGCCGCGTGAAGATCGCCAGCTGGAACGTCAATTCGCTGAAGGTGCGCCTGCCGCAGGTGCTCGAGTGGCTCTCGAGCTCGCGCACCGACATCCTGGCGCTGCAGGAAACGAAGCTGACCGACGAGAATTTCCCCGTGGCCGCTATTCAGGACGCCGGCTACCAGGTGGTGTACTCCGGCCAGAAGACCTACAACGGCGTGGCAATCCTTTCGCGCACCGAGGCGACCGAGATCGTCACCGACCCGCCCGGGCTCGAGGACGCCCAGCGCCGTATCCTGGCTGCAACCATTGGCGACATCCGCGTGGTCAACCTGTACGTGGTCAATGGCGAGAACGTCGGCACCGAGAAATACGCCTACAAGCTCGACTGGCTGGCACGCATGCGCGACTGGCTGGCCGACGAGATCGCCCGGCATCCGAACCTGGTGGTTCTGGGCGACTTCAACATCGCCCCCGACGATCGCGATGTGCACGACCCCGAGGCCTGGCACGAACGCATCCTCTGCTCCACGCCCGAACGCGAGGCCCTGGCGGCGCTCACCGGTCTCGGCCTGGTCGATACCTTCCGCGCCTTCGACCAGCCGGAGGCGGAGTTCTCCTGGTTCGACTATCGCGCCGCGTCGTTCCGCCGCAACCGCGGTCTGCGCATCGACCTGGTCCTGGCCAGCGCGCCCCTGCAGGCGCGCCTGCAGGCCGCCGGCATCGATCGCGAACCGCGCTCCTGGGAGCGCCCTTCCGACCATGCCCCGGTCTGGGCGGAATTCTCCGACTAGCCGCGACCACTCACCGGCCCGCCTGACCACTGGGAGCGACCCGTGAAGTACAAGGATCTGCGCGATTTCATCGACGGCCTCGAACAGCGCGGCGAACTGCGTCGCATCACCCGCGAGGTGGACCCGAACCTCGAGATGACCGAGATCGCCGACCGCGTGCTGCGCGCCGGCGGCCCGGCCCTGTTGTTCGAGAACCCCACCGGGTCCGACATCCCGGTTCTGGCCAATCTCTTCGGTACTCCCGAGCGGGTGGCCATGGGTATGGGCGAGGACTCGGTCGAGGCCCTGCGCGAGGTGGGACGCCTCCTCGCCTTCCTCAAGCAGCCGGATCCGCCCAAGGGCCTGAAGGCCGCCTGGGAGCAGTTGCCGGTCTTCCGCAAGGTCCTGGACATGGCCCCGAAGAAGACCCGCGGGGCCGCCTGCCAGCGCCATGTGATCGAAGGCGACGCGGTCGACCTGTCGACCCTCCCGGTGCAGACCTGCTGGCCCGGGGACGCCGGCCCACTGATCACCTGGGGGCTGGTGGTCACGCGCGGCCCCGAGAAGTCGCGCCAGAACCTGGGCATCTATCGCCAGCAGGTGATCGGTCGCAACCGGGTGATCATGCGCTGGCTGTCGCATCGTGGCGGCGCGCTGGATTTCCAGGAGTGGACCCGCGCCCATCCCGGCGAACCGTTTCCGATCGCCGTCGCCCTGGGCGCCGACCCCGCCACCATCCTCGGCGCGGTCACCCCGGTGCCCGATACCCTGTCGGAATATGCCTTTGCCGGCCTGCTGCGTGGCAGCCGTACGGAGGTTACCCGTTGCATGGGTTCCGACCTCGAGGTGCCGGCGTCGGCCGAGTTCGTGCTGGAGGGCCATATCCACCCGGGCGACACCGCGCCCGAAGGCCCGTTCGGCGATCATACCGGCTACTACAACGAGGTCGACGAGTTCCCGGTGTTCACCATTGACCGGATTACCCACCGCGACGACCCGATCTATCACTCCACCTACACCGGCCGCCCCCCGGATGAACCCGCCGTCCTCGGCGTGGCCCTGAACGAGGTCTTTATCCCGATCCTGCAGAAGCAGTTCCCGGAGATCGTGGACTTCTACCTGCCCCCCGAGGGTTGTTCCTACCGGCTTGCCGTGGTCTCCATGCGCAAGCAGTACCCGGGCCACGCCAAGCGCGTGATGATGGGCGTGTGGTCGTTCCTGCGTCAGTTCATGTACACCAAGTTCGTTATCGTGGTCGATGGCGATGTGAACACCCGCGAATGGACGGACGTGATCTGGGCCATCACCACGCGTATGGACCCGGCGCGGGATACCACGCTGGTGGAGAACACCCCGATCGACTACCTGGACTTCGCCTCCCCGGTGTCCGGTCTCGGATCGAAGATGGGCATGGACGCCACCTCCAAGTGGCCGGGCGAGACGGATCGCGAATGGGGGCGGCCAATCGCCATGGACGAGGCGGTGAAACGCCGGGTCGACGAGATCTGGGATGACCTGGGGTTATGACGCGTGAGCCGCCGCGCCGCGCGGGCCGGTGGCTGGCTGCTGCCGGGCGTGCTGCTGGCCCTGGCCGGCTGTGCCGCCGTCCCGGAGCGTGACTCGATGCGCGCGGACTCAACCTCTGCCGAGCAAACCCCCACCGCGACCGCGTTTGCCCCCGACCGCATCCGCCACTGGCCGGCCGATACCCCGGCGGCGGTGGTGATCGCCCTGCACAGCTTCCGCGACCATGCCGGGGCGTATGCCTCCCTGGGTCCGTGGCTGGCCGAACGCGGCTACAGTGTTCATGCCCTGGATCAGCGCGGGCATGGCGCCAGCGAGCCGCATGGGCGTTGGCCGGGGATGCAGCCCGTGATCAACGATGTCGTTGCCATGGTCCATGCCGCCCGCGCGGAGGATCCGGACCGACCCGTCTTCCTGCTGGGGGAGAGCATGGGGGGATCGGCCGCACTGGCCAGCCTCGCCACGCATCCTGAACTCGATGTCGCCGGCGTGATGGGGGTGGCCCCGGGTCTGCGTGGCGGCATACCCGCGCGCGGATTCTGGGACGCCGCGGTGCGCACCGGCGAGACCCTGGCCGGAGGCCTGACGCTCACCATCGACCCCGACTACGCCGACAGCCTGGACCCCGCCGCAGTGGAGCGATTCGCCAATGATCCACGGGTCATCCGTCGAGTGCGGTTGGATACCTATGCCGGCGTGGTCTGGCTCGCGCAGTACGCCACCGATCACATCCACCATGTGACGGCACCGGTGGTCTATTTGTGGGGCGAGCAGGACGGGACCATCCTGAAAACCTCGGTATGCGCCGCCGCCCGCGCGCATCCCGGGCAGCGGGCGGAGGTCTGGACCGAACCGCACTGGCCGCACCTGCTCCTGCACGCCCCGGACTGGCCAGCCACCGCCACCCGACTGGTCGACTGGATGCAGCGGGTGACGGACGATCCGTCGGGCCCGCGGGTCGCGGGCGAACCCGCAGCCTGCGACTAGTCGCCCAGGTGGGCGCCGTCCACCGGCGCCGCCGACCAGGTCGCGATGTCGCGGCCCATCGCCTGCACCGTGCGGCCGAGCACCGAGCACGACCCTTTGAAGCCACCAAACGCACCGCCACCGGAGAAGCGCCGCGAGGTAAAGCTGGCCTCCTCCTGACCATCGCTATAGAGCGTGCCGGCGGCCTCGGTGACCTTGCGATGGCCGATCCAGGCATTGCCGCCACTGACCGCGTCGGTCAGCTCCACCACCAGTACCTGACCCCCGGCGGAGGGGTTGACGCTCGCCTCGCGTTCGAACCGCAGACCCTGGTCGGCGCCATAGTGGGCGATGAACTCGGAGAACTGTTCCTCCAGGTTGCACTCCTGGCGGATATTGCTGGCGATGGTGGCATCGTCACTGTAGGGCACCGAACGGGCGACCCGGATGACCGGTGCATCCGCCGGGACATCCGCGGTCGCGGCCGGGGTGTCGGCCTCGGCCGCGCGGTCACTGGAATCGGTGGAACGGGTCTCGTTGGAGGCACAGCCTGTCGCGAGCAGCAGGCCGGCCCCGGCCGCAATCAGCAGATGGCGCATGGCATTCCCTTGTCGTTTTTGTGGAACAGAGCCGATTCTGCCCAACCCGCTCGCAGGGCGAAACCCCCCTCGCTGTTTCCTGGATTGGAGAGCTTTCCACCGGGGGCCACCCGGACCGATTGCGGTTGCTTGCGTTACCTGCGCGATTGGCGAGAATGTTCGGCTTTCCGCGACCGGGGGTTTCCATGGCGTTCGATGTCACCATTCAGCCCAGTGGCCACGTGTTCGAGGTCGAGGACGACGAGACCGTGCTCGAGGCCGCCCTGCGCCAGGGCTACGCGTTTCCCTACGGCTGCCGCAATGGCGCCTGCGGCTCCTGCAAGGGGCGGGTCCTGCAGGGCGAAGTCGATCACGGCCCGACCCGGCCGCAGGGCATCACCGACGCCGAACTGGCCGACGGCATGGCCCTGTTCTGCCAGGCCGTGCCGGTGGACGATCTGGAGATCGAGGTGCGCGAGATCGGCGCCGCCCGGGATATCGTCGTCAAGACCCTGCCGTGCCGTGTGGCGGAGCTGAACCGCCTCGCGGACGATGTGATGGAGCTGCGCCTGCAGCTACCGGCCACCGAACGCCTGCAGTTCCTGGCCGGGCAGTACCTGGACGTGCTGCTGAAGGGCGGCGACCGCCGCAGCTACTCGCTCGCCAACGCCCCGCATGACGATGCCCAGCTGGTTCTACACGTGCGGCAGATGCCGGGCGGGCGTTTCTCCACCATGGTGTTCGAGGAGCTCAAGCCCAAGGCCCTGCTGCGCATCGAGGGCCCGCTCGGCAGTTTCTTCGTCGACGAGGAATCGCCGCGGCCGCGCCTGTTCGTCGGCGGCGGCACCGGTTTCGGACCGCTGAAGGGTATGTTGGATCACCTGGCCGCGGAGGGGCTGGATCGGCCGCACCACCTGTTCTGGGGCGCGCGCGCGGCGGAAGGCATCTATGCCCCGGACTGGCTCACCCGAATGACGGACGAGCACGCCGAGTATTTCCGCTTCACGCCGGTCCTGTCCGATACCCCGGCCGAGACGGCCGCCGGTTTTGCCGCGGTCAGCGGCTGGCCGCACGACGCGGTGCTCGCTGAATATCCGGACCTGTCCGGCTTCGACGTCTACATGGCCGGGCCTCCGGCCATGATCCACGCCGCCCGCGAGGCCTTCCGCGCCGCCGGCCTGCCGCAGGAGCAGCTCTACTACGACAGCTTCGAGCCCGCCACCCCGGCCGAGTAAATTCGCCGGCGTTCGCAGGGCTTGTTCACCACGAAGCGCACGAAGGCACGAAGAAATTCAAGGGCGAAAAGCCTGAACAGGAAGACGCGAAGACAGGAAGATTTCTTGGGGGCATCAGAGAGTTCCCTGACGCTGGTGCTTGCAAGGCGTTGATCGTTTGGTCAACGCCCAAGCTGTAGAACCTTCCGATCTTCCAGTCTTCCTGTGAAAGGCTCTTGTCGTGGTGGATGATCAGGTGCGGTCCGTGCGTAGTTGGTCTGCCAGGCGGTGGACGGCGGCCAGCATGGCGGTGTCGGTGGGGTCCTCGGCGGTTTCCACCGCGGCCTTGAAGCCGAGTTCCCGCGCGATCTCGGCGATGCGCTCGCTGCCGACCACCAGCGGGGTCTTGCGCAGCCACATGCGGCCCAGCTTGCCGACCATCTCGTAGAGGTTGCGCAGGCCCTCGCCACTGGTGATGGTGATGATGTCGATCTGCCCGCGCGAGAAGGAATACATCAGTTCGCCGGTATCGCCCTCGGGGCGTCCGCGGCGGTAGGCCTCGGCAAAGGTCACCTCGGCGCCGCGTTCCTTCAGCGTGTCGCCCAGCAGCTCGCGCCCGCCGTCCCCGCGGAAGATCACCACGCGCTTGCCGGCCACGTCCTGCATGGCCTCCTGCGCCAACAGCGCCTCGCTGTCGAAACGCCGCGGGGGCAGGATATCCGCCGGGCGACCGAAGCCCTTCAGCTCCTGCGCGGTGCGGTTACCGATGGCGGCGATCTGCGTGGTCGCCGGCCAGTCGCGCTCCGCCAGTGCCAGGTTGAGTACGCGCTGCACCGCGTTCGGGCTGATGAACACCGCGATGTCGAAGTCCTCCAGCCGCTCCAGGATCTCCCGCAGGTTGGTGGGGTCGCTGGGGGCCAGGATCTCCAGCACGGGGAAACGGATCACCGTTGCGGCCTCCGCCGCCAGCGCCTCGCAAAAGGGCTCGGCCTGGGCGGCCGGGCGGGTCACCAGGATGCCGAGGCCGGCCAGCGGACCCTGACCCTCGGTGGCCACGGCGTTCTCGTCTGCGG
The DNA here is from genome assembly GCF_000381305.1 of Thioalkalivibrio sp. ALE16. NCBI lineage: Bacteria > Pseudomonadati > Pseudomonadota > Gammaproteobacteria > Chromatiales > Ectothiorhodospiraceae > Thioalkalivibrio > Thioalkalivibrio sp. ALE16. The sequence continues at coordinate 55,182 of NZ_KB906354.1, forward strand.
ATGCGGTCATGCGTCTACCCCTTTGTGTCCTGGCCGTGTTCGCGGTGGGCGGCCGCGAGCAGTTCACCCGCCCCCAGTTCCAGCAGCATGTCCGCGAGGCGAATCCCCAGGGCCTCGGCCTCGCCGCGCGGCCCGTCCACCTGGCGGCGCAGCAGGCGGCTGCCATCCACCGCGCCCACCAGTCCGTCCAGGTGCAGCTGGTCACCGTCCAGCGTGGCATGGGCCGCCAGCGGCACCTGGCAGCCGCCCTCCAGACGGCGGTTGAAGGCGCGTTCGGCACGCACGCGGTCGGCGGTGTCGGGGTCGTTGAGAGGCGCAATCAGGTCGCCGATCGCGCGGTCGCCCGCGCGGCATTCGATGGCGATGGCCCCCTGGCCGACCGCCGGGAGGCTGACGTCCGGCTCCAGGCAGGAGCGGATGCGTTCGTCGAACCCGAGGCGCTTGAGCCCGGCCGCAGCCAGCAGGATCGCGTCGTACTCGCCGGCATCCAGCTTGCCCAGGCGCGTGTTCACGTTGCCGCGCAGGTCGCGCACCTCCAGGTCCGGTCGCCGGGCCCGCAGCTGGCACTGGCGGCGCAGGCTGGAGGAGCCCACCCGCGCGCCCTGCGGCAGCTCGTCGACATGGGCGTAGCGGTTGGACACGAACGCATCATGCGGGTCTTCGCGGTCCAGGATCACCGGCAGTTCCAGCTGCTCCGGGAGCTCCATCGGCACGTCCTTCACCGAGTGCACCGCGATGTCGGCGCGGTCCTCCAACAGCGCGATCTCCAGCTCCTTCACGAACAGCCCCTTGCCGCCGATCCGGGCCAGCGGCGAGTCCAGCACGCGGTCGCCCTGGGTGGTCATGCCGACCAGTTCGACCGGACGCTCGGGTTCGCGGGCGCGCAGGCGGGCGGCGACATGTTCCGCCTGCCACATGGCAAGCGGGCTCTTTCGGGTGGCGATGCGTACTGGCTTCATGGGTCGTCCGGGCGAGCCACGGCGCGGGCGGCCGGGCGTTCAAAACGCACTAGTATAACGATCATGGCGGTCGGCCCCGAATCCCGCGCGTTTCCCCGGCCTTGATCCGCCGGATGTCCGGGGCGGGCCAGGTAGTCAGGTGCCGTTGCGCAGGTACTCGCGCACCCGCGGGAGCTGGCGGCGGCTGATCGGCATCGGGTCCAGGTCGTCGTGGAACAACAGGCGGTTGTCGGTAGGTCCGAGGGTTTCGATCCCCTTGATCGACGCCTTCACCGCCAGGCAGCCGCGGTGCACCCGCAACAGCGCCGGGCCGTAGAGACTCTCCAGATCCCGCAGGCGGCCATCCACAAAACCCGCCAGGCGCGCGGAACGCGCCATCACGTAGCCGCCCTCGGCGATGAAGATATCGACCCGCTCCAGCGGGACGCGCTCCTCGCGCCGACCCACCGTGATGTGCACCTCGTTGGGAAAGGTTTCGACCCGCCCCTGCTTCTGTTGCACCGCGCGCTGCAGCGCCTGTTCCAGCCGTTCGCGGCGTACCGGCTTCAGCACATAGTCGCGCACCCCCGCCTCGAAGGCCTCCAGCGGGAAGCGATCATGGGCGGTGACCAGGATCACGGTCAGCCCCGGGTCGGCGGCATGCAGGCGCCGCGCGAGCTCCAGCCCGGTTTCGCCGGGCATGTCGATGTCCAGCAGCAGGGCATCTGGCGTGTGGTCTCGCAGGCGCGTCTCGACCTCACCGGCGTGCGCGGCCTCTGCCACCACCCGATGCCCCAGCTCCCGGGCCAGGGCGCTCAGGCGCTGGCGGGCGATGGGTTCATCGTCGGCGACCAGCAAGTCCAGTGGGCGGTCGTTCATGGGGTTCCCTCCCGGGTCGCGAGGGGCAGCCGGATGCGGACCTCGAACGCCCCGTCGCCCCCCTCGGTTTCGAAGTGTACCCGTTCACCGAAGGCATGCTGCAGTCGCAGCCGCACGGCCTCGGTGCCGGTCCCGGTACCCTCGCCGCGGGCCTGCGCGTCCACGCTGTTGCCGAGGATCAGCGTCACCCGGCCCGAGTCCATGCGGCAGCGTACCCAGATGCGGCCCGCGCCGCGCGCCGGGGCGATCCCGTGCTGGATGGCGTTCTCCGCGAGCGGCTGCAGGAACAGCGTGGGCACCGGCACGTCCAGCCCGGCATGGTCGGGACAGTCCCAGTCCAGTTCCAGGCGCTCGCCGAAGCGGGTCTGCTCGATCCCGAGGAAGGCGCGGACCAGCTCCAGCTCCTCGCGCAGCGAGTGGCGGTCCCCGGTGGCGAAGGTGGCGCGGAACAGGTCCGCCAGATCCAGGGTGATCTGCTCCGCCCGTTCCGGGTCACTGCGGCACAGGCCGGCGATGGTGTTCATGCTGTTGTAGAGAAAGTGCGGGCGCAGGCGGGCGCGCATCGCCTGTTCGCGGGCCGCGGCTACGGCCCGGGTCTCGCGCTGCCAGGCCGCCTGCAGGTAGAGGTAGTGCATCGCCACCAGGCTGAGGATGGTCGCCACACCGATTACCGGCCAGCGCAGGGCCGGGTCGGCCAGCACCAGCTCCTCCGCCAGACGATAGACAATGGCCGTGTTGGCGATGGGCACCAGCGGCGGCAGCACGATCTGGGCGATCAGGGGGAGCCGGTGCAGCGGGCGCTTCAGGGCGCACAGGATCAGAAGGCTGGTCAGCGCCACCCAGAAGATGAACAGGGCGTGCAGCGCCAGGGCCGACAGCCAGTCCTGGCCGCCACCGCGCAGCAGGGCGATCGCCAGCGCCAGCAGCACGGCGACCATCAGCACCCGCAGCAGGGTCTCCGCGCTGCAGAAGTCCGGCAGCGGCGACAGCTCCCCGTTGGTCTGCCTGGCGGAGTCCCCCTGGGCCATGCGTCAGTTGCTCCCCTGGTACCGGGCCTCGTTCCGGGGACGTGGTCGTGCCATGTTCACCCCCCCTTTGTGCCCGTATACTTCCGTGTCTTTCCAAGTCCCTTCAGGAAGCACCATGACGCAGGATTCCCCGCACGACAAGCCAGCCGCCACACCCGCCGCCTCCGGCGAGGCCAAGCTGTGGGGCGGACGCTTCTCCGAGCCGACCGATGCCTTCGTCGAGCGCTTCACCGCCTCGGTGGCGTTCGACCGCCGTCTGTATCGCGAGGACATCCAGGGCTCCCAGGCCCATGCACGCATGCTGGCGAAGGTCGGGGTGCTGACCGACGACGAGGCCGCGCAGATCCTCGAGGGGCTGGACGCGATCCGCGACGAGATCGCCGCCGGTGCGTTCGACTGGCAGGTCGGGCGCGAGGACGTGCACATGAACATCGAGGCACGGCTGATCGAGCGCATCGGTGACGTCGGCAAGAAGCTGCACACCGGGCGCTCGCGCAATGACCAGATCGCCACCGACATCCGGCTGTGGCTGCGTGCGAGCATCGACGACATCCTGCGCCTGATCCGCGGCTACCAGGACGGTCTGGTCGCCCTGGCCGAACGCGAGGCGGAGACGGTGATGCCGGGCTTCACCCACCTGCAGACCGCGCAGCCGGTCACCTTCGGCCACCACATGCTGGCCTGGTACGAGATGCTGGAGCGCGATGCCGAGCGCCTGCGTGACGCGCGTCGTCGGGTGAACATCCTGCCGCTGGGCGCGGCCGCGCTGGCCGGTACGCCGTATCCGCTGGATCGCGAATACACGGCCGACTTGCTGGGCTTTGATGGCGTGACCCGCAACTCCCTGGACGCCGTCTCCGATCGTGATTTCGCCATCGAATTCACCGCGGCCGCGGCGACCCTGATGATGCACCTGTCGCGCCAGGCCGAGGAGCTGGTGCTGTGGACCAGCGCCCAGTTCGCCTTCATCGAGCTACCGGACCGCTACTGCACCGGTTCCTCGATCATGCCGCAGAAGAAGAACCCGGACGTGCCGGAGCTGGTGCGCGGAAAGACCGGCCGCGTCTATGGCCACCTGATGTCCCTGCTGACCCTGATGAAGAGCCAGCCGCTGGCCTACAACAAGGACAACCAGGAGGACAAGGAGCCTTTGTTCGACACCGTCGATACCCTGCTCGGGTCGCTGCGCGCCTTCGGCGACATGGTGCCGAACCTCGAGGTGCGGCGGGAGAATACCCTGGCCGCGACCCGCAAGGGCTTTGCCACCGCGACCGACCTGGCGGACTACCTGGTCGGACGGGGCGTGGCCTTCCGCGACGCCCACGAGGTGGTCGGCCGGGCGGTGCGCATCGCCCAGGAACGCGGGGTGGATCTGGCGGAGCTGCCGCTGGCAGAGCTGCAGGCGATCAGCCCGGCGGTGGGCGAGGATGTCTTCGCGGTGCTGACGCCGGAGGGCTCGGCGGCGGCGCGCAACCTCACCGGGGGGACCGCCCCGGACCAGGTCCGCCGCCAGGCCGCAGCGGCGCGCGAACACCTGGCCGCGCTGGCCCGCGCGGATACCTGACGCAGAGGGCCTTGCCGGACGGACACGGGGAGAGCGCGACCCCGTTCGCCGCGAGCCTTACCTGCGATCCAGCGTGGACTCCAGCACTTCCCAGTGCACGTTGCCGTGGACGACCTCGTAGGCCAGCAGCAACTGGCCATGCGCGGAGTCACCCTCGAAGTTCGCCAGCACCCATTGGTGGTTGAGTACGTGGATGCCGTCGCGGCGGAAGGCGTATTCCTCGCCCGCCGGGGCCTCGTGGGGGATCAGGTCGGTCTGCGGCATCAGGTCGTCGGCCAGGCGCTCATTCGGGCGCACCATGCCGCGGCGTTGCAGGTCCTGGATGTGGGCGTTGGTCAGACCCAGTTCCACCGGGCGCGGGACTTCGTGGCGGGTGTACTGCTGCAGTTGCATCTGCGCCTGCAGCAGGTCGCGGTTGGCCTCCGACAGATCCTGTTCCAGACCGTTGCCGCGGGCGATGTAGATCGCCAGCACGACCACGAAGAACAGCATGAAGCCGAGCCACACCAGGCGTTCGCTGGTCTTCAGGTTCTGCGGCTTGGGGTTGTCTTGTTCGGACACGGGGCTTGCCTCCGGGATGCATGCGGACGGCCGGTGGCCACGGGCCCCGGCCGGGGAATGAACGTGCGACCGCCGTGGGTTCCTGAACCGGGGTCGTTGCGACGCGCATGATAACCCCTGACACCGCAACCTGCCGAGCTGCCCCATGTCGGTCCACGACCCTGCACAATCTGACCTCCCCGATACGGAACTGGAGTGGATCAACCGCTTCGCCCGGTTGCCGGAGGCTTTTTATGACCGGCCCGCCCCGGCCCCGTTTCCCGGCGCCAACTGCCTGGCCGCAAGCCCCGACATGTGCGATCGCCTGGACCTGGACCCGGCCGCGTTGGAGCGCGATCCGTGGTTGGGGGTCTGTACCCGGGGGAGCGAGCTGCCGGGCGCCGAACCCCTGGCATCGGTTTATGCCGGTCATCAGTTCGGAGTATTCGTGCCACAGTTGGGGGATGGTCGCGCCAAGCTGCTCGGCGAGGTCCGAACCGCCCGGGGCGAGACCTGGGAACTGCAGGTCAAGGGGGCTGGGCCAACCCGGTACTCGCGAGGGGCGGACGGTCGTGCGGTTGTCAGGTCCTCGGTGCGCGAGTACCTGGTCTCCGAGGCGATGGCGGCGCTGGGTGTGCCTACCACGCGGGCCGTGGCGCTGTTTGGTTCCAGTCTGCGGGTCTATCGCGAGCGCATCGAACCGGGGGCCATCGTGCTGCGGGCGGCGCCGTCCTTCCTCCGCTTCGGCCATTTCGAGTACTTCCACTACAACGGCTACAGCGCGCGCCTGCAGGAGCTGATCGACTATGCCCTGGCGCACGACTATCCGGAGCTGGTGGATGCCGAAGATCCGGTGGCTGCGATGCTGGAGGCGGTGATTGGACGCACCGCGGAGATGATCGCGGACTGGCAGGCCATCGGGTTTTGTCACGGGGTGATGAACACCGACAACATGAGTCTGGCCGGGCTGACCATCGACTATGGTCCGTTCGCCTTCATGGATGCCTTCGACCCCAGCTACATCTGCAACCACACCGACCAGGGCGGGCGCTACGCCTTCGATCAGCAGCCGCAGATCGCGCAGTGGAACCTGATCCGCCTGGCCGAGACCCTGGTGATTTACTTCGCCGACCCTACCCGGGAGGCGGCGATCGAGCGCGCCAAGGCCTTGCTGCAGGATTTCCAGCCGCAGTACCGCCGTGCCTGGCTCGCGCGCATGCGGGCGAAACTCGGCCTGCAGGCGGCGCAGGAAGGCGACGAGGCCCTGATCCAGGACCTGCTGGCCCGCATGGCGGCCGAGGGCGTGGACTACACCCGCTTTTTCCGCCAGTTGCCGGATCTGGAGCAGGCGGAGACGCGCGCGCAGCTGGAATTGGAACTGGAGGATCGGGACGCCTGGCAGGCATGGTGGTCGCGCTACCAGGCACGCCTGGCGCAGGAAGCCCGGGCGGCGGATGCGCGCCGGGCGGCGATGAACGCGGTCAACCCGAAGTACATCCTGCGCAACCACCTGGCGCAGGCCGCGATCGAGCGGGCCGAGGCCGGTGATCCCTCCGAGGTGCAGCGCCTGCAGCGGATTCTCGCCCGGCCGTTCGACGAGCAGCCCGAGTTCGAGGCCTATGCCGATCTGCCCCCGGCGTGGGCCAGCGGCATCCAGCTGAGTTGTTCGTCCTGACCGGACGGAATGCGTGCGGGGTGTGGAATGAATGCCCCGAGCTTACCCGAGGATGCCGCGCAGGATGTAGAAGTAGACCACCGCGAGGATGGCCCCGGCCGGCAGGGTCACGATCCAGGACAGGAAGATCATCCGCACCAGCCCCAGGTTGATCGCGGCGATCCCGCGCGCCAGGCCCACCCCGAGGATCGCGCCGACCAGGGTGTGCGTGGTGGAGATCGGCAAGCCGGTGCCCGAGGCCAGCACCACGGTCGCCGCCGCCGCGGCCGTGGCCGCATAGCCACGACTGGGCGTGAGCTGGGTGATGCCGGTGCCGACGGTCGCGATGACCTTGTGGCCGTAGGTGAACAGGCCGAAGACGATCCCGAACCCGCCCAGCAGCAGCACCCACATCGGCACGACCGTCTCGGTGCTCACATCGCCGGTCTGGATCACGTCCACGACCGCGGCTAGCGGCCCCACCGCATTGGCGACGTCGTTGGAGCCCAGGGCGAAGGCCATCGCGCAGCCGGTCACCACCATCTGGACGCCGAACACCTTCTCGACATTGGCAAAATGGGAGCCCTCTTCGCCCACGCCCGTGGGGTCGTCGAAGCGCAGGCGGCGGATCGCCATCATCCCGAGCACGACCACCACCGCGCTTACCAGGGTGGCGAAGCCATAGGCCTGCAGCGTCGTCAGGTCCAGCCCGACATGGGTCAGTCCCTTGAACATCGTGACCAGGGCGGTGACGAAGGCCGTCAGGAAGATGTACAGCGGGGCCCAGCGCTTGGCGTTCTTCAGCGGATCGACGGTGTCCAGGATCAGGATCTGCACACTGCGGAACAGGGCAAACGCAATCATGCCGCCGACCATGGGCGACACCACCCAGGACATCGCGATGGTCCCGACGCGCTCCCAGCGCACGACCTCGAAGCCCAGCCCGACCACGGCAAAACCGATGATGGCCCCGATGATCGAGTGGGTCGTGGAGACTGGCCAGCCGAAATAGGACGCGGCCAGGAGCCAGCTCCCGGCGGCCGCCAGGGCCGCCAGCATCCCGTACACGAGCAGTTCGGGGTTGTCCGCCATCAGGCTGGAGTCGACCATCCCGCTGCGGATGGTCTGGGTGACCTCGCCGCCGGCGAGCCAGGCCCCGGAGAATACGAAGATCGCGGCGACAAAGACCGCCTGGCGGATGGTCAGCGCGCGCGAGCCGACCGAGGTACCCATCGCATTGGCGACGTCATTGGCGCCGATGCCCCAGGCCATGAACAGGCCGAAGATCACTGCAAGGCCGAGCAACAGGGTGCTGTATTCCATGCGGTCCTCGGTTCCTTACTTGGTATGGCCTGTTACTTCGCCAGCATCAGTTGCAGGCGGCTGCCTACACGCTGGGCCAGGTCGGCCAGCTCGCCGATCGAGTCGATCACGCGGTACATGAAGATCACGTTAACCGGGGGCAGCTCCGCCTCCTGGGCGAACAGGATCTCGCGCACCTCGCGCTGGGCCTCGTCGGATTCGTGCTCGATCTGGTCCAGTTCGGTAAGGATGCCGTTGACGACCTCGACCTCGTGTCCGCGGAAACCCGCCTCCACCAGTTCGTCCAGTTCGTTGATCGCCCGACCGGCCTGATCGACCGCATCCACGCTGCGGTCGAGGAAACGCTTGATCGGTTCCCGCATGTTGTCGGGGAACTGCATCTGGCGGCCCAGCATCAGCCCGGCGATGTCCTTCGCCATGTTGGCGATGCGATCCTGGATCAGCAGGGTATCCAGCACGTCGCGGCGCGACATCGCCAGCATCATGCCCTTGGGCAGGTGCAGCCGCAGGTCCTTCTTCAGGCGGTCGGCCTCGCGCTCCAGCTTCGCGATCTTGCGCTGCTGCTCGCGCGCGGTCTCCCAGTCATCGCGCGCCATGGCCTCCATGAACGGGGGGAGCTCGGCGATGCAGGCGCGGATCTTCTCCATGTGCGCCTGCAGCGGGCGCACCGGGGAACGGCCAAACAGCTCGAAGACGAAGTTCTTGGGGGACATGGCGGCGCGAAGGTTGTCACAAAGCCATAATCTAACGCAAAACACCGTGGCCCGCGCGGACTTGTTCGTGTCGAGGCCGCCGTTCTGCGCTAGACTCTTGGATCAGAGCTGGGGGTGCCCGCCGTGGATGCGGGCTGAGAGAGTCCCCTTGAACCTGAACCGGTTAACACCGGCGGAGGGAAGCTCGGTCAACGGTCTGCTGTACCCGGGGTCCCTGCCCCCGCGATCGCCCTGCCCGCGCTCCCTTCGCCTCACGCGACAGCAGAGGTCCGATCATGAGCGCCATCCCCGAGTCGTTTGCCCGCAAGACCGCCGAGGTCTCCGCGGAGGTCACCCGCCCGTTCCCGAACTCCGAGAAGCGCTACGTCGAGGGGTCGCGCGCGGACATCCGCGTGCCGTATCGCGAGGTCGCGCAGACGCCGACGATGACCTCCGGCACGCCCGAGGAGAACCCGCCGATCCCGGTGTACGACACCTCCGGCCCCTACACCGACCCCGAGGCGAGCATCGACCTGCACCGGGGCCTGGCGGACCTGCGCGGCCCGTGGATCGACGAACGCGCGGACACCGAGTGGCTGGACGGCCCGAGTTCGGAGTACGGCCGCGCCCGCGCCGCCGACCCGGAGCTGGCCCGCCTGCGCTTCGAGCACATCCGCCCGCCGCGCCGGGCGAAGGCCGGCGCGAACGTCTCGCAGATGCACTACGCCCGCAAGGGCATCATCACCCCGGAGATGGAGTTCGTCGCGATCCGCGAGAACAACCGCCTCGAGGCGCTGCGCGCCGACCCGCGCTACCGGAAGCTGCTGCGCCAGCACGCCGGCGAGTCATTCGGCGCCTCCATCCCGGACGAGATCACGCCTGAATTCGTGCGCGCCGAGATCGCCCGCGGCCGCGCGATCATCCCCGCGAACATCAACCACCCCGAGCTCGAGCCGATGATCATCGGCCGCAACTTCCGGGTGAAGGTGAACACCAACATCGGCAACTCCGCGGTCACCTCCTCGATCGAGGAAGAGGTGGAGAAGCTCGTGTGGTCCGCGCGCTGGGGCGGCGACACCCTGATGGACCTGTCCACCGGCAAGAACATCCACGAGACCCGCGAGTGGATCCTGCGCAACTCGCCGGTACCGATCGGCACCGTGCCGATCTACCAGGCGCTGGAGAAGGTCGACGGCAAGCCCGAGGACCTGACCTGGGAGCTGTTCCGCGACACCCTGATCGAGCAGGCCGAACAGGGCGTGGACTACTTCACCATCCACGCCGGCGTGCGCCTGCAGTACGTGCCGCTGACCGCCGACCGCGTGACCGGCATCGTCTCCCGCGGCGGTTCGATCATGGCCAAGTGGTGCCTGGCGCATCACCAGGAGAACTTCCTCTACACCCACTTCGACGAGATCTGCGAGATCATGCAGGCGTTCGACGTCTCCTTCTCGCTGGGGGACGGCCTGCGCCCCGGTTGCCTGGCCGACGCCAATGATGCCGCCCAGTTCGGCGAGCTGGAGACCCTGGGCGAGCTGACCCAGAAGGCCTGGGCGCACGACGTGCAGGTGATGATCGAGGGCCCCGGCCATGTCCCGCTGCAGAAGGTCAAGGAGAACGTCGACAAGGAGCTGGAGGACTGCTTCGAGGCGCCGTTCTACACCCTCGGCCCGCTGGTGACCGACATCGCCCCGGCCTACGACCACATCACCTCCGGCATCGGCGCGGCCAACATCGGCTGGTACGGCACCGCGATGCTCTGCTACGTGACACCGAAAGAACATCTGGGCCTGCCCAACAAGCAGGACGTGCGCGACGGCATCATCACCTACAAGATCGCCGCCCACGCCGCCGATCTGGCCAAGGGCTTCCCCGGCGCCCAGCTGCAGGACAACGCACTCAGCAAGGCGCGCTTCGAGTTCCGCTGGGAGGACCAGTTCAACCTCGCGCTGGACCCGGAGCGCGCGCGCGAATTCCACGACGAGACCCTGCCGAAGGAGGCGCACAAGGTCGCCCACTTCTGCTCCATGTGCGGCCCCAACTTCTGCTCGATGAAGATCACCCAGGACGTGCGCGACTACGCCGCGGCCCAGGGCATCTCGGAGGACGAGGCCCTGAAGAAGGGCCTGCAGGAAAAGGCGGTCGAGTTCGTCGAGAAGGGCGCGAAGATCTACCGCGAGGTGTAGGCCAGCGGGGCTGGCCCGGGTCAGGACGCCCTACCGCACCTCGATGCGGTCACGGCCGTTCTCCTTCGCCGCATACAGGGCCTGGTCGGCACGATCAAAGGTGTCGACCCGGCTTTCACCCGGCCGGTATTCGGTCACGCCGAAGCTCGCGGTGCGCCGCCCGACCGTCTCGAAGTCGAAGGCATTGATACGGGCCTGCAGGTCATAGGCGACCCCCTGTGCCTGCGCGACGGACGTCTGCGGTAGCAGCACGAAGAACTCCTCGCCCCCGATCCGGCCGATCGCATCCACCTCGCGCAGATTCTGGCGCAGCAGGTCCGCGAACTGTCGCAGCACGCGGTCACCGGCACTGTGCCCCCAGGTATCGTTCACCGCCTTGAAGTGGTCGATGTCCATCAGGATCACCGAGAACGGTTCGCCGTAGCGCTCGGTGCGGGCCCGCTCCGCCTCGAACAGGCGCTCGATATGGGCGCGGTTCCATAGCGAGGTCAGCTCGTCGACCTGCGCCGAGCGTTCCAGCTGGCGTTGCTGCAGGAAGCTGTGCTTGCGCGCATGCTCCAGCATGAAGGCACTCAGCGCACCGAAGCTGAAGGCGGCCAGCACCCATAGGAGATGCAGCTGGATCAGCTCGCCCTGCATGGGATCGCGAAAGGCGGCGACAATCACCAGCGCCACGATGGCGGTGGCGGCCATCGTGGCCGGGCGCAGCGGCAGGCCCGATATTGCGAAGGTCCACATGATGCTGAGGTAGATCTCGGGGGCGAACACCAGGAACTGCGGCGACCCGGTGTTCAGATAGAGATTGGCGCCATTCGCGATCACCGGCGCTACCATCAGCAGGGCCCACATCGGCCGTTGCAGGGGGGCCCGCAGGCTCATCGCGGCCACCGCCAGCAGCAGGCCGGGCACCAGCATCGCATGCGCGACCAGCCGTTCGCTGTGCAGGTCCGCCGCCACAGACTGTTCGACGGCGCTGAACAGGAGGTACATCAGGGCCGTCAGCAGCGCGACATAGCGGACCTGCGGGATACGCGCCTGGCGATGCCAGGCGTCGAACGCCTGTTGAACCGCGGTGTCTTCCCGGTGCAGCGGGTCCCAGAGGGCCCGTGGGCGCCTGGTGTTATCCAAGCCTTGACTCCTTTTCTGGCCCGAGCCCCGGGCGAGGGTACCTACATGGCGCCGCTCATGCCCCCCATACCCATCAGTCCGGCGCCGATCCCGAAGATCATGCCCAGCACCATCAGGATCAGGTAGATCAGCAGCAGCACACCGAAGATCGTGAAGTAGATCCGCAGGCGCCCGAGCGCGTACTTGATCGCCTCGGGGTCGCCGCTTTCGAAGGCGCGCTGGGAGGCACCGGCGGCCTGCATCAGAACCACGCCGGCCCAGATCGGGATCCACGCGATGATGATGCCGATGATCGACAGCGCGGTGAGTACGCCGGAGATGATCAGCATGATGCCGATCAGCTGCATTCAGGGCGACGCTTAGCCATTCGCGCCCTCGCGCTCGAGTCGATTTTGCGTGCTGACAAGGCGCGGTGACTGCCGTGCAGTCACTCTGCACAAAAGAGCCGCAACGCCGTCAGCGGGCAAAATCGGCCGAGCCCCTTCGGGGTTGGCGCCCCATTTTCCCCGATCCTGCGTTGCGTCACTTGCCGGTAGCACCACTACCGGCTGCGCGCCGCGCCTGGTCTCGGAAAAAATGGGGCGCCAACGCGAGGGCGCGAATGGCTAAGCGTCGCCCTTAAATTTCCCGCGAACGAGCGGCTCGATCAGGCCCCGGAGGTCGGCCGTGCTGGTTGCGTCCTGTTCCATGTTCAGACTCCTTGTCGTGTTGGCTGGTCGTGACGGGTGGGTCTCCGGAGCATAGCAGGCCGCCTCATGCTGTGACGCATTCGTTGTTTTGGCGCGTGCAGCCCGTGCATACTCGACCGGGTGCAAGCCCGAAGAGCAGGGCCGGGTCACGGCTCGAGAAGCAGGGGGATGTATGAGCGATCAGGGACGACGCAGGGATGCCGGCCGCAGCGGGCCGCAGGGCACGATGCTGTTTCAGGGGCAGGCCGTGCCCGAGCCGGAGGCGGTAGCCGATCCCGCCGGCGAGGAGACCCCGCCCGGTGGCCATCCGGTGCTGGTGGGGCTCTCCGAGCCCTTCGGCCAGCAGCGCCTGACGCTCAAGCCGGGCAAGCGCTCGGTCGGTCGCCAGGCGGACAACGACATCGTCCTGCAGGAGGGCAGCGTGTCCTCGCAGCATGCCTGGCTGGTCAACGACGGGGGCGAGTGCCGGGTGGTCAACCTGCTCTCCACCAACGGGACCTGGGTGAACGACGAGAAGGTGCACGAGGCCGTGCTGAAGGACGGCGACCATGTCCGTTTCGGGCGTGCCGAGTTCGTCTTCCGCCGCCGCGATGACGGCTCCGATGCCCGACCCGGTGGTGGCCGCCGGTCGCGCTGGCGCTGGCTCGGTATCGCGGTCGTGGTCCTGGTGCTGGCGGTGATCGCGCGCATCCTGCTCGAGACAGCCTGAGGGCCGGGCCCGGCTCCCCCATGCAGCGGATCGGGCGCTACGGGGTCGGCGAGGAGATCGGTCGCGGTGCGATGGCCGTGATCCAACGTGGTTACGACCCGGACATCCGCCGGCCGCTGGCCATCAAATCCCTGCAGCCCGACTACGCCTGCCGCCCCGAGTATCGCCGGCGCTTCCTGGCCGAGGCCCGCGCGGCCGGCACGCTGACCCACCCGGGTATCGTTACCATCTTCGATGTCGGCGAGTCGGATCACCAGCCGTTCATCGCGATGGAGCTGCTGGACGGAATCACGCTCGCGGAATTTGCCGACCAGTTCCGTCCGTTGCTGCTGCGCAATGTCCTGAAGATCGCCATCCAGCTGGTGGAAGCGCTCGATTACGCGCACCGGCATGGTGTGGTGCACCGGGATATCAAGCCGGAAAACATCATCGTCACCAGCGCCACGGCCAATATCAAGGTGATGGACTTCGGCATCGCCCGCACCCTCAGCGATCCCGACTGGCGGGCCGACGATGATGGCTATGTCGCCGGTTCCCCACACTACATGGCCCCGGAGCAGGTGCGCGGCCAGCCCACCGATGCGCGGGCCGACCTGTATTCGGTCGGCGTGGTGCTGTACGAACTCCTGACCGGCGCCACGCCGTTTCGTGGCCACGATGTCGAGACGCTGCTGACCCGGGTGGTCCGGGACCCCGTACCGTCACCCCGAGTCATCGTGCGCGACTGCCCGCAGGAACTGGTCGAGCTGGTATTGCGCCTGCTGGCGAAAGACCCGGACCAGCGCTATCAGTCGGCGGGCGAACTGCTGGTGGACCTCGAACGCATCGAAGAGCAACGCAGCGAACGTGAGCGGGCCGGGGCGGGCCGCCGCATCGTCCCGTTGCGGTTGCGCTGGGCGGCGGTGATGGGGGTCCTGGTCGCGGTCACGCTGGTCGTCGGCGGGGCCCTGGTCCACCAGAAGCAGAATGCGGTGATGACCGACCTGGCCTTCGACTATGGCTCCACGCTCGCCCAGATCATCTCGGTGGAGAGCGCCGAGGACCTGCTGCTGGAGGACACCATCGCGGTCCAGGGCCGCCTGCGCGACATGCAGGCCAACCGCGAGATCGCCCTGCTGAGCGTGGCGGACCATCGCGGACGGGTGGTGGCCAGCAGCGATCCCGAGGCCATGGGCCAGCCGTATCAGCCGCCGCCCGAGGAGCATCTCCTCCAGCGCCGCGACGGCCAGGCCGTGTGGTCCGTGGCCGGGCCGGATGGCGGGGAGCTGTTCCTGTTCGAGGCCCCGGTGCGCTACCAGGATCACCACATCGGCCAGCTCCAGGTCGGGTTGTCCACCGGGTCGCTGCGTGCGGCCAACGAGGCCACGTTCATGGCCCTGCTGATGCTCACCCTGGTCACGTTGCTCGCGGTGCTGCTGGGGGCCTACGTCCTGGCCCGGCGCCTGCAGGAACCCCTGGACCGCCTGCGCGGGGCCCTGGACCAGATCGGTCAGGGACGGCTGGACACGCGCATCCGGGCCCGGCGTCGGGATGACTTCGAACGTGTCTTCAGTGCCTACAACGCGATGGCGGATTCGCTGGAGGCGCGCATGAAGCGGCGCACGGACGGGGTGAGCGAACCCGGCACCGGCCACGCAGCATCTGCCGGGGACCGGACCCAGGAACTGGCCCCCGAGGATCTGCCGTCCGAGGCGGCCCCGAGACGGACCGGAACCGACTAAGGAAACACTGATCCCTGTACACGCTCGCGTTGGCACCCCAGGTTTTCCGAGACCAGGCGCATCGTGCAGCGGGTAGTGGTTCTACCGGCCCGTTTCGGATGGATTTGGGGCGCAACGCAGAATCGGAAAACCTGGGGTACCAACCCCGAAGGGGCTCGGCCCCCCGTTGCTATCAAAAACGGGTGCGCGAACGGCGTTGCGGCTCCCTTGTGCAGAATGACTGCATGGCGGTCACCGCGCATTAAACGCACGCAAAAGCGACTCGAGCGCGAGCGTGTACAGGGATCAGTGTTTCCTTAACCGTCGAGGGCGTCCAGCCGGCGCTGCAGTTCCAGCGCGCGCAGCCGGTACCCGCGGGCCGCCTCGAACTCGGGGTCGATCGCCAGCGCCTCGTCCCACAGCGCGATCGCGGTATCCAGGTCCTGGTTGCGGTAGCGCACGATGGCCTCTGCATGGAGGGCCTCCTTGTGCTGTTGCTCCAGTTCGGCGTGGTGCTGGCGGGCGCCGGAATGCTGCGGGTCCCGCGCGAGCACCTCGCCGAAGGCCTCGAGCGCCTCTGCGGTGTCCCCGGCTGACCGGGCCTCCAGACCGCGCTGGTACCAGTGGCCCGTTTCGGCCTCGCGCGCCAGGGGCTCCAGCCAGTCGGCCCACTGCGTCTCCGCCTCGGGGCGCTGCCGGGCCCGCTCCACGACCTCCAGGGCCGCGCCGTAACGCTCCGCAGCCAGATCGGCCTCAATCGCCCGGCGCAGGCCGTCCTCGCCCACCCCGGGGGCGGCATCCGGATCCAGCGCGGTCAGCTGATCGTCCAGGTCGCTGGTGCCGCGTGGCAGATCCGATGCGTCTCGGGGGATGCGCAGCCGCTGCCCGACCAGCAATCGGTCCGGGCGCTCGAGGTCGTTGTACCGAGCGAGGATCACGAAGCGGTTGGCATCCCCCAGGTGTTCGCGGGCCAGTCGGGCCAGGGTCTCACCGGGTTCCACCGTGTGCTCGAAATGCGCCTCGCCGAGCATGGCCCGCGGATCCCCGGAAAGCTGCTCGCGCAGATGACGGGCGGCGTGGTTCCGCGGCTCGTCCGCGAGGACCCGGTCGAGCGCGACCTGTGCCCGGTCCATCTCGCCGCGCTGCAGGAGCTGCACGATCTCGGCGATCTCGAGACGTTCGATCTCCGGTTCTTCCGCTGCCGGTTCGGGCGCGGGGGGTTCCGCAGGCGCCGTTTCTTCCTCGGCCTCCGCATCCGGGTTGAATACCCCCTGCAACTGCGCGCAACCGGGCAGCAGCCCGGCCAGTGCGGCGAGCAGAACGAGGCGTAAAGGCAAGGTGCGGAACTGCGTCATGGCAAGATCTTCGGTTCGGGCGCGGTGCGGCGCCCGGAGTATACGATCGGCATCAGTCCAGCGGCCACAGCAGGATCGCCAGCGCCGCGGCGAGCAGTAGCAACAGCGCCAGCGTCGGCTGGATACGGGCCTTCAGGTGCCGGCGCCAGAATCGGCCACGGGGTCGCGCCGCCCGCCAGGTGGCGAGCGCCACGTTGTCGCCGCCGGGCCCGGCGCGCCGCGCCGCCTCGCGGGCCGCCTCGGTGGTCGCGGTGCCCAGATCGGGATGGTCCAGCAGTTCGACGATCGCGTCCGGCGCGAACTGTTCCCAGAAGCCGTCGGAACACAGCAGGAAGCGGGTCTGGGCGGTCACGGGCGCCGCGTCATGGTCGACCTGTATGGGATCGACCACGCCCAGACCCTGCAGCAAGCGATTCTGCTCCGGGTGCGTAGCCATCTCCGCCTCGCGGATCATCCCCTGGTCGACCAGCTGCTGCACCCGTGTGTGGTCGTGCGTGCGGCCCTGCAGGCGGACCCCCTCGATGTGATACAGGCGGCTGTCGCCGCAATGGGCCCAGCAGGCCGAGTCCGGCGTAACGTACAGGGCTACCAGTGTGGTTCCGGGACGCTGGGCCGGATCGGCGCCGCCTTGTTCCAGCAGGGCCGCATGGGTCTCCTGGAACAGGCTCTCCAGTAGGGCGGGGCCATCCGCGGTCCGCCCCGCGCAGCGATTCCACAGGCGTTCGGCCGTCGCCACGGCCGTGCGCGACGCTTGCGCCCCGCCCTCGTGGCCGCCCATGCCATCGGCCACCAGCAGCAACGCAGTTTGCCCGTCGGGACCGTGCAGCACGGTCACCGCATCCTGCTGCTCGGCGCGGCCACCTGTCTCCCTGGCGTATCCGGTTTCCATAGGCATGTAGCCCCGGTGATCCTGTACCCATGATGACCGAGATGGGCGGCCCGCGACAGCCCGGGCCGGGACCCTTTACCCGGTGGCGCCGATCCAGAACTCGATGGAGCGGCCGAGGAACTCGTCCCAGGTCATGTAGTGCGAGCCGTCACAGGAGAAGGTGAGGCTGACCATGCCATTGAACAGGTTGATGGAGGCGGAGCGCAGGTAGATGGTCTCGTCCGCGTAGCGCAAGGCCTTCAGCCCCTCCAGTACCCGGCCGACCTCGTCCTTCGGGATGAGTGCCTCCTCGGGGTACGGCTCGTGCGGAAACGCCAGGCACACGTCGGGATCGCCGAGGGATTCGTGGGTCAGGATGCGGTAGCGGTACGGGTCCTCGGTGGTCCACAGCGTGGCGCGTGAACTGGAGAAGTGGAATACCCCCTGGAACACCCCGCGCTCGGTGAACAGTTCCTCGATGATGGCCAGGGCCGTATCCATGTTCTGGTCCATCAGGCTCTCGGTACGGCTCTGCAGGAACAGCGTGCCGCGGATGGACGGATCGCCCTTGATCTGCCGCCACTCGTTCGGCTCTTCGTACAGGTCCTCGGAAAAGTCGGGCAGGTTGCGCAGGTCAAAGTCCGCTCCGAGAAAGCCCAGCGCATTGCCGTCGCTGTCGCGAACCAGCTGCAGCGCGGTCAGCGAGGGCCGCCGTCCGAGCAGGCTGATGTAGGCATCCGAAAGCAGGAAGCCCGTCGCCGGCACGACCTCCTTCATGTACGGGCGTTGTGACCGGTCGCGCCCGAAATGCTCCGGCAGTACGCCGCTGCGCGAGATGTTGTCGGAGAGCTGGATGCCCCGGGTATTCAGGGCATAGACGAACGTGGCCTCCGGGATCTGGCGGATCGCCTCTTCCAGAATCGAGTCCAGGTCCTCGCGGCGCGGCCAGACCGCGGACAGCCGACGCGCGATGGTGGCCAGAGGCTCCTGCAGCTTGTTCTCGAGGTACTCGCGCTGGTGCTCGATCGCCTTCTTCAGTTCCGTCATGGTGCGGGGTCGTCTCCTTTCGGTGCGGCGCGGATTATCCCCGATCGGGGGTTTCGTTGTCGTGAAGGGCCTCGTGGCTCCATGCGTTTGGCACTTCGCGTTGCGCAAAAGGTCCGAGCAGGAACCGTGCCGACAAACCTGATGACCGATGCCCGAAACCACAACCTCCCTTACCACCTTGACTGCCCGTGCCGCGCGCCCAGTGGATCTCGATGCCATCAACCGCCTCGTCGCCGAGGCGATCGAGGACTGGCCGCTGCCCGAGCGCGTGCGCCGCCTGGCCCTGCCGGCCTACCGCTACACCGAGGCCGACCGGATGTTCCTCGACATGGTCGTGCTGGAGTGCGCAGGCGACGTGGTCGGCGTCGCGGCCTGGGAGGCGGCGGGGGCCCAAGAACTGCCGGAGGGTATACCGGATGGCCTTCTGCTCCACGGCCTCTATGTCGGGCGCGCCGCGCGCGGGCAGGGGGTGGGGCGGCAACTGGTCGAGGCCAGTCGCGCCGCCGCAAGGGAGGCCGGTGTCGCCGGGGTGCTGGTCAAGGCCCAGGCCTCCGCCGCCGGTTTCTTCGCCGCCATGGGATTCGTCCCGGTGCCGGTCCGCGATCGCGACCGGGATTACGAACAGCGTTACTGGTGGCCGGCGAAGGGCGCGTCCTCTCCGCCCTGAGCTCAGCGCCGCGGGCGCTTGCGGTGCCACTGTCGGGCAAACAGCCCCACGATGATCGCCATGGCCAGAAGGCCCAGGCCCAGCGGCCACGCGTGTTCCGGAGCGCTCAGGAAGTGAAGCAACGAGAACCCTTCGCCATGGCCGTGCCCCGGGTGGGCCAGAGCGGGGCTGCTGGCGAGCGTGAGGACTGCGGGAATCAACGGGCGCATCGACATCGGGGGTTCCTCCTGATTGAACCGGGGGGATCACCATAACGCCCGGCGGCCGCCGCCGTCATGCGCGTGATCCCGTGTCGTCGTGAGCACTCCATCGGGCGGTTTCCGTGGTCCCTCGGCAGGCGCTGCAAACAGCGACTCAGCAGATGCGGGGCAACTGCTCGCCGGCGGGCAGGATCACCCGGCGTTCCACGCCGGTCGCGAGGCGTCGGATGACCGCGGGTTCGCCCGCCTCGGCCTGGCCGATCGCAACGGCCCCGGCCGTCTCCGGTCGTGACCGCAGCACGCTCAGGGCATGTTCGGCCGCGGGTTCCGGCACGGCGGCCAGGAAGCGCCCCTCCGAGGCGCTGTGCAGCGGGTCCAGCCCGAGGATCTCGCAGGCCCCGCGCACGTCCTCGCGCACCGGGATGGCTGCGTCCTCCAGTATCAGGCGGCAGCCCGAGGCGTCCGCCAGTTCCTGCAGCGCGGCCACTGTGCCGCCGCGGGTCGGGTCGCGCAGGGCATGCACGGGCACATCGGCTGCCAGCAGCGCGGCCACTGCCCCGGCGACCGGGGCGCTGTCGCTGGGGATCGGCGGGTCCAGTCCCAGGCCCTCGCGCGCGGCCAGGATGGCGACGCCATGCCGGCCCAGGTCACCGCTGGCCAGCAGCATGTCGCCCGGCCGGATCGCGTCCGGTGCGATCCGCACGCCCTCCGGCACGATGCCCACCCCGCTGGTGCTGAGGTAGGCCCCGTCGCCGCGCCCGGCCTCGACCACCTTGGTATCGCCGGCCACCACCCGGACGCCGCATTCTTCGGCGGCCGCGCTTACGGAGGCGAGGATGCGCCGCAGGTCCTCCAGGGGCAGCCCCTCCTCGAGGATCAGGCCCAGCGTCAGCCACAGCGGCCGCGCCCCGGCCATCGCCAGATCGTTGACCGTGCCGTGTACCGCGAGGCGGCCGATGTCGCCACCGGGGAAGAACAGGGGTCGCACCACGAAGCTGTCGGTGGTCAGCGCCAGGCGTCCGTGCGGTGCATTGAGCACGGCGGCATCGGGGGCGCCGCGGGCCGGGCTGCCCAGTGCCGGCAGGATCACCTCGTCCAGCAGCTTCGCCTGCAGCCGACCCCCGCCCCCATGCGCGAGGCGGACCACCTCCGTGGTCATGCCCCGCCCCGGTAGTGCAGATAGGCGGCGCAGGCCCCCTCGGAGGACACCATCGGCGCGCCCAGCGGGGTGTCCGGGGTGCACTCGCGGCCGAAGGCCGGGCACTCGGTCGGTCGGCGCAGCCCGCGCAGGACCTCGCCGGCGATGCAGGGCCCGTCCGCGCCGGTCGCGGGGGCCGCGATCCCGAAACGCGCGACCGCATCGAAGCGGGCGTAGGCCGGGCGCAGGCCCAGCCCGCTGGCGGGCAGGCGGCCCATGCCGCGCCAGTCGCGTTCCACCGGCTCGAACACGCGACTGACCGCATCGCGCGCGGCGGCATTGCCGTCGTCGCGGGCGGCCCGGTCATAGCGGTTCTCGACCCGGGCCTCGCCGCGTTCCAGCTGCTCCACACAGGCCCGGATCCCGGCCAGCAGGTCCACCGGCTCGAAGCCCGTCACCACGATGGGCACCCGGAAATGCTCGGCGATCGCCTGATAGGCCGCCGCCCCCTCCACGGTGCAGACATGCCCGGCGGCCAGAAAGCCCTGGATGCGGTGGGCCGGGTCCGTCAGCAGGGCCTCCATCGCCGGCGGCACCAGCGAGTGCGAGACCAGCAGCGACAGGTTGGACAGCCCCAGGGCCTCGGCCTGCAGTACCGTGATCGCGGCGGCCGGGGCGGTGGTCTCGAAGCCCACCGCAAGCAGCACCACCTCGCGCTGCGGGTGTTCGCGCGCCAGCGCGACCGCATCCAGCGGCGAGTAGATCACGCGCACATCCCCGCCGGCCGCGCGCGCGGCGTTCAGGTCGCCCAGCGCGCCGGGTACGCGCAGCATGTCGCCGAAGGTGCACAGCATCACCTCCGGGCGGCGGGTCAGCAGTACGGCCTGGTCCAGGGTCTCGGTCGGGGTCACACAGACCGGGCAGCCGGGCCCGTGGAGCAGCTCGACCGAGCCCGCCAGCAGGTCGTCCAGCCCGTGGCGCAGGATCGCGTGGGTCTGGCCGCCGCAGACCTCCATCAGGGTCCAGCGCCGGGTGCAGGCCGCGCGGATCGCCTCCGCTTGGCGCAGGATCAGCGCCGGGTCGCGGTATTCGTCGAGGTGCCTCACGGGCCCTCCGGCGCGGGCGGCTCGTGCTCGGGGATCTCGCGCAGTGCGGCCAGGGTGCGTTCGGCCGCGGCCTCGTCGATGGTGGCGATCGCGATGCCGGCATGTACCAGCACGTAGTCGCCCGGCCCGGCCTCCGGCGTGCAGGCCAGCGAGACCGTGCGGGTGACGCCGCCGAAGGCCACGCGCGCCTGGCGGAACAGCGGGTCGTCACCTTCCACGCTGTCGATACGACCGGGGATGGCAAGGCACATCGGCTCAGTCTCCGTTCGGTGGCACAGCGGCCCGGCGCGCGATCACCGCCTGACCGAGCGCCAGCCCGCCGTCGTTCGGCGGTATGTGCTGCGGCCACAACGGGCGGAAGCCGGCGGTTTGCAGGGCGTCCACGCATTGTTGCAGCAGTCCCCGATTCTGGAAGCATCCGCCGGTCAATGCCACGGTTTCTCGTTCGCCCGTCCGGGCGGCCGCCACCGCGAACCGCGCCAGTGCGCTATGCAGCCGCGCGGCGATCGCCCCGGGGGTGGCACCGGCCGCCTTCGCCGCCAGCAGGGCGGTGATCAGCGGGCCCCAGTCCGCCTGCCAGGGCATGGCGTTATCCAGCACGAGATCCGGGCCATCCACCGTGCCCGGTGCGGCCTCTGCTGCCTGCTGCACCAGCATCGCGGCCTGCCCCTCGAAGCCGGCACCGGTGCGCAGCCGGGTCAGGGCCGCCACAGCATCGAACAGCCGCCCGACGCTGCTGGTCCAGGGCGCGTTGACGCCGCGATCCAGGGCGCGGAGCAGCGCTGGCCACTCGGCATCGTCGAACAGGGCCCGCGCCGGGCTGGCCGCCAGGGCCGCCGTATCGCCCGCGAAGTGCGCATGCAGCAGCCCCAGCAGCGCGCGTCGCGGCTCGCGGATTGCGGCCTCGCCCCCCGGCAGTCGGAACGGGCGCAGATGGCCCGCACGCTGCCAGTCACCGTCGGCGTCCACGGTCAGGCACTCGCCCCCCCAGAGCGTCCCGTCCGTACCCAGCCCCGCGCCGTCCCAGACCAGCGCCAGGACCGGGTCCTGCACCCCGTGCTCGGCCAGACAGGCCGCGGCATGGGCGTGGTGGTGCTGCACGGGGAAGACCGGCACGCCCGGGCGCTCGGCGAGTGTGGTAGAGGCATAGTCCGGGTGTCGGTCGCATGTGATGCGCTCGGTCTGCACGCCGCAGAGCCCGGCCAGCGCGCGGGCCTCGCTGTCGAGGCGGCGCAGGGCCGGATCGCTGTCGAGGTCGCCGACGTGGGCGCCGACCACAACCTCGCGGTTCAGGGCCAGCGCCGGTGCCGCCTTGAGGTGGCCGCCCAGCGCCAGCGTGACCAGGCCGGGCTGCGGCAGCGGGATGCGCAGGGGCATGGCTCCCCGTCCCAGGCGCAGGCACTGCGGCTGCCCGGCCGCGATCTGGAACACGCTGTCGTCCAGCGGCCGCGCAATCGGCCGGTCGTGGTCGAGGATGGCATCCGCGATCCCGCCCAGCCGAGCCACCGCCTCCTCGCCGGAGATACAAAGCGGTTCGCCGCTGCGGTTGCCGGAGGTGCAGACCAGCGGGGTCGCGAGTGCGTCCAGCAGCAGCTGGTGCAGCGGTGTGGCGGCCCGCATCAGCCCGAGGCGGTTCAGCCCCGGGGCGATGTTGTCGGCCAGCGGCGCGCCGGGCTGGCGATCCACCAGCACGATCGGAGCCTCCGGGGCATCTAGCAGGCCCCTTTCCGCATCGGATACGTGGGCCAGACAATCCAGCCAGTCGCCGTCCGGCAGCAACACCGCCAGCGGCTTTTCCGGGCGCTGCTTGCGCGCTCGCAGGCGGGCGATGGCCTCCTCGCGGGTGGCGTCCGCCAGCAACTGGAACCCGCCCGCGCCCTTCAGGGCCAGGATCTGCCCCGCGCGCAGGGCCGCCACAGCGGCCTCCAGTGCCGCATCCCCGGTGGCCTGTTCGGTGCCGTCCGGCGCGCGCAGCAGGAGCCGGGGCCCGCAGTCCGGGCAGGCCATCGCCTCGGCATGGAAGCGCCGATCCCCCGGGTTCTCGAACTCCGCACGACAGGCCGGGCACAGCGGGAAGTCATGAAGGGTGGTGCCGGCACGATCCCAAGGCAGCGCCGTGGCAATGCTCCAGCGCGGGCCGCAGGCCGTGCAGGCGGTGAACGGGTAGCGGTAGCGCCGCGCCGTCGGGTCGCGGATCTCGGCCAGGCAGTCGGGACAGGGGGCGCGGTCCGGGGCCAGGGCCGGGGCGCCGCCTCGGTTCGGCCCCGTAGTGAGCCGGAAGCCGGCTGCGCCGGTGGGGGTTACGGGGCTGACAGAGATGTCATTGACACGTGCGGCCACCGGCGCCTCTTGCGCCAGTGCCGAACGAAACGCATCCAGGCGAGCCGCGTCCCCCTCGACCTGGATCACCACGCCCTCGGGCGTGTTGCCGACCGTGCCGGCCAGCGCCAGCCGTTTTGCCAGCGCCGCGACGAATGGGCGAAATCCCACGCCCTGCACCCGGCCGGTGACGACCAGGCGCCAGCGCTCCCGCGCCGGGCTAAGTGTCGCGGGCGTGTTCACGCCACGTCCAGGCTCCGCAGCAGGATCTGTTGCGCCTCGGGGTGGGTCTCGTCGTCGGAGGTCTCCACCTCCAGCTCGGCGCCCTCGGCCAGCGTGCCGCGGGTGCCATCCTCGAAGTGCTCGCGAAAATGCTCCGGCGTGATGTGCGACAGCGCGCCCAGCCAGACCCGCACCCGGGTGACCCGCTCGGCGTTGTTATCCGCCGCCACCTGCTCGATCTTGCGCATCAGGTCGGCCATCAACGAAAACTCGTGCATCCGTGTTCCCCTATCCGAAAAAGCAGGCGTACTCGTCTTTCTCCACCACACTCAGCACATCCTCCAGCGAGGCCAGTTCCGGGTGTGGGTCGTAGCCGTGCCACTTCAGGTCTGCCCGTTGCCAATAGAGTTTCCAACGGCCCGATTTGCGCACGAACGTGGCCTTGAACACCGGGTGTTCCATGACCCTTGTGGGAGCATCCATCAGCGGGCGCACTTCGTACAGCACCACGCTTTGGCCTTCGAGACGCCAGACAAGGTCCAGACGGTCTCGAACATGGGCGGGCGGTCGGCGCCTTTCCATGAACCCCTCCATCACTTTTTCAATCCGCTTGCGCTCGAATTCGCTCAGGGCCATATGTATCCGTTCTCCGTTGCTGTCGGGGCCAATCGCTGGCTAGTCGGGGTCGGCAAAGTGACGATCCCGATAGTTTAGAGTGTGTGCCACGAGACAGCGCTGAAGCGATCCTACGGGCAAGGCTGCCCGTGTCCGGCCAAGTCTCCGTAAAGCGCGACCCCTTCCACCAGCCGACCCCCTCGGGAGACCTCATGCAGATTAACCTCGACACCCCGGATCTGATGACCCGCGTACGGCTGGAGTCGCGCTGGCGTTCGGCCGGGGCCGTGGTCACCTCCAGCCAGACACCGGAGGCGCCTGACCTGGTGGTGGTCGATCTCGGCAGCCGTGGCGTGGAAGCGGTATCGAGCTGGCGCGAGCGCTACCCGGACGCAACGATCCTGGCCTTTGGCCCGCACGTGGAAGGGGCCATGCTCAAGGCCGCGCGCCAGGCGGGCGCCGACGAGGTCGTGGTCCGCGGCAAGGTGGCCGATCGGGTTGCTTCCAAGCTGGGGTGCTGATTGAACCGGAAGGCGTTCGGCCGCGTCATCCGGCGCCCGCGCTCACGCCGTACCGCCTCTGCGTGAGGCGGACAGAGCGCGCAGGCGGCGGCGCTGCATCTTGAGGCGATACTCCAGCTCCTTGAACTGGGTGTGCAGTTCCGTGCGCAGCCAGCGGTCGTTCAGGACCTCGCGCCCGGCCCGCATGTTGCGCGCATGGACCTCCTGCCACTGGTTCACGATTTCACGGAAGCGCTGGTACTCGCGCTCCAGGGTCGCGCGCCAGTTGTCGTGGATTGCGCCCGCTGTGTCGGCGTTGAGCAGCCGGCGAAACTCGGTGTGCAGCCGCGCGCGCAGGATCTTGAATCGCGGCGTCCAGCGCCGGTCATACACCAGTCCCGTCCAGGCAAAAAGGTTGATCAGCCATTTCGAGGGGTCGTACTGCCACCAGCGCACCCCGTTGCGGTAGTCCGCCTGAAAGGCGTGGTGGAAGTTGTGGTACCCCTCGCCCCAGGTGAGCAGGGCGACCAGGCCGTTGTCCACGGCGGTGTTCTCGTCGCTGTAGGGGCGCCGGCCCCACCAGTGCGCCAGGGAGTTGATGAAGAACGTGAAGTGGTGGCTGAGCACCAGGCGCAGCACGCCGGACAGCAGCAGCATGCCGACCACATCGCCGAACGCCAGCCCCAGCAGCAGCGGCAGGCCCAGATTCAGCCCCCATGCGAGCGTCCAGTAATGACGGTGCTGCCACATTACCACCGGGTCCTTCGCCAGGTCCTTCACGCGCGAATAGTCGGGCTCGCTGGTGGGCCAGTTGCGCAGCATCCAGCCCATGTGGGCGTGCCAGAAACCGCGCTTGATCGAATGCGGATCGCGGTCCACGTCATCCACGTAGCGATGATGCACGCGATGCCGCGCGCCCCAGTTGTAGATGCTGTTCTGCAGTGCCAGGGCGCCACTCAATGCCAGCAGAACGCGCAGAGGCCCACGCGCCTTGAGGGTGCGGTGCGCCCACAGCCGGTGATAACCGACCGTGACGCCCAGCCCGCTCAGCACCAGGAACAGCCCGAAGAACAGCCAGGCCGCGCCGCTGAAACCCTGGGTGAACCACCACCACGGCACCAGCGTGACGGCGGCCAGGTTGGTCAGTACGAAGAAAACTGCCGGGGTCCAGGCAATCGGAGGGGAGCGTTCGGACATCGGGGAGACCTGCTGACGATCGGGGCGAGCGAGGGTGCTCGTTCATTCATACTGTATGAGACCACTGCGGGCGCAAGAAATGCCCTTGTGCCGGAAGGCCGGCCCCAGCGACCGGTCGGATGCGGGGCATTCCACCGGAGCCGACGTTCGGCGCCGGGTCTTTCCAACCGTGTCGGGCCTCCCTGTAAGATATGACGCTTGTTTCGAAGGCCGGCCCGGTCGCTCCCGTGGCCGAATACCCGCCATTGCTGGCCACGTCGAGTCACCGACTACGGCCCGTTACATCCAGCGATCAAAGGGAGTGATTGATGGGCCTCGGTGTTGGACTCGTGGTGCTGGCGGCTTTCTTCTGGGGGTTGTCCGGCGGGATCGGCGGCATCCTGATGGCCGAGGGCTGGGACGCCTTCGTGGTCTCGTTCTACCGCGGGGCCATCGGCCTGCTGTTTGTGCTGATCTGGCTCGCCTGGCGTCCCGGTGGCAGCGGGCTGGGCAGCGCCAAGATGTGGTTCTGGTCGGCCGTGGCCGGGCTGGGCGTGGCCGGCAACTTCGCGTTCTACTTCCTCAGCATCGCGCATGGCAGTGTGGCGGTCGCCGCCACGTTGATGTACTGCGCCCCGGTGTTCGTCTACATCATCTCCTTCGCCCTGCGGCTGGAATCCCCGACCACGCTCAAGCTGGTGGCCATCGCGATGGTCATGGTCGGCATCGTGCTGCTGACCCAGATCTACGACACCGGAGCGGGCAATGTGACCCTGATCGGCGCCGGTGCCGGCCTGCTGGCGGGCCTGTCCTACGCGATCTTCATCTTCGGCTTCAAATACGCCGGGCAGCACGGCAGCCCGCAAGCGATCCTGACGATTGCCTTCGGTGTGCTCGTCATCCTGCTGATGCTGCCGGGCGACAATACCCAGATGGTGGAGGTCCTGAGCACCTCCGACTGGCCGCTGTTCCTGGCCCTCGGCATCTTCGGTGCCGGGCTGTCGTTCGCGTTCTACATCAATGGCCTGCGGACTACAGCCCCCGCCGTTGCCTCGATCGTCGCGATGATCGAACCGGTCACCGCCACGCTGTTCGGCGTGGTGATCCTGCACGAAAGCCTGACACTGGTTCAGATCATCGGCATGGCCCTGATCCTGGTCACCGTCACCGCCCTCAGCGTGTCCTCCCGCGCCACGCCGCCCCCGGTCCCCGAGCGGGGCCGCGACGCCGAGTAGCGTTGTCGCACGGAGTTCCGGATCGCCCGCGCGATCCCTCCTGCCGGGCGGCAGGCCTTTGATGCGCGGGGAGATGCCACGCCGGTCTGCAGGGCTGGTATCCTCGCAGCCTGTTGATGGTGGCCGCTGCGGGCGGTCGCGCACGATCTTTCCGGGCTCGCCCGGACCGAGGATTCTGGAGGCTGCATGAGCAGTACGCACCGACCCACCGATATCCAGCTGCATCAGAAGTCGCGCATCCTGGAGTTGACCTACTCCGACGGGTCGCATTTCGAGCTGCCCTGCGAGTTCCTGCGCGTGTACTCGCCCTCGGCCGAGGTGCGCGGGCACGGGCCGGGTCAGGAGGTGCTGCAGGTGGACAAGGAGGACGTGAACATCACCGCGATCGAGCCGGTCGGCAACTACGCGGTGAAGCTGGTGTTCTCCGATGGTCACGACACCGGCATCTACGACTGGGACTATCTGCACAAGCTCGGCACGGAGCAGGAAAGTCTGTGGCAGGATTATCTGGATCGGCTGAAAGAGGCCGGCCACGAGCGCAAGACGCACTGACAACGGCAGCTTGATGAAAGAAGAACCCGGCAAGACCCACTTCGGCTACCAGACCGTACCCGAGTCCGAGAAGGCCTCGCGGGTCGGCGAGGTCTTCCATTCGGTCGCATCGCGCTACGACGTGATGAACGACCTGATGTCGATGGGCATCCATCGCATCTGGAAGCGCTACACCCTGGAGCGCACCGGGGTGCGCCCGGGCATGAAGATCCTCGACCTGGCCGGGGGCACCGGGGACC
The DNA here is from genome assembly GCF_000381305.1 of Thioalkalivibrio sp. ALE16. Lineage (NCBI taxonomy): Bacteria > Pseudomonadati > Pseudomonadota > Gammaproteobacteria > Chromatiales > Ectothiorhodospiraceae > Thioalkalivibrio > Thioalkalivibrio sp. ALE16. The sequence continues at coordinate 83,451 of NZ_KB906354.1, forward strand.
TGGCCGGGGCCTTTGCCCCACGTGTCGGGCCGAAGGGGCAGATCGTGGTCTGCGACATCAACGCCTCGATGCTGGAGGCCGGGCGCGACCGCATGCTGGACGAGGGCCATGTGGGCAACCTCGACTTCGTGCAGGCGGACGCCGAACAGTTGCCCTATCCGGATGACTACTTCGACCGCGTAACCATCGCCTTCGGCCTGCGCAACGTGACCCGCAAGGAACGCGCACTGGCTGAGATGCGCCGGGTGATCAAGCCGGGCGGGCGCGTGCTGGTGCTGGAGTTCTCGCAGCCGATGGCGCCGCTGCGCCCGCTCTACGATGTCTATTCGTTCAAGATGCTGCCGCTGATGGGCAAGCTGGTCGCCAACGATGCGGACAGCTACCGCTACCTGGCGGAGTCCATCCGCATGCACCCGGATCAGGAGACCCTGGCCGGGATGATGCGCGACGCCGGCCTGGAGAGGGTCGAGTACGACAACCTGACCGGCGGCATCGTCGCGCTGCATCGCGGCACAAAACTGTAACGTTTTCATGGCCGAACCCTTCGCTCTGCCCAGTCCGTTCACGGCCCTGATCGAGGCCACGCTGAACGAACACCTGGCGAGCGCGCCGGAGAAGGACCGGGCGCGCCTGGCCGGGCGCGCAATCGCCATCGTGATCGAGCCCCCGGGGCTGGCCCTTTCGCTGGTCGGGGCTGCCGACCGACTGCAGGTCATCGGCGGTGTCGAGGAGCCGGTGGATGTGCAGCTGGCGGGCTCGCCCCTGTCGCTGGCCGCGGCGCTGGGCCGCGACGACCGTTCCGGGCTGACCATCACCGGTGACGCCACCGTGCTCTCCGATCTGCAGCATGCGCTGCGGGATTCCGGAATCGACTGGGAGGGGCTGTTCGAGCGCTTTGCCGGCGCCGGGGCCGCCGGACCGCTGCGCCACCTGCTCGATCAGGCCCGCGGCAGCCTGCGCCACCTCGGCCGCCGCTCCGCCGAGGATACCGCCGACTATCTGCGCGACGAGCTCGAGTGGCTGCCGGCCGGCGGGGCCTTCGAGGCCTTTGCCGAGGACGTCGCCGACCTGCGTGACGGGGTCGCCCGCCTTGATGCCCGGCTGCGCCGTCTGGAGGCACAGCCCTCCGCACCTGACGACCGGCAGTGCTGATGCGCCGCGCGCTGTACCGGGGCCTGCGGCTGTGGACCATTGCGCGGGTCCTGGTGCGCTATCGCCTCGACGTCATCCTGTTTACGCTGAAGCCGCTGCGCCCGCTCAGCTTCCTGCTCTACCTCGCGCCCTGGAACTGGTTTCGCCGTACCGAAGGCACGCGCGGCGAGCGTATCCGCCGCGCGCTGGAGGACCTGGGGCCGATCTTCATCAAGTTCGGGCAGATGCTGTCCACCCGGCGCGACCTGCTGCCGGACGACATCGCGGTGGAGCTGGCCCGGCTTCAGGACCGCGTACCCCCGTTCCCGTTCGAGCAGGCGCGCGCCCTGATCGAGTCCGAGCTGGAGCGTCCGATCGAGATCGCCTTCGCCACCTTCGAGGACACCCCGATCGCCTCGGCCTCCATCGCCCAGGTGCACGCGGCCACGCTGCAGGACGGGCGCGAGGTCGTGGTCAAGGTCGTGCGCCCTGGCATCCTCAAGACCATCCGCGCGGATCTCGAGGTGATGCACCTGATCGCGGACCTGGCCGATCGCTACTGGTCCGAGGCCAAACGCCTGCGCCCGCGCGAGGTGGTGGACGAATACGAAAAGACCGTCACCGACGAGCTGGACCTGATCCGCGAGGGTGCGAACGCCGCCGCGATCCACCGCAACTTCGAGGACAGCCACCTGCTGTACATCCCGGAGATCATCTGGGACTACACGCGCCGCAGCGTGCTGGTGATGGAGCGCATCGGCGGCATCCCGGTGGCCGACATCGCCGCGCTGCGCGAGCGGAACGTGGATCTGAAGCTGCTGGCCGAGCGCGGGGTGGAGATCTTCTTCACCCAGGTGTTTCAGCACAACTTCTTCCACGCCGACATGCACCCGGGCAACATCTTCGTCGATGCCACCCACCCGGACGATCCCACCTACCTGGCGGTGGACTTCGGCATCGTCGGTTCGCTTCTGGATTCCGACCAGCGCTATCTGGCGGAGAACTTCCACGCGTTCTTCAATCGTGACTACCGCCGCGTGGCCGAACTGCACGTGGAGTCCGGCTGGGTGCCGAAGGACACGCGCGTGGACGAATTCGAGGCGGCCATCCGCACCGTCTGCGAGCCGATTTTCCAGCGCCCGCTGGACGAGATCTCCTTCGGCCAGGTCCTGCTGCGCCTGTTCCAGACCGCGCGGCGCTTCAACATGGAGGTCCAGCCACAGCTGGTGCTCTTGCAGAAGACCCTGCTGAACATTGAGGGCCTGGGCCGCCAGCTGTACCCGCAGCTGGACCTGTGGACCACCGCCAAGCCATTCATCGAGAAGTGGATGCACGAACGCATGGGCGTGCGCGCGTTCATCCGCAACGCCCAGCAGCACCTGCCGCGCTTGCTGGCCCATCTGCCGGAGATCCCGATGCATCTGGAGAAGGCGTTGACGGTGGAGGAGCAGCGCGCCGAGCGCGACGCCGCACTGCGCCGCCAGATCCTCGAGCTGGAAGACGGACTGAGACGACAGTCCCGACGACGCAACGAGGGCTGGGCCGGGGTCGCGTTGCTGGCGCTGGCCGGCCTGGCTACGCAACTGGAGGTGGCCAGCTGGCTGGGACTGCCCTGGCCGACCTGGCCGCTCGCCTTCGCCGGTGCCGGCGTGCTCCTGCTCGGTTTGCGCCCCGGTCCGCGGCGGCGGCGCCGAGACGTGAACGCCTGACCCCTACAAAGCCCCGCCCGACGATCGAATCCGACCGCTGAGCGGCGCGCGGCTGCTGTATTAACAAACCCTGTTTGTTCCCGGCGGGATGCCTTTTTAAGCTACAGACTCCCCGCAAGGACGCCGGGGCGCCCCCAGTCCATCGAACAAGAGGACCGCATGGCCCGCAGGCGCCGCCTTTTCCGACTCGGGATTCGCCAGAAGGTGGTGCTGGTCCTGCTGACCGTGCTGCTGACCGCGCTTTCGATCAGCGGCTATCTGGTCCTGCGCGATGTCGAGCAGAACGTCCTCAGCGAAACCGATCGCCGCGGCGGCGAGACCGCCGACTCCCTGGCCCGGTCGCTTTCCTTCAGCGTGGTGGGCTACGACTACCACACCATCCAGTTGCTGCTGGACCAGTTCGTCGAATCGGGCGGCGTGGTGCATGCGCGCGTCTTCAGCGATCGCGGCAACACCATGGCGGAGGCGCAGCATCCCGAACGCATGGAGCTCGAACGCGTGGCGTTCGACCGACCCATCGAACTGGACGGACGAGCCGTCGGGCACCTCGAGATCGAACTCAGCATCGAGCCCATCCTGGCCCAGCTGGAACAGCAAAAGGCCTCCCTGATCCGCCGCGAGGTGGCCGTGATCGCGCTGATCGCGCTGGGCGAGTTCGCCGCCCTGTCCTGGATCATCATCGCCCCGCTGACCCGCGTGTCGCGCGCCCTGGAGTCGAACGTCGACCGCAACGGCGTGATCGTGCGTGACATCGAGGTGCACTCCAATGACGAGATCGGGGACCTGGCGGCCCGGTTCAACCAGATGCGCGCCCAACTCAACGCCGCCAACGAACAACTGCGGGGGCGGGTGGAGTCGGCCGACCGTGAACTGCGGGAGGCCTACGAACGGCTGATCCAGCAGCAAAAGGAGCTGGAATCCTCCAATGCCGAGCTGGAGGCCTTGACCCGCACGGATCCGCTGACCGGCCTGGGCAACCGCCGGGCCTTCCAGGAGGCGATGGAACAGGACATCGCCCTGTTCCGCCGCCACGGCGATCCGGCCAGTCTGCTCATCCTGGACCTGGATAACTTCAAGGCCATTAACGACACCTGGGGCCATGACACCGGGGATCGCATCCTCAAGGCGTTCGCCGGGCTCATTCGCGAGCAGTGCCGGGATACCGACACCACATGCCGCATGGGCGGCGAGGAATTCGCCGTGTTCCTGCGCCGCTGCGATGCGCGTGGCGCGCAACGGACCGCGGAGAAGCTGCGGCGCACCGTCGAGGCGATGGAAGTGCCCACGGAGGATGGTGGCCAGCAGTTGCATGTGACCGTCAGTATCGGCATCGCGACGCTCTCGCTGGAGGAGGGTGTCACCTCCTCCAGAGCCCTTTGCCGCGCGGCCGATCAGGCGATGTACTCCAGCAAGCGGCGCGGACGCAACCGCGTGACCAACTACACCACACTGATCCATGAAGACCCGCTGTCAGTCAACTTCGAGGGAGACGAGTCATGAACAAACGGTTCCAGGGAATGCTGCTCGGCGGTCTGCTGGCACTGACCGCATCCGCGGGCGCCGCGGACGCAAATGAACCACTGGTGTTCGGGTCGGTGGCCATGGACATCCCGGCGCAGATGATGGCGCGCCTGGAGCCGTTCACCGAATATCTGGCGGAAACCCTGGAGCGGGACGTGACCCTGCGCCTGTCGTCCAGCATGCCCGACGCGATCCGCGAGATCGCGGAGGGGCGTTCGGACATCGCCTACCTCACCCCGGTCGCGTATATCCGGGCGAATCAGCGCGGGGACGCCGTACCCCTGGCGCGCACCATCACCAAGGGCGAGGACAGTTTCCGCCTGATGATCGTGGTCGCGGAGGACAGCCCCTTGCAGACCCCCGAGGAACTGGCCGGCAAGCGTTTCGCCTTCGGCGACGAGGCCGCCCTGCTGCAGCGGGCCGCGGTGGTCGACTCCGGGGTTGAACTCAGCGAACTCGGGGAGTACCACTTCCTCGGGCATTACGACAACATTGTGCGCGGGGTCATCAGTGGCGATTTCGATGCCGGCATCCTGAAGGACACCGCCGCCTACCGCTGGGAAGGCGAAGGTATTCGCATCCTGCACGCCTCGCCCTATCTGCCACCGTACGTCATTGCCGCCCGCGCCGGGCTGGACCCGGACCTGCGGGAGCGCATCCGCGACACCCTGCTGGCGGCGAACCCGGACGACCCGGCCTCGGGCCCGGCGCTGCGCGCGCTGGACGAGAACTACAACGGCTTCGCCCCGGTTCGCGATGCCGACTACGATGTGGTGCGCGAACTGATCGCGCCGTTCGACTGACGGCGGACCTTCGTCACCTTCGGTCCCCGCAACTGTAGGAGGCCAGCCCTCTGGCCGATGGGGCTCTGGCGAATGGGGCGTCGGGCAGGCCCCTGTCGGCCAGAGGGCTGGCCTCCTACGGGGAGCGGTCCGGCGCCCGGGGTCAGACGTCGAGGAGCAGGCGCGCCGGGTCCTCGATGGCGTCCTTGATGGCGACCAGGAACTGCACCGCATCGGCGCCATCCACCAGACGGTGATCGTAGGATAGCGCTACGTACATCATCGGCCGGATCACCACCTCGCCGTCCACCGCAACGGGGCGCTCCTTGATCGCGTGCATGCCCAGGATCGCGCTTTGCGGCGGGTTCAGGATGGGCGTCGAGAACAGCGAGCCAAACACACCGCCGTTGGTGATGGTGAAGGTGCCCCCGCGCAGCTCGTCGATATCCAGCTTGCCGTCGCGGGCGCGCTCGGCGAAATCGCGGATGCGCCGCTCGATATCGGCGATGGAGGCGTTGCCGGTGTCGCGCAGCACCGGTACCACCAGCCCGCGCGGTGACGACACCGCGATCCCGATGTCGCTGTAGTGATGGTAGACAATCTCCTCGCCGTCCAGCGCCGCGTTGATTACCGGGAAGCGCTCCAGCGCCCGCGTGGCCGCGGCCACGAACAGGCCCATGAAGCCGAGCTTGATGGAATGGCGCTTCTCGAAGGTCTCCTTGTAGCGCCCGCGCAGGGCCATCGCGGCGGACATGTCGATCTCGTTGAAGGTGGTCAGCATCGCGGTGGATTGCTTGGCCTCCAGCAGGCGCTCGGCGATGCGCGCACGCAGCCGCGTCATGGGCACGCGCTCGATGCGTTCGGCACGGTCCGTCGGTTCGGTCGGGCGTTGCGCCGTGCGGGCGGCCGAACCGGCGTCTTCCGCCTGCGCACCCCTACGGGTCCCGGAACCCGCGGCCCGCTGGTCACGAACGCGCTCCACATCCTCGCGCTGGATGCGCCCATCTTCCCCAGTGCCCTCGACCTCCCCGGCACTGAGCCCGGCCTCCTGCAACAAGCGCCGAACGGAGGGAGAGGGCGGCGGCGCACTGCCGGCATCATCCGCGCCCGTACCGGACGCTGCGGACTCGGCAGCGGGCTGCGCGTCATCGCCTTTCCCTCCAGCGTCGGCGGTCGCCGCGGAGCCGGCGGGCTCTGGAGAATCTGCGGACTTCGCCGGTGCCGGTTCGTCACTGGCTTCGTCTTCCGTGTCTGCCGGCGCAGACTCGGCCGAGCCGATATAGCCCAGCACGGCATCGGCCTTGACCACGTCGCCCTCGCTGGCGGACAGCTCCACCAGGGTGCCGGGGCCAGGCGCCGACACCTCGAGGACCACCTTGTCGGTCTCCAGCTCGGCAATGAGTTCATCGCGCTTCACGGGGTCCCCGGCCTTTTTGTGCAGGGCGATTACGGTCGCGTCGGCGACCGATTCGGGGAGTTCCGGGACCTGGATCGGGGTGCGATCGGTTGCCATCTCGCTTCCTTGTGCTGTACGTCAGTTTCGAAGATTCAGGGCGTCGGGTGCGGCGTGTCCCGCGAGCTGATGGGCCCGAACGCACGTTCGAGCAGATCCTTCAGCTGGGCCTTGTGCACCTCGGGGTAGCCGACGGCAGGGGCCGCGGCCGGGGGTCGCGCCACCGCGTGCAGGGTCTGGCCGCGTACCGCCAGCAGCGGGTTGATGCGCGGCGCGACGAACTCCAGATACCCCTGGTTCTCCGGTTCGTCCTGGACCCAGACGAACTCGTCCGCCTCCGGGTAGCGGCCCAGCAGCTCGGTCAGGCGTGCCTCGGGGAAGGGGTAGCACTGTTCCAGGCGCAGGATGGCCGTGTCCGCGTGCTCGCCCTCGGCCTGGCGGGCGGCCAGGTCGTAGAAGATGCGGCCGCTGGTGAGCAGGACGCGCTTCACCCGGTTCGGGTCGTCAATGCCGGCGTCGTCGATGACCGTCTGGTACTGGCCGCTGGCCAGGGCATCGAGGTCGGAGACCGCGTCCTTGTGTCGCAGCAGGCTCTTCGGCGTCATCACGATGAGCGGCTTGCGGTAGGGGCGCAGCATCTGGCGGCGCAGCAGGTGGAACATCTGCGCTGGCGTGGTCGGCACGCAGACCTGCATATTCTCCTGCGCCGCGAGCTGCAGGAAGCGTTCGGGGCGCGCCGAGGAATGCTCCGGGCCCTGGCCCTCGTAGCCATGCGGCAGCAGCAGGGTCAGACCGGACAGGCGGCCCCATTTCTGCTCCCCGGAGGAGATGAACTGGTCGATTACCACCTGGGCGCCGTTCACGAAGTCGCCGAACTGCGCCTCCCAGATCACCAGGGCCTCCGGGGCGGCGGTGGCGTAGCCATATTCGAAGGCCAGCACGCCCTCCTCGGAGAGCAGCGAGTCGATTACCAGGAAGCGCGGATGGTCCGGGTCCAGACGCCGCAGCGGCACGATGGCCTTCCCGGTCTCCTGGTCGTGCAGCACCGCATGGCGGTGGAAGAAGGTGCCCCGGCTGGAGTCCTGTCCGGAAAGGCGGATGCGGTAGCCATCCTGGATCAGCGCCCCATAGGCCAGGGTCTCGGCCGCGCCCCAGTCCAGCGGCTGTTCGCCCCGCGCCATGGCGACGCGGGCCTCCAGGATCTTCTGCACGCGGTCGTTCGGGCGAAAGCCCTCCGGCGGCGTGGACAGCTGCTCCAGGGTGCGCGCCAGACGCTCGGCGGGCGCACCGGTCTCCACGTCCTGGTCCCAGGTCTGGTTCACGTAGGGGCCCCAGTTGGTCGAAGACCCGGTATGCCCATTGCGCTCGCGCAGCAGCGACAGCGCCACCGGCTGTCCGGCATCCAGCCGGCCGCGGTAGTCCTCCAGGGCCTGATCCTGGGCCTCTTCGGTGGTCAGGCCGTCGCGGATCAGGCGCGTGGCGTAGCGCTCGCGGGTGGTCGGCAGCTCGCGGATGCGGTGGTACATGCGCGGCTGAGTGGCGGCCGGTTCGTCGGCTTCGTTGTGCCCCTGGCGGCGATAGCAGACCAGGTCGATCACCACGTCCTTGCCGAAGCGCATGCGGTAGTCCAGCGCGATCTGGGTGACAAACACCACGGCCTCGGGGTCGTCGCCGTTTACGTGCAGGATGGGCGCATTCACCATCTTGGCCACATCGGTCGCGTAATGGGTCGAACGTGCGTCTTTCAGGGTCGATGTCGTGAACCCGATCTGGTTGTTCACCACCACGTGCACGGTGCCCTTGGTGGAGAACCCCCGGGTCTGGGACATGTTCAAGGTCTCCATGACCACGCCCTGCCCGGCGAACGCGGCATCGCCATGGATCACCACCGGCATCACGCGGTTGCCCTTGCGATCGCCAACGCGGACCTGGCGCGCGCGCACTGAGCCCTCGACTACCGGGGTGACGATCTCCAGATGCGACGGATTGAAGGCGAGCGCCAGGTGAACCGGCCCGCCCGGCGTATCCAGATCCGACGAGAATCCCATGTGGTACTTCACGTCCCCAGTACCGCGATCGTCACGCGGCCGGCCCTCGAATTCGTTGGCCAGTTCCTCCGGCGACTTGCCGAACAGGTTGACCAGCACGTTCAGGCGCCCGCGATGGGCCATGCCGACCACGAGTTCGTGCAGCCCGCGCGCGCCGCCACGCTGGACCAGGGCATTCAGCAGCGGGATCAGGCTCTCCGCGCCCTCCAGCGAGAAACGCTTCTGTCCGACATAGCGCCGGTGCAGGTAGCGCTCCAGGCCCTCGGCCGCGGTGAGACGCTCGAGGATGGCCAGGCGCGTCTCGTCGTCGAAGCCGAACCGGCCATGCGCGGACTCCAGGCGTTCCTGCAGCCAGCGCTTCTCGTCGGTGGCCATCAGGTGCATGTATTCCGCGCCGATACTGGCGCAGTAGGTCTCCTTCAGGACCCGCTCGATGGTATCGAGCGAGACGCGCCCCTCGATAAACAGGGAACCCGGATCGAAGGTGATGTCCGGGCCGACCTGGTCCAGCCCGTGATGCTCGCGGCTCAGCTCGCGCGGCGGCTCGGGGGACTCGCGTTCCAGCGGGTCGAGGCGGGCGCCGAAGTGCCCGAGATAGCGGTAGGCGTTGATGAACTGCAGCACCCGGATCTGCAGTTGTTCGTGCGCCAGGTCCGGACGGTCGGTCGAACGCCGGCGGCGTTCCGGCCGCGACACACCTTCCAGCGAGCGAAAATAGTCGGCCCAGGCGGGCGGGACCGAATCGGGGTCCTCGCGGTAGCGCTCCAGCAGACCCTCGGCAAAGGCCAGATTGTCGGGGTGCAGTTCCTGGCCGGAGACGGGGCTGTCCAGCCGGTGCCGGGATGGCATCTCGTTCATTCGCGGTCTTCCCATTCCTGATGCGACTACCCTTGTGACTCCGTCGGCGTGCGAGGTTCCTTGCAGGCACCCTGGCGCTTCGACGTGGGCTGACTTCGAGAGTAGCGCGTTTGCCCGGCCGAAGGCACACGGCCCGCATGCGGAACGTGCGATTCCGGCCGGGTTTCCCTACCATTCGCGCATGGATGTCTCCCCCCTGCTTGATTCCCTGAACCCGGCCCAGCGCGAGGCCGTGGCCGCCCCGCCGCAGCCGCTGTTGGTGCTGGCCGGCGCCGGCTCCGGCAAGACCCGCGTGTTGGTGCACCGCATCGCCTGGCTGATCGGCGTGGAGGGCGTGGCCCCGCACAGCCTGCTGGCGGTCACCTTCACCAACAAGGCGGCGGCCGAGATGCGCGGGCGCATCGAGGCGCTGCTGGGCCACCCGGCCACGGGGCTGTGGGTCGGCACCTTCCACGGCCTGGCGCACCGGCTGCTGCGCCAGCACTGGCAGGAGGCGAAACTGCCGCAGGGCTTCCAGATCCTCGACTCCGACGATCAGCTGCGCATGGTCAAGCGCGTGCTGCGCGGCCTGGAACTGGACGAGGCGCGCTGGCCGCCGAAGCAGGCGCAGTGGTACATCAACGCGCGCAAGGACGAGGGCTCGCGCCCGGAACACCTGCCGGATACCGGCGACCCCGTCGCGCGCCAGTGGGTGCGCGTCTACACCACCTACCAGCAGGCCTGCGAGCGCGCCGGGGTGGTGGACTTCGCCGAGCTGATGCTGCGCTCGCTGGAGCTGCTGCGCGACAACAAGGCGCTGCTGGAGCACTACCGCACGCGCTTTCGCCATGTGCTGGTCGACGAGTTCCAGGACACCAACGACATCCAGTACGCCTGGCTGCGCCTGCTGGCCGGCGACAGCCCGGTGTTCGCGGTGGGCGACGACGACCAGTCCATCTATGGCTGGCGCGGCGCGAAGATCGAGAACATCCAGCACTTCCAGCAGGACTACCCGGGCACCCAGGTCGTGCGCCTGGAGCAGAACTACCGTTCCAGCGCCAACATCCTGAACGCGGCCAACGCCTTGATTCGGCGCAACTCCGGCCGCCTCGGCAAGGAGCTGTGGACCGAGGACAAGGAGGGCGCGCCGGTGCGCCTGTACACCGCGCTGAACGAGCAGGAAGAGGCGCGCTTTATCGCCGAGACCATCGCCCGCCACGTGGACGAGGGCGGGCTGTACCGCGAGTGCGCCGTGCTCTACCGCTCCAACGCCCAGTCGCGCGTGCTGGAAGAGACCTTCATCGGCCGGCGCATGCCCTACCGCGTCTACGGCGGCCTGCGCTTCTTCGAGCGCCAGGAGATCCGCGACGCCCTGGCCTACCTGCGCCTGGCCGGCAACGGCGATGACGACGCCGCCTTCCTGCGCGTGGTCAACCAGCCGCCGCGCGGGATCGGCGAAAAGACCCTGGAGGGCCTGCGCCAGGCGGCCCAGGCGGCGGACACCAGCCTGCTTCAGGCGGCGGCCCACGCGGTGGATGCCGACGCCCTGCCCGGGCGTGCGCGCAACGCGGTCGCCGGCTTCGTGCAGCTGGTCCGCGATCTGCAGCAGGAGCTCCCGCGCCAGCCGCTGGCGGACCAGGTGGAGCAGGCGATCGAACGCGCCCAGCTGCGCGAGCACTACAAGAAGGAAAAGGGCGAGCGCGGCGAGGCGCGTCTCGAGAACCTGGACGAACTGGTGGGCGCGGCGCGCGCCTTCGACATGGAATCCACCGCCGAGAGCGAGGAAGGCGAGGGCAATCCGCTGACCGAATTCCTCGCCCACGCGGCGCTGGAGGCCGGCGAGGGCGCGGCCGACCCGCACGAGGACGCGGTGCAGATGATGACCCTGCACTCCGCCAAGGGCCTGGAGTTCCCGCTGGTGTTCCTGACCGGCATGGAGGAGGGCCTGTTCCCCAACGCGCGCTCGCTGGAGGAGCCGGGCCGGCTGGAGGAGGAGCGCCGCCTGGCCTACGTCGGTATGACCCGCGCCGAGAAGGAGCTGTACCTGATCCACGCCGAGACCCGTCGGTTGTACGGGCGCGAGTCCTACAACGTCGCCTCGCGCTTCATCAACGAGATCCCGGAGGACGCGCTGGAGGTGCTGCGCCCGCAGGCCTCGCCCTACGGCGCCGGACGCTTTGCGGCGGCCCGGCAGAAGACGGCGGGCTTTGGGTCCATGGATGCACAGGCCGCCGAGGCCTCCGCGGCGGGCCTGGCCATCGGCGCCCGTGTGCATCACGCGAAGTTCGGCGAGGGCCTGGTCACCCAGTTCGAGGGCTCCGGCAACTCGGCGCGGGTACAGGTGAACTTCGCCCACGCCGGCTCCAAGTGGCTGGTGCTCAGCTTCGCCAAACTGGAGGTTCTGGGTTAGGCGGAATGCCGCTTATTTCACCACGGAGAACACAGAGGCCACGGAGAAGGGCCAGGGCGATTTACAGGAAGGTGGGGAGACAGGAAGAGAAGGGCTGGATTAATAGGGCTGGCATTGTGAGCGTAGGCGGCAATCTTTTCGTTAACACTGGCGGGACTCCCAACCCGATCGCCACGTCGCTTCGCTTCTCGCGATGACGTACTCAATAGCGACACGATGCGATTCGCTGCGCTCGCCACATCCTGCCCCTCTTCGCGGGGTTTCTCCGTGTCCTCTGTGCCCTCTGTGGTGCAAACGCCCTTGATCCCCTTCGTATCTTCGTGCGCTTCGTGGTGACACAAAAAAGCCCCGCCGAGGCGGGGCTTGTGAGCATCAAGCCGAACGGCGATCACTCGATCTTGATGTAGGCGAAGCCTTCCTCGTTCTGCAGTTCGGCCACGCGCACCACGCCCGAGGGGACGAAATTCACGTGGTCGTAGATCAGATCCTCGTCGAGGCCGATCTGCGAGCGGGTGATCTCGCACAGTTCCAGCTTCACGCCATGGGTGCTTGCGAGGCTCATCAGGCGGCCGCGCAGGGTCTCGCGCTCTTCCTTCAGCTCCTCGTCGGCCTCGAACGGCGTATCGGCGAGATTGTCGTCGGTCAGGAAGCGGATGCCGTGGGCCACGAACACGATGCGCACGTCGGCGTCGATGAACTCGTTCTGGTAGTGCGTCATCATGTTATTGATGCTGGTCAGCATCGCGGAGAAGCGGCGCGGGTCGGCGAAGTCGGCGTGATAGACCACCTTGGCCTCCGGCTCGAAGGCCTTGGCATGGGGCATGAAGGCCAGGCTCGCGACCAGCAGGGTGGCCAGCAGGAGGGCCATGCCCGCGGCGGTTGCCGAGGTGGTTTGAAGGGTCCGGGGAAAGCGGTTCATCGTGGTCTCCTTTGTATGGTGTTGTTTCTTTCTAGAGTAGACGCCCCGGAACCCCTCTGTCATTCCCGCCACGCCCTGCTCCCGGTTGACGCCCAGCCGGCCCGGCGGTATGCTCTGCCGCCTTTTCCAGAACCTAGCGATTCAACGCGAGGGAAGTACTTTGGCGAATATTGCTTCTGCCCGTAAGCGGGCCCGTCAGGCGGTCAAGAACCGCGCCCACAACATGGCGCTGCGCTCCCGTTTCCGTACGGCCATGAAGGCCGTGCTGAAGCCGCTGCACAAGGGCGATGCCCAGGCTGCCGCCGAGGCCTACAAGTCGGCCGTGCCGGTGATCGACAAGACCGTGAGCAAGGGCCTGATCCACAAGAACAAGGCGGCGCGTCACAAGAGCCGTCTGAACGCCCGCATCCGCGACCTGGCCCAGGGCTAAGCCCCCGGCCATCTGGCCGGCCTCGCGCCGGCCGCGGATAGCTGAATCGCGAAGCCGCGCCCCGCAAACGGGCGCGGCTTTTTGCGTGGGTGGCATTCGGCGCGCCCCTGAACGTATTCGTCGCCGCTATCCCCCGTCATCGCGAGTCGCACAGCGACGTGGCGAGCTCTCGGGGTACCCCGCGACCGCCGCGTTCCTTCCACAATGAGGGTTACCGGGGCTGAAAGACGCGCGCCTCGCCCTCACCGCGCGGGTCGGAGGCGGCCTCCAGACGGTCGGCCTCGGGCTCCCACAGGATGGCGTGCATGTCGCCGAACGGGCGGACCTGAGGCACCAGCTGGTGCCCGCGCGCGACCAGCTGGCCGCGCAACTCGGCATCAAAGGCGCCGGTCTCGTGCTCGACCCGGTCCGGCAGGTACTGGTGGTGATAGCGCGGAGCCGCCACCACATCCTCGATGGACTGTCCCTCGAGCACCCCGAGGATGCCGTGCAGCACCATGGTGATGATACGGCTGCCCCCGGGCGTCCCCAGGATCGCCACCCGCTCGCCGGTGTCGACGAAGGTCGGGCTCATGCTCGACAGCGGCCGGCGCTGCGGCGCGATGGCGTTGGCCTCGAAGCCGACCAGGCCGTAGGCGTTGGGTTCGCCCGGTTTCGCCGAGAAGTCGTCCATCTCGTTGTTCAGGAGCACACCGGTGCCGGGCACCACATAGCCGGCGCCGAAGGGGTAGTTGAGGGTCAGGGTGGCCGCGACGCGGTTGCCCTCGGCATCGATCACGGAGAAATGCGTCGTCTGGCGGCTCTCGGTGGCGGCGGCCTCCGGGTGGTCGGCCTTCGGATCCACCGACAGCGGCAGGTAGCGGCTGGGGGTGGCCGTGTCCGGATGGATGGTGGCGCGCAGCCCGGCGGCGTAGTCGCGCGACAGCAGCCGCTCCAGCGGCATCTCGACGTGATCCGGATCGCCCAGGTACTCGGCGCGGTCGCGGTACGCGCGGCGCATGGCCTCGATGGTCAGATGGGCGCGCATGTCCGGCGCCAGTGCCTCGAGGTCATAGAATGAAAGGATGTTCAGGATCTGCCCCAGTGCCACCCCCCCGGAGGATGGCGGGGATGCCGTGGTGATCTCGGCCCCGCGGTAGTCGAGTCGGATCGGGTCGCGCTCGACCACCGCGTAACCGGCGAGGTCGTCCAGCGTCCAGATCCCGCCCGCCTCGCGCACCCCCGCGACCAGCTGCTCGGCCAGTTCGCCGGTATAGAACCCGTCGCGGCCGGCGTCCGCCAGGCGCCGCAGGGTTGCGGCCAGATCCGGCTGGCGCAGGGGCGTCCCTTCGTCCGGCAGCTGGCCGTCGTCCAGGTAGATGCCGCGCGCGTCTGCCCCGTCGCGCAGGGCCTGGTGGCGGAACCCCGCCATCTGCCGATAGCGACCGCTGACGGGGACACCGTCTTCGGCCAGACGGATCGCCGGGGCCAGGCTGTCCGCCAGCGACAGACGCCCGTAGTTCCGCGCGAGGTGATCGAGGCCGGCCGGCATGCCGGGGATGCCCGCCGCCAGCACGCCGTCCAGCGACAGTCCGTCGACCACCTCGCCTTCCGCATCCAGGTACATGTCGCGATGCGCCGCGGCCGGGGCGGTCTCGCGGGCGTCGACCATCACGCTGCGGTTCGAGTCGGCCTCGTACAGCAGGAAGAACCCGCCGCCCCCGAGGCCGGAGCCATAGGGTTCGGCCACGCCCAGCGCGGCGGTGATGGCCACGGCGGCGTCGAAGGCATTGCCGCCGTCGCGCAGCACGGCCTCGCCGGCCTCGGTGGCCGCGGGGTGGGCAGTGGCCACCGCATGCTGCCCGGGCCCGGCCCAGGCCAGCGGGGCGGCCAGTGCCAGGGTGACAAGGACGGCGCCGCGCTGGAGGGGTCGATGCCAGTCCACGAGGTTGCCTACTTCGCGGCCATCAGGGCTTCATACTTGGCCTGGAGCTGTTCTCGGGTCTCCTTGTGATCCGGGTCCAGCGGGATGCAGTCGACCGGGCAGACATCCTGGCACTGCGGCTCGTCGAAGTGCCCAACACATTCCGTGCACAGATTGGGGTCGATCTCGTAGATCTCGTCACCC
The DNA here is from genome assembly GCF_000381305.1 of Thioalkalivibrio sp. ALE16. Lineage (NCBI taxonomy): Bacteria > Pseudomonadati > Pseudomonadota > Gammaproteobacteria > Chromatiales > Ectothiorhodospiraceae > Thioalkalivibrio > Thioalkalivibrio sp. ALE16. The sequence continues at coordinate 98,798 of NZ_KB906354.1, forward strand.
GGGTAGATGGCCTCGTTCGGGCACTCGGGCTCGCAGACATCGCAGTTGATGCATTCGTCGGTGATCATCAGGGCCATGGGCCAATCCTCGTATCCAGTCGCAGGGCCCGGCCGCTAGCGCTCCAGGCCGTTTTGTTCGGCCAGCATGCGCGCCACGCCGGGGCTCACGAATTTTGAGACGTCGCCGCCCAGACGGGCGATTTCCCGTACCAGACTCGAGGAGACGAAGCTGTATTCCTCGGCCGGTGTCAGGAACAGGGTTTCGACCTCCGGCGCCAGCTGGCGGTTCATCGCCGCCAGCTGGAATTCGTGTTCGAAGTCGGACACCGCCCGCAAACCGCGCAGGATCACGTTGGCGCGCTGGGCGTGGACAAAATGCGCCAGCAGTACGTTGAACCCCTGCACCTCGACGCCGGGGATCTCGCCCACGGCCTCGCGGGCCAGGGCCACACGCGTCTCCAGCGGGAAGGCCGGGCCCTTGTTGGGATTGGCGGCCACCGCGATCACTACGCGATCGAACAGGCGGGCGGCCCGGCGCACGATATCGGTGTGACCATGCGTGATGGGATCGAAGGTGCCGGGGTAGATAGCGGTAACGGACATGGGCGAAAGGCCGGCCGGGAAAGCCCCCATTAGACCCCAAGCACCGCAAGCAGACAAAATGCGCCCGCCGCACCGCAACCAGGGAATGCCCCATGAGTGACGACTACCGCCCTCCGCTTGCCGACTACTGGGATCAGCTCGAGTCCCGCTACGGTGGCGGCTTCAATTTTCACCAGATCTCGCGCGACGAACTGGCGCAACTGGTGGAACACCTGCGCCACGCCGTGAAGGAAGACCCGCAGGTCACGGACGTCGAGAAACAGAACCTGGGCCTGGTCCTCAAGCACGCTGAACAGACGCTCGAGAAGCGCAAGTAGGCGCGCCGCACACGCCCCGGCCGGAGAGGACCGGCGTGCGCCGCGCAAGCGTGCACCCGCCTAATCGCGCTCCGGTAAAGCCGCGGAGTCCATCGTCGCGGCACAAGGCGGCAGGGCGCGGCATTCGGCCCCAGTGTCCGGCGCATCCGCCGCCGCACCGAGGGTGCGAGCGTAGCTGCCCGGCCCCGCCAGACCGGCCGCGCAGCTTGCCGCCTCGCGCGCCTGCTCACCGCACTCGCGGGCGATCAGTACATGCGCCAGGTTGTTCCACCCTTCGTGACGCGCCGGATCACGCTCCACGAGGTTCCGCAGGGCGTCCTCGGCCGTGGTCAGGTCGCCCTGGGCAAACGCCACGTTGGCCCGGCCCACATAGGGGATGGCCTCGTCGGGCCAGCGCTCCATCGCCGTTTCATAGCCAGTGGCGGCCGCCGCGAGGCGTCCGGTCTGCTCCAGCTCGTTGACCGCTCGCAGCCAGCGCAGGGGCGTGGCCGTTGCCGGCAGGGTGTCCGGTGCCATCACCAAGAAGGCCCAGCGTTCCCCGCGGGCCCAGGTCCGCTCGAAGCGGGCAAACGAGTTCACATGGCGCTGGATGGGGCCGCTGCGCAGGAAGATCTCGCGATCTTCCAGGTCATAGCCGATCACCACCGCGAAGTGCCATTCCGGGATCAGGGCCACGCCGAGGTTTTGGAACACCACCACCGGGTTGCCGGCGGCCACTTCGCGCAGGACGGTTTCCAGTTGCGGCTCGATGCGGTAGGCGACCTGGTCGCGGGCCCGCACCGCCGCGCGCATCTCGGCCTGGAGACTGCCCTCGCGGCCGGGGAGGTAGACCTCCTCGATCAGGTCGTCCAGCGCGGCGTCGATGCCGCGGGCGTTCAGGGCCGTGGCCAGGGCGGCGGGGCCGCACTGGTATTGCTCCTGCGGGAAGAAGGGCGTGTCCGTCAGTTCCACGCGGGTCGGCAGGTCGGCCGGGCGCTCGCTCGCCAGGCTCGCGCTCTGCGGCGCGGTGGCGCAACCGCCCAGGGCGAATGCGCCCATCACCAGGCCGAACACAAGAACGGCGAGCCCGGAGGCTCGCCGTCGGTTCCACGATGCCATGACCGCGTCAGCGGTTGGCGCGCGCCGGACCCACGAACGAGAAGATGTCGGTCACGCCGACCGCATCGAGGATCACGAACACCACGAACACGATGGCGACCACACCGAGGGCGCTGGCGGCACCGGCCGGGTCGGTTTCCATGTGCGCTTCCAGGCGGGCGAGTTCCTCGTCGGTCAGACGCGCCACGCGCTGCTCGGCCCGTTCGGGGTCGACCCCCATCTCGATCAACTGGGCACGAACATCGGCGTCATTGAGCTGTTCCAGCAACTGGGCGCGGGTGTCGTCGGCGCTGGCCTGCTGGATCATGCTGCCGGTATCGAGCATGCCCACGCCGGCGAAGGCCGGGGTGGCGGGCAGCAGGGTCAGAGTCAGCGCGACCAGAAAGGCCGCGGGGGCGGACAGGACTTGGCGAAACGAAGGGACGCGCATGGACAGACTCCTTGAGAGGGGTGGATGACAGTACCGAGTTTAGCGTGCCGGGGCCCAAAGCGACCGGCCGCGAAGAAAATTCGCGGCCGGTATCACACCTGTCAGCTCTCCTCGGGGGCGTCGACCACGTTGATCTCGTATTCCAGGACCTCGACCCCGCGCGCCCAGGCGCCGCCGCAGACGGAGTTGTCGCGGGTCCGGTTCTCGGTGGCCCCCGGTGCCAACGTGCGCCACAGGCGGGTGGTCGTGCGCACGTCGTCTTCCAGTTCGCCCGGGCAGTTGTAGGCGGTCTTGGTGACGCGCACCTCCAGCCAGTCGTCGGTGTTGTTGGTCGCCCGCCATTGGCCGCGCACGTTGGCACAGCCGTACTCGCGCATGCGGTATTCGAAGGTGACCTCGTCCGGCGAGCCATCGGCCGGCGCGAAATAGGCGCCCTGCGCGGCGACCTGGCCTGGCGCCAGGAATGCGGCGGCCAGGACGCTGGCGGCTGACAGGGCAAGCGTGCGGTTCAGGATTCGCGTGTACATCGTTTCCTCCATCCGGTATCCGGTGTTGGCGCCCGTCTTGCGCGGGCTTGCAGTGCTGTAGACTCCGGAACCGCCCGTTTTGTGCCGATCCCGGTCGTCCGGCGGGGTTTTTCGTATGACCGCCCGGACCTTGCACCCTATCTTCGCAAACCGACCTGAAACGCATATGAACGAGATCAGCCCCGACTCGACCCTGACCTGCCCGGAGTGCGGCCATCAGAAGACCGAGACGATGCCCACCGATGCCTGCCAGTGGTTCTATGAGTGCACCGGCTACGGTGCCCTGCTGAGGCCGTTGCCGGGGGATTGCTGCGTCTTCTGTTCCTACGGGTCCGTGCCCTGTCCGCCGATCCAGCAGGAGGGCCCCGGTGCTTGCTGTACCCCCGGGAGGCCTTAGGGTCCGTAGTCCGCGTATCTACTCGGTCTTCACGTCGAATGGCGGGCAGCGTTTTGGCAACAGCTCGCCGCGGATGCGCGGGTAGCAGGGCAGGCCCCGTTCGAATGGCGGGGCATCCTCGCCCTGTATCAGCGGGCGCAGGTAGTCGCGCGCGGCCTGGGTGATGCCGTAGCCATCCGGGGTGATGTAGTTGCGCGGCATGCCCTGCTCGATGTCCGCGACGGTCTCCAGCGGGGTAAAGCCGATGCTCCAGCGGTACGGCTGGTTGGAGTCCCGGCGAATGATCGGCATGAAGGCGTCCTCGCTGGCCACCACCCCCTCCACCGCCGCGCGCCCGCAGGCATAGGCCTGCTCAACGTCCACCTTCGATGCGATATGGCGCGAGGCGCGCTGGATATAGTCCACCACGGCCCAGTGCAGCTTGTGGCCGGTCTTCTCGCGGATCAGTTCGGCCAGGCGCGGGGCGGCACCGCCGAGTTGGGTATAGGCGTACACGTCGTGACTCTGCGCGACCGAGAACAACTCCCCGTCCGGGTTCTTGATGCCCTCGGAGACGACCACCACGCAGTAGCCGTGGCGCTCGATGGTGCGGTTCAGGTGCTCCAGAAAGTCGTCCTGGTCGAACGGGACCTCGGCGAACAGGATCAGCATCGGCGGCTGACCGTCGAACTCCTGCGCCAGCGCCGCGGCGGCCGCCAGCCAGCCGGCATGCCGACCCATCACCTCCATCACGAACACCTTGGTGGAACTGGTGTGCATGGACTCGACGTCCAGGCTGGCCTCGCGCACTGCCGTGGCGATGAACTTGGCGGCCGAGCCGAACCCCGGGCTGGAGTCGGTTACGGCAAGGTCGTTGTCGATCGTCTTCGGCACGCCGATCGCCTTGATCGGAAAGCCCATGCGCTCGCCCATCTTTGCGATCTTCAAGGCGGTATCCATGGAGCCGCCACCGCCGTTGTAGAAGAAGGTGCCGATGTCATGGGCGCGGAAGACCTCGACCAGGCGCTCGTATTGTTGCGGGTCCTTGTCGGGGTCACCCAGATCGAAGCGGCAGGAACCGAACGCACCGCCCGGCGTATGGCGCAGGGCGGCGAGGGTCAGCGGGTCCTCCTGGTCGAGGTCGATGATCTCTTCGCGCAGCACACCCAGGATGCCGTCGCGCGCCGCATAGATCTTGCCGAAATGGGCCGGGTGGGCGCGCACCGCCTCGATCACCCCCCAGGCGCTGGCGTTGATGACGGCAGTGACTCCGCCCGACTGGGCGTACAGCGCGTTCTGCGGCATGCGAATCCTCCATTTCCTGTTGGTTCCCGAAGGCCGAGCAAACACAGTGCCAGGCCGATCACGCCACGATCCGTACCGTGGATCGGCCACTCCGGGTGCTTTTGCTACACTATGCCGCCTTTGACACCCGGCGCGCCGGGGCCGTTCGCCCCGCGACGGGGCTGCTGTGCCCCATTTCGCGCCGTGTCGCCCGATTCACAACAGCATCAGGATTGCATCATGCATATCGGTACCACTCTGACCAACTGCATCATCGAAACCCAGCGCGGCATCCAGGGCGCGACCGGCGAATTCACCGGTCTGCTGAACGACATCTCCGTGGCGTGCAAGAAGATCTCCGACCTCGTTGACAAGGGTGATCTGGTCGGCGTGCTCGGCTCCGCCGGCTCCGAGAACGTGCAGGGCGAGACGCAGAAGAAGCTCGACATCATCACCAACGAGGTGTTCATCGAGAGCCTGAGCCACAATGGCCACGCCGCTGGCCTGGCCTCCGAGGAGATGGACGAGATCTGCGAGATGCCGGCCAACGAGCCGCGCGGCCACTACCTGGTGCTGTTCGATCCGCTGGACGGTTCCTCGAACATCGATGTGAACGTTTCGGTCGGCACGATCTTCTCCATCCTGAAGGCCCCGGAGGGCGTCACCGATCCCAAGACCGAGGACTTCCTGCAGCCGGGCACCAAGCAGGTCGCCGCCGGCTACTGCCTGTACGGCCCGTCCACCATGATGGTGATGACCACCGGCCAGGGCGTGAAGATGTTTACCCTGGACAAGGACTTCGGTGAATTCCTGCTGACCAAGGACAGCGTGCAGATCCCGGAAGACACCCAGGAGTTCGCGATCAACATGTCCAACAGCCGATTCTGGGAGGCCCCGGTCAAGCGCTACATCGACGAATGCCTGGCCGGCAAGGAAGGCGCCCGCGGCAAGGACTTCAACATGCGCTGGGTGGCCTCCATGGTGGCCGAGGTGCATCGCATCCTGTCGCGTGGCGGGGTGTTCCTGTACCCGATGGACACGAAGATGCAGGCCAAGGGCACGGCCGGCAAGCTGCGCCTGATGTACGAGGCCAACCCGATGAGCTTCATCATCGAGCAGGCCGGCGGCGCCGCCACCACCGGCCGCGAGCGCATCATGGACATCAGCCCCGAAGGCATCCACCAGCGCGTACCGGTGGTCCTGGGCGCGAAGAACGAAGTGGAGCGCATCACCGGCTACCACAACGAGGGCTGATCCCTACGCCCTTTGCAGTCAGTTAGACGCTGGCGCGAGCGCGGACGCGCGATCAAGTCAGCGCCTTCCAAGAGGCCCGGCCCCGCAAGGCGCCGGGCTTTCTTGTGCCCGGAAGCCATTGGTTGTAACGGACGTTACGTTACTGCTATACCTGTAACATGGATTTTCCGGATACCGACTGGCAACTACTCATCCTCGCCTTTCAGAGCGGGCAGGACTCGACCCGGGTCCGGCTCTGGCGCGCGCTGAAGGCGCTGGGCGCCGCCACGCTGCGCGACGGCGTCTACCTGCTGCCCAATCGCCCGGATCTGCGCGACGCTCTGCTGGAACTGGCGGAATCCGCCCGGGCGGCAGGCAACCAGGCCTACCACCTGCCGGTGGCGGCCAGCGCCGAGGAGCAGGCGCACTACCGCAGCCTGTTCGATCGCGAGGCCGAGTACCGTACGCTGCAGACCAGCGCCGAGACCCTGCTGGGCCAGCTGCCCGGACTGGGCGAGGCCGAACTGCTCAAGCGCCTGCGCCAGGTCCACCGCGAGGCGGAGCCGCTGCGCCGCACCGATTACTTCCCGGGCCCCGGACGCGGCCCACTGGAGGCCCAGCTGGCCCGGCTCGAAGCCGCAGCCCAGTCGATGCTCTCGCCGGACGAACCATCGCCCGCGCCGGATTCCGGAATCCCCCGCCTGGACCCGGCGGACTACCGGGGCCGGCTATGGGCCACGCGCGCGGCCATGTGGGTGGACCGGGTCGCCAGTGCCTGGCTGATCCGCGAATTCATCGACCCGGAAGCCCGCTTCGTCTGGATTCCCACCCCGGCCGACTGCCCGACCGAGGCCCTGGGCTTCGACTTCGACGGGGCCGCCTTCACCCACGTTGGCGACCGCGTCACCTTCGAGGTCCTGCTGGCCGCCTTCGGCCTGGAGCGCGACAGCGGTCTGGCCGGACTGGCCGAGATGGTGCACTTCCTGGATGTGGGGGGGCGTCCCATCCCCGAGGCGGCGGGCTTCGAAAGCATCCTGACCGGGGCCAAACAGCAGTGCGCGGACGACGACGCCCTGCTGGCCCGCGTGACCCCGGTGCTGCACGACCTCCGCCAGGCCTATGAACAACAATCCGGACACAACACCGAATGACCGATCCCCGACACTCCGCGACGCAACGACCCGACCCGCCCACTCGGGCCGAGGCCTTTCGCTACTGGCTGAAACTCGGCTTCATCAGCTTTGGCGGTGCCGCCGGGCAGATCGGGATGATGCACGAGGAGCTGGTGGAGCGGCGCCGCTGGGTCTCCGAGAACCGCTTCCTGCATGCGCTGAACTACACGATGGTGCTGCCGGGTCCCGAGGCGCAGCAGCTGGCGACCTATCTCGGCTGGCTGCTGCACGGGACCTTCGGCGGTCTGATGGCCGGGCTGCTGTTCATCCTGCCTTCGCTATTCCTGATCGCCGGGCTTTCATGGGTCTACCTGGCCTTTGGCGATGTGCCGGCGGTGGAGGCGGTGTTCTACGGCATCAAGCCGGCCGTGGTCGCGATCATTGTCTACGCCGGCTGGCGTATCGGCGGACGGGTGCTCAATAACGGCCTGCTGTGGCTAATGGCCATCGCGGCCTTCCTGGCCATCTTCGCCCTCAACGTCCCGTTCCCGTACATCATCATCACGGCGGGGGTCCTCGGCTGGCTGGGCAGCCGCGTCTGGCCGCAGCGCTTCGAGAATGGCGAATCTCACGGGACCGGGGGTGTTGAGTCGCGCGGCCCGGCGGTGGTGGATGACGACACGCCACCCGCCCCCTGGATGCAGTTTCGCTGGTCGCGGGTGATTCGCTTTCTGGTAGTGGGTCTGGGGCTGTGGGCCGCCGTGTTCGGGGCCCTGCTCGCGCTGTTCGGCTGGGACGCCACGTTGACCCGCATGGGGCAATTCTTTACCCAAACGGCACTCGTAACCTTCGGCGGGGCCTACGCGGTCCTGCCCTATGTCTACCAGGGCGGGGTGGAGACCTATGGGTGGCTGAGTCCCGCGCAGATGATCGACGGGATCGCACTGGGGGAGGCCACGCCAGGGCCGCTGATCATGGTGGTCACGTTCGTAGGCTTCATTGGCGGCTGGACCCAGGCCTTCCTGGGACCGGATCAGGTCTTTCTGGCGGCCGTGCTGGGTGCGTTGGTCGCAACCTTCTTCACCTTCCTGCCATCATTCCTGTTCATCCTGGTCGGCGCACCGCTGGTCGAACGCACGCGCGGGGATCTGCACTTCACGGGGCCGCTGACCGGCATCACCGCCGCGGTGGTCGGGGTGATCGTGAACCTCGCGGTCTTCTTCACCTGGCACGTGCTGTGGCCCGACGGCTTTGACGGCGCCTTCGAATGGTTCTCCGCCCTGCTGGGCATCGCCGCCTTCATCGCCCTGGCCCGCTTTCGCGTCGGGATCATCCCGCTGATCCTCGTTTGTGCGGGGCTGGGGGCGGGCTTCCAGCTCGCGTTCTGATCGCGGGGAGATGCCTCAGACGACGCGGCCTTCGGGTTGCGCGTCCGGGTCCTGGTGCAGGGTGGTCAGGTTGGCCACGGTGGTGTCGGCGATGTTGGTCAGCGCCTCGTGGGTCAGGAAGGCCTGGTGGCCGGTGACCAGCACATCGTCGCGCTGCATTAGCCGCGCCAGGCGCCGGTCCGGAAGACCGGCCAGCGACCAGTCGTGGAAGAACAGCCCCGCCTCGGCCTCGTAGACATCCAGCGCAAATCCGCCCAGTTGACCGGAGTCCAGCGCGACCTCGGCGGCATCGGTATCCACCAGCGCCCCGCGCGCCGTATTGATCAGGAAGGCCCCGCGCGGCATCCGCGCGAGCGTGTCGGCATTGATCAGGTGCCGGTTCTCCGGCGTCATCGGGCAGCTCAGGCTCACCACCGAGGACTCCGCCAGCAGCGTATCCAGGTCCCGATACTCCACTCCCGCGGCCTGCAGCTCCGCATTCGGGTACGGGTCGTGCGCGAGCACCCGGCAGCCAAAGCCGAGCATGATCCGCGCGAAGGCCTGGCCGATCCGCCCGGTCCCCACCACCCCCACGGTGCGCCCGACCAGATCGAAGCCCGTCAGGTGGTCGAGTCGGAAATCGCCACGCCGGGTCCGGTCCCAGGCCCGGTGCACCCGGCGGTTCAGCGTCATCAGCAGGGCGACCGCATGCTCCGCGATCGCGTTCGGGGAGTAGGCCGGAACCCGCCCCACGCGCACGCCGCGCTCGCGGGCCCGCGCCACATCCAGATTGTCGTACCCGGAGCAGCGCAGCGCGATCACGTGGATGCCCTGATCCGCCAGCCCGTCAATCACCCGGCGGTGCAGGTCGTCGTTGGTGAATACGCAGACCGCATCCGCACCCCGGGCCAGGTGCACCGTCTCCGCAGTCAGGCGCTCGGCGTACACCACCGGCACCAATTCGGCGGCCACCAGAGCCGGTATCAGGTGCTCGCGATCATGCTGCTGGGTACTGAAGACGGCGACCTTCATCGCATCCCCCGGACAGTGGTTGGGCCAAACTCCAGCATAACCGGGAAAGGTTACCGCCCGGGTGGATCGTGCCCCGTGATTGGCGCACTATGTTTTGACCCGCACGCATCGATTTCGGCGCTGCCTGCGGCGGGCGTCCGGGAGCAACCTATGCATGTGATCGCCCCACAAGCCGTGGATACGCTGATCCGCCTGCTGGCCGGTGATGGCTACGAGGTGGTGGGTCCGACGCGGCGCGACGGGGCGATCGTCTACGACCGCGTGCAAGGCCTGGATGACCTGCCGGCGGGCTGGGGGGACGAGCACGCCCCCGGCCACTACCGCCTGCGCGAGCGTGACGACGCGGCCCTGTTCGGCTATGTGGTCGGGCCGCACTCCTGGAAGAAATACCTGTTTCCCCCGCAGGAGACCCTGTTCCGGCTGACCCGCCAGGCGGACGGCAGCTTCACCACCGAGCCGGGCGAATCCGACGCGTCGCCGCGTGCGTTCATCGGCATGCGTGCCTGCGAGCTGGCGGCGATCGGCGTGCAGGACCGGGTGTTCCTCGGCCAGACGGTGCAGGACCGCGGCTATGCAGCGCGGCGTCGGGACGTGTTCATGGTCGCGGCCCACTGCGCCGAGCCCGGCGCCACGTGCTTCTGCGCCTCGATGGATACCGGACCGCGCGCCCGCGAGGGCTTCGACCTGGCCCTGACCGAGGTGATCGATGCCACGCAGCATTTCCTGGTCATCGAGGCGGGGAGCGAGGCGGGGCGCGCGATGTTCGAGCGGCTGGAGCCGCGCCCGGCCACGGACGCCGAGCAGGCCGCGGCCGAACAGGTGTGGGCCGAGGCCCCGGAAAAGATGGGCCGGGAGATGCCCGGCGACGCGCGCGAGGTGCTGAACCGGGCCTTCGAGCACCCGCGCTGGGAAGAGACCGCCGAGCGCTGCCTGTCCTGTTCCAACTGCACCCTGGTCTGCCCCACCTGTTTCTGTTCCCAGGTCGAGGAGGTGCCCGATCTGGAAGGTCAGCGCACCGAGCGCGTGCGGCGCTGGGACTCCTGCTTCAACCAGGAGCACTCGCACCTGGTCGGCGGGCCGCACCGTGACTCGGTGGCCGCGCGCTACCGCCAGTGGATCACCCACAAGCTCGCCACCTGGCACGACCAGTTCGACACCTCCGGCTGTGTCGGCTGCGGACGCTGCATCACCTGGTGCCCGGTGGGCATCGACATCACCGAGGAGGTGACCGCCGTGCGCCGCGACCCGGAGGGACGGGCATGAACGAGCTGCTGGCGATCCTCGAAGACCAGCCGTTTTTCGCCGACATGGAACCGGAACACCGGCGCCTGCTGGCGGCGTGCGCCGCGAAGTTAAGTTACCCGGCGGACACGCGGCTGATGCGCGACCACGAGCCGACGGAGACCTTCTGGCTGATCCGAGAGGGCCAGGTCGCGCTGGAGAGCCCGCTGCGCGAAGGCTGCGTGACCTTCCAGACCCTGGGGCCCGGCGACATCCTCGGCTGGTCCTGGCTCCTGCCGCCGTACCGTGCCAGTTACGACGCGCGCGCCCTGACCGACCTGCACACCCTGCGCTTCGATGCCGGCGTGCTGCGGGAACACATGGAGGCCGACCCGGCGTTCGGCTACATGCTAATGAAAGATTTCTCCGCGCTGATCGTGCAGCGGCTGCAGGCCGCGCGTTTGCAGGCGCTGGACATCTACAGCCACGGAGGGCCCGGGCATGGCACCTGAGACCCTGCAGCCCCGCGCCGACAGCGCCCTGCCGGAACAGGCGATGGCGCCGCAGCCCTGGCGCATCCATTCGGTGCGCCCGGATGTCGCCAGCAACGAGGTGTTCAGCTGGACGCTGTACCCCGAGCCGGGAGTCGACCCGGGGCCACCGCCGGCGCCCGGGCAGTTCAACATGCTCTACCTGTTCGGCGTGGGCGAGGTGCCGATCTCGGTATCCGCGATTACGGGCGATGGCGGCATCGTGCATACCACGCGCGCGGTGGGCAGCGTGACCCGCACGATGCAGGATCTGGGACCCGGCGCGGTGGTCGGCCTGCGCGGCCCGTTCGGTACCGCCTGGCCGGTGGAGCAGGCCCGAGGCCGCGACCTGGTGCTGGTCGCCGGCGGCATCGGTCTGGCCCCGCTGCGTCCGGTGATCCATGCGGCGCTGGAACGGCGCGACGACTTTGGCCATGTGGTGATCTGTTACGGCGCCCGCTCGCCCGGTGACATGATCTTTCGTGACGAGCTGGAGGCCTGGGGCGCGCGCGACGACATCGATCTGCGCATCACCGTGGATCGTGGCACGGCCGCCTGGCGCGGCGATGTCGGCGTGGTCACCCAGCTGGTCGATCGTGGCGGCTTCGACCGGCGCAACACACTGGCGATGACCTGCGGCCCGGAGGTGATGATGCGCTTCACCGCGTCCTCGCTGGAGCGCCGTGGCCTGAAGCCGGAAGACATCTACGTCTCCATGGAGCGCAACATGCGCTGCGCGGTGGGCTTTTGCGGGCACTGCCAGATCGGCGCGCATTTCGTCTGCCGCGACGGGCCCGTGTTTCCCTACCCGGTGATGGAACCGGCCTTCCGGATACGCGAACTATGAGTGCCGAACGTCCGACCCTTGCCGTATTCAAGTTCGCCTCCTGCGACGGCTGCCAGCTCTCGCTGCTGGACTGCGAGGACGAGCTGCTGGCGGTGACCGACCGGATCCGGATCGCGCACTTCCCCGAGGCCACCCGGACACGCATCGACGGGCCCTGGGACCTGACGCTGGTGGAGGGCTCGATCACCACGCCGGAGGCGGCCGAAGAGATCCGCGAGATCCGCCGCGCGTCGAAGTTCCTGGTGACCATCGGCGCCTGCGCCACCGCCGGCGGCATTCAGGCCCTACGCAACTTCGCCGATGTCGAGGAATTCACCCGCCAGGTCTACGCCCACCCGGAGTACATCTCGACCCTGGCCACCTCGGATGCGATCAGCCAGCACGTGCCGGTGGACTTCGAGCTGCGCGGCTGCCCGATCGACAAGTACCAGCTGCTGGAGGTCATCAGCGCCTTCCTCTACGGCCGCCGCCCGCAGGTCTCCAGCGCCAGCGTCTGCGAGGAGTGCAAGCGGGCGGGACAGGTCTGCGTGATGGTCGCCCACGGCGCGCCCTGCCTGGGCCCGGTCACCCATGCCGGCTGCGGCGCGCTGTGCCCCGGCTGCCACCGCGGCTGCTACGGCTGCTTCGGCCCCAAGGAGACGCCCAACACGCCCGGTCTGTCCGGGCAGCTGGAGGCCCTCGGCATGGAGCGCGCCACCCGCGTGCGCTTCTACCGCACCTTCAACGCCGGCGCCGACGCCTTCCGCGAGGAGGGCGAGCGCGAAGAATCAGGAAACGGACCATGAGCGAGACCCGCACCATCGAAGTCGACTACCTCGCGCGCGTGGAGGGCGAGGGCGCGATGTACGTGCGCACCGAGGGCGACCGCGTGGAGGAGGTAAAGCTGTCGATTTTCGAGGCCCCGCGCTTCTTCGAGGGCTTCCTGCGCGGGCGCGACTTCCGCGAGGCACCCGACATCACCGCGCGCATCTGCGGCATCTGCCCGATCGCCTACCAGCTGGGCGCCTCGCTGGCGATGGAGGACGTCTGCGGCGTGACCGTGGACGGCGTGCTGCAGGACCTGCGCCGGCTGGCCTACTGCGGCGAATGGATCGAGAGCCACGCCCTGCACGTGTTCATGCTCCACCTGCCGGACTTCCTCGGCTATCCCGACGCGGTCACCGCCGCGAAGGACCACCCGGACATGGTGCGCAACGGCCTGCGCATCAAGAAGATCGGCAACGCCATCCTGCGCCTTTTGGGCGGGCGCGAGATCCACCCGGTCAACCTGCGCGTCGGCGGCTTCTACCGCACGCCGACGCCCGACGAGGTCGCCGGCCTGCGGGAGGACCTGGCCTGGGGCCTGGAGGCGTCCTGCGAGGTGGCCGAGTTCCTCTCCACCCTCGACTACCCGAACCTGGAACGCGACTACGAGTTCGTGTCGCTGGTGCACCCGGACGAATACCCCATCACCCATGGCCGCCTCGGCTCCGCCAGCGGCCTGGACGCCGCCATCCGCGACTACGACGACGTCTTCACCGAGGAGCACGTGGCCCACTCCAACGCCCTGCACAGCCACCGCTCCGACAGCGGCGAACCGGTGTTCATGGGCCCGCTGGCGCGCTTCGCCCTGAACCGCGAACGTCTCACCCCGCGCGCCGCCGAACTGGCCGAGCGCGCCGGGCTGGGCGCGGCCTGCCGCAACCCGTTCCGCAGCATCCAGGTGCGCATGATCGAGATCGTGCTCGCCTTCGAGGAGGCCCTGCGCCTGGTCGACGGCTACCGGGACGCGCCGGCCGAACCCGCGCTGCCGGTCACCCCGCGCGCCGGCACCGGCTTCGGCGCCACCGAGGCTCCGCGCGGCATCTGCTACCACCGCTACAGCATCGACGACGCGGGCGTTATCACCGACGCCAAGATCGTCCCGCCCACCTCGGTCAACCAGCCCACCATCGAGGCCGACCTGCGCGAACTGGTGCAGAGCCACCTTCACCTGCCGGACGACGAACTGCGCCACCACTGCGAGGTCGCCATCCGCAACTACGACCCCTGCATCTCCTGCGCCACCCACTTCCTCGACCTCACCGTCGACCGCCAGTGAGCGCCACTTCAGGGTGGGGGACGCGCCAGGGCCTCCCGAGACCCGCGGGGTCTACCGTTTCATACGGGAGCGCCAGTAGCCGGGGCGCCGTGCGTGATGAGCAAAGGCAAGGACGATGATGCGGCGGGAAGACCCGAGGAAGACGATGTCATACGGGAAGCGGCGCAACACCAGACGGCGCACGCCTTTCCGGCCCAGATGCCCCGGCATGGGGCTGCCGGAGACCAGACCGTCTTCAAGCAGTTCGAGGCCCGCGTTCAGCGACTCGCGAAACTGCCGCCCGAGCCCGGGCTGTTCGTGTTCGTACCAGTCAGCCGCCGCTTCTGCTTCATCGGCCGCGGCGGCGACGATCTCCAGTATGGGCATCCATGCTCATCCGGTCCGGTCCCGCAAACGTCGATTGAGTTCGTCACGCGAGAGGGTTTCCGCGTCCCCGCTCTCGATCTGCGCAAGGCGGCGGGCAATCTCCTGCTCCCAGGCCGAGGCGACGCCGGTGTCCGGCGCCCCCTCCAGAGTCTCCAGAAGATCATGCACCAGCCGTGCACGCTCCGAGTCCGGGAGCGCTCGCGCCTGGTCAAGAATGGTTTCGAAGTCGTCGCCCGGCATGTCTGACACTGTCCCCGAGGGATGGGAGTCTTTCAGGTTACGCCTGTACCGGAGCGTGTTCCAGCGAGCCTGGGCATCCCAGGGCTGGCCGGAGACCATCACTCTTGCTGGGAACCGATCCGGCAAGCGAATCGCATCGTGGGACAAAGCTCGTGAGTACTGAAAAGGGCCCGCTAGTGATCGGTATCGGCAACCCCTGGCGCGGCGACGACGGCATCGGCCACGCCGTGGTGGACGCGCTGGCCGATACCCCGGGCCTCGCCACCGCGAAGAGCCACGGCGAACCCGCCGAACTCATGGAACTGTGGCAGGGCCACGACCCGGTGATCCTAGTCGATGCCATCGTCACCGGCGCCGCCCCCGGCACCCTCCACCGCCTGGATGCCCGCGAGCCCCTGCCGCGCGGCGCGCGCTACTCCTCCCACGGTATCGGCCTCGCCGAAGCCGTCGAACTTGCCCGCTCCCTGGGCGAGCTTCCCCAGCACGTCATCGTGCACGGCATCGAGCCCGCCTGCCTCGAGGATGGAGCCGCCCTCTCGCCCGAGATCTCAGTTGCCATTGTCCGGATGTGCGAGAACATCCGAATGGAACTCACCGGGCCCCGGCCTGGCGCCTCTCGCTGACCGGAACCCTATGGGGGACGGATCAGGCGGAGGATGAGGCCGGGAAGGTAAAGGACTCATCCCGGCCGGCCCGGATGCAGTTGCTTTCGCTGGCGCCCAGGTAGAGATACCAGGTTTGCTGGGTAAGAGGTTCCGCTGCGTGAATACTGCCGGGGCCAGGAGCACCAGATTGGCGCCTCGCTGAGGGTCGCGCACAGATTCATAACGGATGGCCTGGATACCGGCTCGTCGCGCTTCGGCAGCGAGCGCCCGGGTGGCGGTGTAGTCGTCCGGGTGGGTCCACTGGGCGCGATCCTTGTTGAGCGGCGGACGGGTCAGGTCCAGGTGACTCGGGGTGCGCCAGGCGACGCTGAAGACCGTGAGCGATTCGTGGGCGTCAGGTAACGGTGTGCCCGGGGACGCCTCGAAAAAGTGTCGGCGCCAGTAGCTGAACTCGGCCAGTCCGGTGCGGACGGCTTCGGCACAGTAGAAGACGCCCTCGCCTTCCTGGGGTCGACGGAACCGGGAACCGAAGGGCGACGGCGGATAGCGGAACGGCGTCTTGAGGAGGTAATGCAAATGCGCCGTATTGGCGGGAAAGGCGGGCTTGGTCTCCTCCAGAATCGCCTCCAGCACTTCCTGCTCGTCCCGGGTACTCACAAGCTTGCGGGTAGACACGGTGTACTGATGCTCCACCACCCGCCATCCCTCGCCGTTCGCAGGCGCGGCTTCAGATGCGAGCGCGGTGTGCGTCCACATACTCGACTACGCGAGCCAGCCCCGCCACATTGTCCACCAGGTCTCCCGGAACACCGTGCAGGTCGGCATTGGGATTGCGCATCCAGGCCCGAAGGGAACGCTCGTCGCCGGCCGTGATGGCGTCAAGTCCCCGGTAGAGACGGACCAGCAGGGCCGCGATCTCCCAGTGCTTGGTGCGCTCGTCCAGGAAATAACCACCGGCGTACATGCGGCTGATTGTAGCGGGGCTCAGCCCCAGGGCCCGGGCCAGCTCCGACTGTTTCATGCCGAGCCGTGCCCCGGCCTGCGCGACAGCCCTGGTGAGTACCTCCTGGCGCTGTTCCGCGTTTGCCGTGTGTTCCATATGGCCCCCGGACAAGAACGATGGTTTCTATAGAAAATATAGACATGCTGTCTTTCTAAGGCAAACACATCGCGTAGGTGGCAGTCGCAGTGTGCTATTGGGCTGGAGAGGGGTTCGCGGTGAAACAGGGGTGGTTGTAGCGGTCTTCTTGCTCGACCCCGCGGCTCTTGCCATAGAGAGCTCTCATTTGTTGCTCACCGATGCGGGTGGATGAGCAACAAAGGCGGTTGATGTTAACGGGATGCCCACAATGGCCGTCCACGTCAATTGTCGGCTTTTTCTTGACCGCAAGCCGTCTGGACTGAACTTCGTTCGTTTCGGGTAGCGTCCTTCCAAGCCGGTCCATCGCCATTAGGGATTACGTTGGGCACAATCAATCTGTGGTTACTCAAATACGCCTGCGCCCGGACGCGCCGCAGGCGCTGCCCGGGTTTCGCGCACACACGTCCCGTGTGCCCCGATCACGCAATCATCAGGATGCTCCATGCTCGACAATCAAACCCCGGAACAAGCCGCACGCGAGCGAATTGATCAGCAGCTTCGGGCGTCGGGCTGGGAGGTGCAGAGCCTGGCGGAACTGGACCCGTCGGCCGCACGCGGTGTAGCGGTGCGCGAGTACCCGACGGATACGGGACCCATGGACTACCTCCTGATGGTGGACGGCGAACCGGCGGGCCTGATCGAGGCCAAGCGGGAAGAGGAAGGCCACCGCATCAGCAAGGTGGAGGAGCAGTCGGCCCGCTATGCCAGAGCAAAGCTGAAGCACGTGGGCAAGGCCGATCTGCGCTTCATCTACGAGGCCACCGGTACGCTCACACGCTTTACGGATCGCGCTGATCCGGTACCCCGCGCGCGGGACGTATTCGAGTTCCATCGCCCGGAGACCCTGGCCGAATGGCGGTCCCAATCGGCCTCGTTCCGCGCGCGCCTGCAGAACCTGCCCACGCTGGGCTCCGACGGCCTGCGCGACTGCCAGTTCCACGCCATCAACAATCTGGAGACCTCGTTCCGCGAGAACCGCCCCCGGGCGCTGATCCAGATGGCCACCGGCGCCGGCAAGACCTTCACCGCCATCACCAGCATCTACCGCCTGCTCAAGCACGCCGGGGCGAAGCGCATCCTCTTCCTGGTCGATACCCGCAACCTCGGCGTGCAGGCGGAGAACGAGTTCCACCAGTACCTGCCGCAGGACGACAACCGCAAGTTCACCGAACTCTACACCGTCCAGCGCCTGCGTTCGCCCCATGTGCCCACCGACGGCCAGGTCTGCATCAGCACCATCCAGCGGCTCTACTCCATCCTCAAGGGCGAGCCGCTGGACGAGGAGGCCGAGGATGAGCCGGGCGGCCTCGACACCCTGCGCAAGGAGCCGCTGCCGGTGGTCTACAACCCGAAGGTGCCGCCGGAGTTCTTCGATGTCATCGTCATCGACGAGTGCCACCGCTCCATCTACAACCTCTGGCGGCAGGTGATCGAGTACTTCGACAGCTTCCTGGTCGGGCTGACCGCGACGCCGGACAATCGCACCTACGCCTTCTTCAATCAGAACGTGGTCAGTGAGTACCCACTGGAGCAGTCGGTGGTCGACGGCGTCAACGTCGACCACTTCGTCTGGCGCATCGATACCCGCCTGACCCGCGAGGGCGGCCGGATCGAGGCGGAGGAGACGGTCGAGCACCGCGACCGCCTGACCCGCGAGCAGCGCTGGCAGCAGCTCGACGAGGATCTGGAGTACGCCGGCAGCCAGCTCGATCGCAGCGTGGTCAACCCGAGCCAGATCCGCACCGTCATCCGCGCCTTCCGCGACGCCCTGCCGCGCATGTTCTCCGACCGCCACCTGCCGGAAGAGGAGGGCGGGTTCGAGGTGCCGAAGACGCTGATCTTCGCCAAGACCGACAGCCACGCTGACGACATCATCCACATCGTCCGCGAGGAGTTCGCCGCCGGGAATGACTTCTGCCGGAAGATCACCTACCGAATCGACGGCGATCCCCAGAGTCTGCTGAACAGCTTCCGCAACGACTATAACCCGCGCATCGCCGTTACCGTCGACATGATCGCCACCGGCACCGACGTGAAGCCCATCGAGTGCCTGCTGTTCATGCGCGACGTGAAGAGCCGCAACTACTACATGCAGATGGTCGGGCGCGGCACCCGCAGCCTGGACGCCGACGGCCTGCGTCAGGTCAACCGCACCGCCCGCGGCCCCAAGGCGCACTTCGTGCTGGTCGACGCCGTCGGTGTCAGCGAGTCGAAGAAGATGGAGACCGGCAGCCTGGAGCGCAAACCGAGCGTGCCGATGAAGGAGCTGATGCAGGCCGTGACCATGGGCGTGCGCGACCCGGACAGCCTGAGCAGCCTGGCCGGCCGGCTGGCCCGCTTCAGCAAGCGGCTCAACGACGAGCAGCAGCGCGAGGTGCGCAAGCTCACCGGCGGCCCCGATCTCAACACCATCGCCTCGGAACTGCTGGCCACCGACGACCCCGACGCCCTGCGCCGCGCCGCCCGCGAGACCCACCAACTGCCCGAAAGCGCCGAGCCGAGCCCGGAACAGCTCGAAGCGGTCCGCGAGGAGCGGGCGAAGGCCGCCACCGCCGCCATCACCGGCCCGCTGACCACCTTCCTCGAGGACGTGCGCCAGCGCCAGGAACAGGTGGTGGACGACGTGAACCCGGACGAGCTGGAGGTCAGCGGCTGGGAGACCGACGCCGAGATCCAGCGCGAGCAGCTGCGCCAGGAATTCAGCGAATGGCTGGAGAACCACCGGGACGACATCGACGCCCTGACCATCTACTATCAGCAGCCGTACCGGCGGCGCGAGATCACCGCCCGGGCCATCCGCGACCTGCTCGAAGCGCTCAAGCGCGAGAAGCCGCAACTGGCCCCGGCCCGCGTCTGGGACGCCTACGCCCGGCTGGACGAGGTGCAGGCGCGCCGGCCGGAGAGCGAGCTGGCCCAGATCATCGCCCTGGTGCGCCGGGTCAGCGGCTGGGACGACCAGCTCACCCCCTACGCCGACACCGTGCGCGCCAACTTCAAGCGCTGGGTCTTCGGCCGCCACTCCGGCAACCAGCCCAAGTTCAACGAGGAACAGATGGCCTGGCTCGAAAAGATCCGCGACCATATCGCCGCCAGCTTCCACATCACCGTGGGGGACCTGGACTACGCCCCTTTCGACGCCGAGGGCGGGCGCGGACGCATGTGGCAGCTGTTCGGGGAGGATATGGAGCAGGTGTTGGACCAGATGAATGATGAGATGGCGGCGTGATGGCTGAGAAAACCCAATCCAAAATGTGGGCGCAATGCAAATTGGGAGATGTCATTTCTCTGGAATATGGTAAAGCTCTAAAAAAAACCACGAGAAATGAGTCGGGGGTGTTCGATGTCTATGGTTCCAGTGGTGTCGTGGGAAAGCACGATGAAGCTTTGGTTGAGGGGCCTGCGATTGTTGTTGGGCGAAAAGGATCCGTTGGTTCGGTGTTTTACTCACATGGTGGTTTATGGCCGATTGATACGACCTATTTTGTGAAGCCGCCGAAAGGCGTCGATGGAAGGTTTTTAGCGCTTTACCTTAAGTACCTTCGCTTATCTGACCTTGATACATCAACTGCGGTTCCGGGGCTGAACAGGGACGACGCGTATCGTTTGGAGGTCGCGATTCCACCAACCAACGAGCAACGCCGCATCGTCGCCAAGATCGAAGAACTCTTCTCCGAACTGGACAAGGGCGTGGAAAGCCTGAAGACCGCCCGCGCCCAGCTCAAGACCTACCGCCAGTCCCTGCTCAAGGCCGCCTTCGAAGGTCGGCTCACCGAACAATGGCGCCGCGACAACGCCGATAAACTTGAAACTGCCGAGCAACTCCTTGAGCGCATTCGGGAAGAGCGTGAAGCGCGCTACCAAGAGCAGCTGAGGGATTGGAAGGCCGCTGTAAAAGAATGGGAAACGAACGGGAAGTTAGGGAAAAAGCCTCGTAAACCACACAGACCGAAGTGGGATGTGGGTGATGCAGCGAATCGCTCAGGAAGCCTGCCGGGTGGTTGGGCCAATGCCAGGATAATAGACATCGCCTTTGTCGGGACCGGAGTGACACCTCTGAAAAAGCGACAAGGCTATTACGAGGGTGGGAAGATACCATGGGTGACAAGTGGAGCTGTAAATGACCTCTATGTCCAGGAACCTTCTGGCTGGGTGACCGAGACCGCACTCGAAGAGACAAACCTGCGGTTGTACCCGAGAGGAACATTGCTTGTTGCAATGTATGGTGAGGGTAAGACGCGTGGAAAGGCGTCCGAGTTGGCAATTGATGCCACTACCAACCAAGCTCTAGCAGCCATCGTAACCGAGGGGCTGACCGCGCGTATTAAACCTTACTTGAAATGGTTTCTGGTTCATAACTACGAGAGCATAAGGCAGTCATCGTCTGGTGGTGTTCAGCCAAATTTGAACTTGGGTATTGTCGAAAAGTCAGAGTTCCCGCTTTGCTCGCTGGATGAGCAAGACCAGATCGTGAACCAAATCGAATCAGGGGTTTCCAGGTTGTCGCAGCTGGAAGAAGAGCTTGAAGCCTCTTTTCGGAGAGCAGAGCTGCTCCGCCAATCCATCCTCAAACGCGCCTTCGAAGGCAGGCTCGTCCCCCAAGACCCCGACGACGAGCCCGCCAGTGTCCTGCTGGAGCGCATCCGCCAGGAACAGGCGGACGCCGCAGGGTCCAAGCGGGGCAAGCGCAACGCCGGGGCTACGGCATGAACCTGATCAGCGCAAAGGTTCGGTCCACCACTGTTCAAACGTGCCCGGTATTGAGCAGCTCCCGCCTGACCTGCTCAAAAAACGCGTTTTCTGAGCAGGTCGTTGGTCGCCTGCCTTCAGGAGGATGACGATGGCATGGGATGGTCGAGACCCCTTTCCGCCGCATGTGCCTTTGGAGAGCACCTCGGTGCTGCGGGCCCTGGTGGCCGCCTACGGGAGTCTGGCCAAGCTCAAGGGCGCGGCCAAGACGATGCCCAACGAGGGTGGGTGGTTGGAGATGAGAATGAGTGAACAGATGTGGGGGCCTCGGCATGAGCCAGGTTACGGCACGAGCCATCCTTGAACAGCTCCGGCAGCTTGATGAGTCGGACCGCGTCGAGGCCAAACGTGCCTCGGGCATTGGCGAGTCTTTGATGGAGACGGTCTGCGCCTTCGCCAATGAGCCGGGTCTGGGCGGCGGCTGGCTGTTGCTGGGCGTGGAGAAGGCCCCGGGCGCGCCCGGGGATTACCGGGTGTGCGGCATCGAGGATCCGGACAAGTTACTCAATGATCTGCACTCGCAGTGCGCCAATATCTTCAATGTGCCGCTGCGGGTGCAGGCGCGCGCTGAGGTGCTGGATGAGGGCACGGTGATTCTGGTGGAGGTGCCGGAGGCCGAGCCGGCCTCCCGGCCGGTCCACTTCGCCAGAAAACCGCTGCCGCGTGGTGCGTGGCGCCGCGGACCCAACGGGGATTACCGCTGCAATGAAGATGATCTGGCTGCGCTCTATCAGGGCCGGGCCGGCCTGAGCTTTGATGCGTCGACCCTGTCCGGGGCCACCCTCGATGACATCGACCCGGACGCCATCACCCACTACCGCAATGCCCGACAGGCGGTGAACCCTGCTGCGGAGGAGCTGAATTTCTCCGACGACGAACTGCTGGAGGCACTGGGCGCGGTGGCTCGCGAGTCGGGCCAGTGGCAGCCGACGGTGGCCGGTGTGCTGCTGTTCGGGCGCCGGGGTGCGCTGCGCCGCCTGTTTCCGGCCAACCGGGTCGACTACATTCGCATTCCCGGCAAGGAGTGGATTGAGGACCCGGACGACCGCTTCACGACACTCGACCTGCGCGACACCTTGCCCCGTCTGATCCAGCGGGCTACGGCGGCTGTCATGGACGACCTGCCGCGCGCCTTCCAGCTCCCGGAAGGGGAGATACGCCGGGACGAGAAGACGGTGCTGCCGGAGAAGGTAGTGCGGGAGGCGGTGGTGAATGCGGTAATGCATCGCAACTACCAGCGGCAACAACCCGTCCAGCTACTGCGTTACAGCAATCGGCTTGAGGTTCAGAACCCGGGTTATTCCCTCAAGGCCCTGGAGGAGTTGGGCGAGGCGGGGTCGTTGTGGCGCAATCCCGTGATCGCTTCGGTGCTTCACGAGATGGGTCTGGCGGAGACCAAGGGCAGCGGGATTCGTGTGATGCGTCGGTCGATGGAACAGGCTGGGTTGTCGCCGCCGAGCTTCGAGTCGGACCGCTACAACGACCAGTTCTCGGCCACCTACCTCTTCCATCACTTCCTGAGCGAGGAGGATGTTGCCTGGCTCGGGCAGTTCCGCCATCTCGGGCTGGGCGAGGACGAACAGCGGGCATTGATCTTCGTCCGGGAGACCGGCCGCATCACTAACTCCGATTACCGTGACCTCAACCGGGTCGATACCCTGACCGCCAGTCAACGCCTGACCCACCTGCGGGATTTGAGGCTTATCGAGCAGGTGCCGCGCGGCCCGGCTACCTACTATGTCCCCGGTGACGAACTGGGTGGCCGGTCCAACGAAGACGAGGACGACCTGTTTTCCAACTTGTCACAGGAGTCCGCAGCCTTATCACAGGAGTCCGAGGCCTTATCGCAGGAGTCCGAGGCCTTATCGCAGGAGTCCGAAGGGGAAGCATCCAGTCAGGCGTACCGTGAACAGCTGCTGGCCGAATTACCTGACGAACTTAGAAGAGAGTTGGAACGAATCGGGCAACGCAGCCGAGACCCGAAGAAGATACCCCGGCTCATACAAGCGCTTTGCGCCCTCAGGCCTTACGGCACCCGTGAGTTGGCGGTTCTTTTGAAGCGCCGACGGGACTATCTGCATCGCCAGCACATCGCCCCCCTGCTCATCGAAAGAGTCGTGCAATACCAGTTTCCCGACGAGCCGAACCGCCCGGATCAAGCCTATATCGCCACCGAGGAGAAGGAATGAACGCCGAAAGCCTCGTCTCCAGGGTCTGGAACTTCTGCCACATGCTCCGCGACGACGGCGTGAGTTACGGCGATTACCTGGAACAGCTCACCTACCTCATCTTCCTCAAGATGGCAGACGAGTACAGCCGGCCGCCGTGGAGCCGGGATATAGGTATCCCCGAGTTCTACAACTGGCAGAGTCTCAAGGCGCGCAAGGGTTCGGATCTGGAGGGTCACTACATCGAGCTGCTGCGCGAGCTGGGGCAGGAGCGCGGCATGCTGGGCCAGATCTTCACCAGGGCGCAGAACAAGATCCAGGACCCGGCCAAGCTGGCACGCCTGATCAAGCTGATCGACGACGAGACCTGGGTGATGCTTGACGCCGAGGTGAAGGGCGACATGTACGAGGGGCTGCTGGAGCGCAACGCGCAGGACACCAAGTCCGGCGCCGGCCAGTACTTCACCCCGCGCCCGCTGATCCGCGCCATGGTGGAGTGTGTGCAGCCGCAGCCGGGCAGGACTATCTGCGACCCGTCCTGCGGTACCGGGGGCTTCTTCCTCGCCGCCTACGACTACATCAGGGACCACCACATGGCGGAGATGACCGCCGAGCAAAAGCAGGCGCTCAAGCACTCCACCTTCCACGGCAACGAGATCGTACCCAGCGCGCGCCGTATGTGCTTGATGAACCTCTTCCTGCACAACATCGGGGATCTCGACGACGAGCCGACAATTTCGCCCACCGACGCCCTGCTGGGGGAGCAGCCCCGGCGGCACGACTACGTGCTGGCCAATCCGCCGTTTGGCAAGAAGAGCACGCTGACTATCACCAACGAGGCCGGCGAGCAGGAGCGCGAGGAGTTCGAGTACAACCGCCAGGACTTCTGGGTAACCACCTCGAACAAGCAGCTCAACTTCGTCCAGCACATCCGCACGCTGCTCAAGGAGAATGGCCAGGCCGCCGTGGTGGTGCCGGACAATGTGCTGTTCGAGGGCGGCGCCGGCGAGACGGTGCGCCGCAAGCTGCTGGAGACCACCGAGCTGCACACCATCCTGCGCCTGCCCACCGGCATCTTCTACGCCCACGGGGTCAAGGCCAACGTACTATTCTTCGACGGGCGCCCCGGCCGCGCCGAGCCGTGGACCGACGAAGTCTGGTTCTACGACTACCGCACCAACATCCACCACACGCTAAAGAAGAAGCCGCTGCGCGACGAGCACCTGCGCGAGTTCGTCGAGTGCTACAGACCCGGCGAGCGTCACCAGCGCCAGGAGACCTGGAGCGAGGACAATCCCGAAGGCCGCTGGCGCCGCTTCAGCCGTGACGAGATCTTCAAACGCGACAAGACCAGCCTCGACATCTTCTGGCTTCGCGACAAGTCCCTTGGTGATCTGGATAACCTGCCCGAGCCAGACGAGATCGCCGAAGAGATCATCGAGAACCTAGAGTCCGGGCTGGAGAGTTTCCGCTGCGTCCTGTCCGAACTGCGGGGATAAAATCAGCTTTTTCCGACCGAACCCAGTACGACCCGGCGTGCCTCAGGCCCGGGGCCACTCGCGCGTGGCTTGCTGGTAGAAGGCCGGGTCGTCGGTGGTGGCGCCCTGCAGGGTGCAGACGGAGGCGGCAAATCGGAGGGCGCGCTCCAGGGTGGTCGCCCAGGGCCAGGCGTTTTGCAGGCCGATGATGGCGACGCTGGCGAAGGCGTCGCCGGCGCCCACGGCGTCGCGGAACCCGTCGACGGGCGGTGCGGGTGCCTGCCAGTGCTGGCCATCGGGCTCGTGGATGGCGGCACCACCGGCCCCGTGGGTGACGATCAGGGCGGAGCGGATCGCGGCCCGTTCGAGCAGCGCGGTCGGGCGCTCGGCCTCGGCGACATCCGGGGCCAGGGTCGCGGCCTCGTCGGTGTTCAGCTTCACCACATCGGCGCCGCGGATCAGCGCGAGGACGTCGTCGGCGTCGTACCACGGTGCCCGCAGGTTCACGTCGACGAAGCGCTGGCGTGAGCGGGCCCGCAGGCGTTCCAGCAGCTCGCGATTGCCGGTGCGCAGGGCCAGCGTCCCGTGATAGAGGAGCATGGCCGTAGCCGGCAGCTGCTCCGCCCAGTCCGCCGGGACGTCGTCATAGGCCTGGCCGGGGACGATGGTGTAGCTCGGCTCGCCCTGCTCCAGGGTGACGCGTACCTCGCCCGTTGGGGCCGTGGGGTGCTGGTACAGCCCGCGTGTATCCATCCCGATGTGGTGCATGCGTTCCCGCACGCGGCGGCCATCGGCGTCGTCGCCGATGCCGCCCACGAAGCAGGCGGCGGCACCCAGCTGATGCAGGTTCCAGGCGACGTTAAAGGGTGCGCCACCGAGGACGCGTGTGCCGTCGGAGAAGCCGTCGAACAGGACCTCGCCGAAGATCAGGTGAGATGGGGGCGTGCCGTGCATGGCGTCTCCCGGGATCGGTCAGTCGTTGGCGCGTTCAATGCGGTCGCGCCCGCGTTTCTTGGCCTGGAGCAGCGCGTGGTCGGCCGCGTCGAAGATCGACTCCGGGGTCGCGGCGGGATTGATGCCGGCCAGGCCCGCGGAGATGGTGACCTTCAGCCGGGTGTTCCCGGCGCGCACGATCAGGCGATCGACCGCCTCGCGGATAGTGTCCGCCTGTGTATGGGCGGCCGCGGGCTCGCGGTAGAGGATCATCACGAATTCCTCGCCGCCGTAGCGCGCGACGAAGTCGGGTGCGCGGACCCCTTCGGCCAGGATCTCGGCGACCGCCCGCAGGACCTTGTCGCCCGCGCTGTGCCCGTACTCGTCGTTGATGGTCTTGAAGTGGTCAATGTCCCAGACCAGCAGGGAGGCGGCGCCGGCCTTTTTCAGTTCCGCCGGGAGCTGGGCCAGGCGCTGTTCGAAGGCGGTGCGGTTGGGCAGGCCGGTCAGGCTGTCGCGCGTGGCCTCGGCGCGAGCCTGTTCCAGGCGCGTGCGCAGGGCCTGCACCTGGCCCTCCAGGCTGCGGCCCTTGGAGCGCAGGGCGCGGTTGCGCTCCAGTGCTGCCAGCAGCTCGCTTTCCTGTTCTTCGCGAAAGGTGGTGACCCGCTCCACCATGCGGTCGAGGCCGCGGCTGACCTCGGTGCGCAGGGTCGCCAGATCGTCGACGTCGACGACCCGGCCCTTGATATGGGCGACATCGCCGGAGATCCCGGCATGCAGCTCGGACACGGATTCGCGGGCGCGTTCGCCGCGGGCCTCGTCCTCGGACAAGGCGGTGTCGACGTCCTCGAGGCGGTGCCAGATCTCGCCGACGACCTCGGTGAGCTCCTCGCGCTCGGTCATGGCCTTCTGGCACTTGTCGTGCAGGACCGTGAACAGACGGTTGAGGGTGCGTTCGATCTCCGCCTTGTCGCGGCGGTCAGCGGCCCGGGTCAGGGCGTCCACCTCGGAATCGAGGAACTCGAAGCCGTGCAGGCCGCGGCGCACCACCTCGAGGATGCCCTCGGCAAGATCCTGGCGATGGTCGCTGGAACGTACCGCGTCAGCGAGCTGGCCGCTCAGGCGGTCCAGCCAGGCGGTGTCGCCGGGGTCGGACTCGATGGCCCGGGTCAGGTCGCGGACCGCGCCCTCCAGTGCCGGCACCTTGGCGGACACCACCGCAAGCGAACGCAGCGCGACTCGGCGGATCGTGTCCTGCAGGGCCCGTTCCCGGTCCAGCGAGCGTTCGAGCTCGATGATGGTTCTACGCAGATCGCTGTCGGACATCGGGAAATCCCGGAAAGGAGGCGTGTCTATTTAAACGCGTAATACGGGTAGATGCCACCGGGATCGTACCCGTATACGGGCAACGGTTTAGTGCGCTGGATCATGAAGGGCCTGGCGCTGCGGCAGTTCGATCTCGATGCCGACCGGGAGATGGTCGGACAGCGCAACGTTGTAGACGCGCACGTCGCTGACATGCAGGTCGGGGGTCAGCAGGATGTGGTCGAAGACCAGGCGCGGGTCCCAGGCGGGGTAGGTCGCGGGGCAGGCCATTGGCTCCATCAGGCCGGTGCGCGCGACCAGCTGGCGCAGTTCCTCACTGTCCTGCTGGCAGTTGAGATCGCCCATGACCACCGCATGGGGGAGGTCCTGGATGTGTTCCGCGACGTAGGCCAGCTGGGACTTGCGGGTCCGCTTGCCGAGGGCGAGGTGCAGCAGGAACAGGACCAGTTCGTCTCCGTCGCCCATCGCGTAGTGCGCCTCGATCGCGCCGCGTCCCGGCAGGGCGCCTGGCAGGCGGTGCATCTCGACCCGGTCCGGTTCCAGGCGCGAGAACAGGGCCAGGGAGTGCTTGGCGAACTGCCCGAGATCCCGGTTGATCCGGTTGTAGGTGTACGGGAACTGCGCGCGCTCGGAGAGATAGGACGCCAGATCGACGAAATTGCTGCGGATGCTGCCGCCGTCCAGCTCCTGCACGCCGACGATATCGAACTCGGAGATGAACCGCGCGACCCGGTCCAGGTTGTCCATGCGCCCGCCATAGGGGAGCACGTGCTTCCAGCTGTTGGTGACGTAGTGATGCAGGCGGGAAGAGTGGATGCCCACCTGGGCATTGAAACTCAGCAGACGCAGGCGCTGGCTGCCCTGTTCGTGCTGGTAGCTCAGTTGTTCCGGGGTGGCGGTTTCCGGTTGCGCCTCGCCTTCGGGGCCGGGGGGCGTGGCACGACGGTCGCCGGGCGCGATCGACGTCATCGCGGGTGGTCTCCTGCTGGAGGGAAAGTCCGTGTTCTCAGAATGGACAAACCAGCTCGCCCAAACGTTCCGTCAGCTTCATGTTCTCGCTGTAGTCGACCGGGCAGTCGATCACGGTCACGCCCGGCTCCACCAGGGCCTCGCGCAGGGCCATTTCGAGGCTGTCTCCCGGTTCGATGCGCACGCCGCGGGCGCCGAAGGCGCGGGCCAGCTGGACGAAATCCGGGTTGCCGAATTCGACGAAGGCCTTGCGCCCGTACTCGCGGACCTGCTTCCACTCGATCAGGCCGTAGGCGTTGTCGTTCCAGATCAGCACCACGAAATTCAGGCCCAGCCGGACCGCGGTCTCCAGCTCCTGCACGTTCATCAGGAAACCGGCATCGCCGGTGACGGCGACGACCTGGCGTTCGGGATGGAGTTTGGCCGCGGCGATGGCGCCGGGCAGCGCGATCCCCATGCTGGCGAAGCCGTTGGAGATCAGGCAGGTGTTGGGTAGCTCGCAGCGGAACATGCGCGCCATCCAGAGCTTGTGGGCGCCGACATCGGTGATCATGATCGCGTCGAGATCCGCCGCGGTGCGCAGGTCCCAGATCAGCTTCTGTGGCTTGAGCGGCACCTGGGTGTCGTCGCGGTGCTCGTTCATGTCCTCGATCAGGCTCTGGCGCAGCGGGCGCAGGATGGTCTCCTCGCGCGGACTGACCTGCTCGGCCAGTCGGTGCAGACACGTTGTCAAATCCCCGAGGACCTCGGCCGTCACGTTGTAGTGGCCGTCGATCTCGGCCGGGGCCGAATCAATGTGGATCAGGGTGCGGTCGCCGTCCGGATGCCAGAAGCTTGGCGGGTATTCGACTAGGTCGTAGCCGATGCAGACGATCACATCGGCCTTGTGGAAGCCGAAGTTCACGAAGTCCTGGCTCTGCAGCCCGACCGAGCCGAGCGCCAGCGGGTGGCGGAACGGCAGTACGCCCTTGGCCATGAAGGTATTGGCCACCGGGATGTTCAGCGCGCTGGCGAGCGTGGCCAGGGCCCCGCTGGCGCCGGAGCGGATCACACCGTTGCCGGCGAGGATCAGCGGGTGGTGGGCCTCGTTCAGCAACCGGGCCGCGGCCTCCAGCGAGGCGTCGGCCGGCAC
Source organism: Thioalkalivibrio sp. ALE16 (assembly GCF_000381305.1). Classification (NCBI taxonomy): domain Bacteria; kingdom Pseudomonadati; phylum Pseudomonadota; class Gammaproteobacteria; order Chromatiales; family Ectothiorhodospiraceae; genus Thioalkalivibrio; species Thioalkalivibrio sp. ALE16. The sequence goes on from NZ_KB906354.1 coordinate 127,958, forward strand.
GGCCGCCGGGCCGGCGTGGACTGGCAGGGGCGGGTTGGGGCACGGCTGCGAGGCGATGTTCTCGGGTAGTTCGAGGAAGCTGGCCCCGGGTTTGCCGCCTTCGGCCCACTTGAAGGCCTTGCGCACCACCTCCGGGAGAATCTCGGGCTCGACCACGCTGGAGCTGTACTTGGTGATCGGCTGGAACAGGCCCTTCAGGTCGAGGACCTGATGCGATTCCTTGTGCAGGCGATGGGTGCTGGCCTGGCCGGCAATCGCGACCAGCGGCGCGTGATCCATATTGGCGTCGGCAACGCCGGTGATCAGGTTGGTGGCGCCGGGACCCAGGGTCGCGAGGCAGACGCCCGCCTTGCCCGACAGGCGCCCGTGGACGTCGGCCATAAAGGCGGCGCCCTGTTCGTGGCGCGTGGTGACGAATTCGATGGAGGAGTCGGCCAGGGCATCGAGAACGGCCATGTTCTCCTCGCCCGGCAGACCGAAGATGCGTTCGACGCCCTCCTGCTCGAGGCATTCGACCAGGCGCTGGGCGGTGGTCGGCGTGCTCATGCTGAAGGCGCCCCGGCGGCCCGCAGCATAAGCCGCGCGCTAGCCGCGGGCACGTTCGATCAGGTAGTCGGCAACCTCCAGCATCTCGTCGTGCCCGCCGGCCATGCTGGCGGAGACGATGGCCTCGCCATTGATGACCAGGGTCGGCACGCCGCCAACGCCGTAGTCCTGCACGGCCTCGGTGGCCTCGACGATCCGGCGGCGGATCGCGTCGGAGCGCATGGTCTCGCGGAACTCGTCCGCATCCAGCCCGCGCTGGTTGATGAAGCGCAGAATTGCGCTTTCCGAGCGCATCTGACGGCCCTGATCGTGGATCGCGTCGTAGAACGCCTGATGCACGTCGTCGAGCACGCCTAGTTTCTCGGCGGTGTAGAACACCCGCGCATGCAGCGCCCAGACGTCGTTCATCGGCGCCGGGAGGTACTCAAACTGCACGTCGTCGGCCAGGTTCGGCTTCCAGGCCTGGACCTTGGGCTCGAAGGCGTAGCAGTGCGGGCAGCCGTACCAGAACACCTCGACCACCTGGATCTTGCCGTCCTCCAGCCCGGTATCCAGCGGGGGCTGGATGGCCCGGTAGTGCTGGCCCTCGCGGAACTCGGCCGCGAGGCTGGTGCCGGTGGCGAGGAGCAGGCCGGCGCCGCCCAGGGCGCCCATGAATTCACGACGCTTCATTTACAGTTCTCCGTAGGAGTGCAGGCCGGACAGGAACATGTTCACACCCAGGAATGCGAAGGTGGTGATGAACAGGCCAATGATCGCCCACCAGGCCATGGTCGGCCCGCGCCAGCCCTTGGTGAAGCGCATGTGCAGCCAGGCCGCGTAGTTCAGCCAGACGATCAGCGCCCAGGTCTCCTTCGGGTCCCAGGACCAGTAGCCGCCCCAGGCCTCGGCCGCCCACATCGCGCCCAGCACGGTGGCGATGGTGAAGAAGGCGAAGCCGATCGCGATGGCCTTGTACATCACGCTGTCCAGGGTGTCCTTGGACGGGATGCGCTGGGTAATGGCCGCATCAGGTCGCGTGCGCTCCAGCCGGTTCCGGATCAGGAAGGCGACACCCAGCATCGCGGCGATGGCGAAGCCGCCGTAGCCGACAAAGTTCGTGGGCACATGGATCTTCATCCACCAGCTGTTCAGGGCCGGCACCAGGGGTTCGACCACATGCGCCTCACGGTCGAACATGTACCACAGCAGGAAGGTCACCGCGGCCGCGATGACCAGCATGACGAAGGCACCCATGTTGCGCGAGCCGGTGCGCTGTTCGTAGTACAGGTACATCAGCGTAGTCAGCGCCGCGAACAGGATGAAGACCTCGTAGAGGTTGGCGACCGGAATGTAGCCCCAGGTCGGGTCGGTCAGGTAGATCTCGCGCCAGCGCACCAGCAGCGCCATGGCCCCGGCGCCCGCACCCACCCAGGCGAAGGCGGCGCCTACGCGGGACGGGAAATCGGAGCTCGAGAACAGGCCCATCAGATAGGCGACGGTGGAGAGGTAGAGGAACACGCTCATCCACATCACGCCGGCCTGGCCGGAGCCGATGTAATTCAGCCAGAAGTTGGTCTCGTTGGCGGCCAGGTTGTCGCCGTAGAGCCAGATGCCAAACAGGGCCAGCACCCCGACGATGATCGAGAAGGCCTGCCACGGACGCCAGAACCAGCCCATCCAGGCGCTGGTGCCGACGGCGAGGATCAGCCCGCCGATGTCGTAGCGGTCCATGTTCTCGCCGTAGAGCGTCAGCGAGATCACCGCCACGGCGGCCATCAGGGCAAAGTAGGCCCAGTCGCGCAACTGAAGTTGCCGGAAGAAACCGGGCCGTTCGAAATCCAGGGCCTCGTGGGGTACTGACATGGTGTGCTCCTCCGACTACTTGCGGGTCATGCGTTCTTGTTTTGGTCTTCGCGTTGCGGGTCCGAACCGACCGGCTTCTGGTCGATGATCCACCGCTTAAGATGCGCGAAACGTTCCTCGAATTCCACCTGGTGGCGGTTGCTGGTGCCGGCCATCACCACGTGAGTGCCCTCGCCATCATCGCGCCGCCGCGCCATGATCCACAGACGCTGGTACGACACGTAGAACAGCAGGAAGATCCCGACAATCAGCATGGTGCTGCCGGCGTAGACCGTGCTCTGGCCCGGTGCGCGGGCGATCTGCAGGCCCGAGGCCTCGCGGTGCTCGAAGTCCTTCAGGTGGAAGAAGAACGGCGACTGATACAGGCTGATCGCGTTAATCGCCGAGATCGTGTCCTCCAGGAAGCGCTGTTCCTCTTCCTGGATCGAGACCACACCCTCGTCCTGCAGGACCTCCATGTAAAGCCCCTGCAGGCCGGCGTGGAGGATGCGGATCATCAGGTCGCGCACCTCGTCGATGCGGTCGGCCGGCACGCGGCGCTCGATCTCTTCGTGCACGGCCATATAGCCGCCCTCGGCGAACAGGCCCATCAGCTCGGCCGTGGTGCGGGCGATGGCCTGGGTCTGCTCGTTGGGCACCGTCTCGTCGTCGCTCGCCACCTGACGGGCGATTGCGTTGCGCACCTCGGGGTTGTGCAGCATCGCCAGGTAGGTGCGGAAGCGCTCCAGCGAGTCGTCGGCGTCGGCCGGCAGGAACAGGTAGTGGAATTCGTCCGCCGGGCTTTCGCGCACGCCGCTCAGGAAGTACATCGCGCCTTCCTGCAGGGCCGGGCGCTGGTAGTTGCGGTAGTACAGGCCGTGGCCGGTGCGGTCCATCAAACGAAAGTCAAAGCTCGGACCCATCTGGCGGTTTTCCCGCACGCCTTCCTCGTTGAGGAGTGGCACCACGTTCTCGGACTGGAAGTTGGTGAACTCGATGGTGCGGGTGTCGCCGGCGGGAGTGGGGATCTCGACCTCCTGGAACACGCGCCCCGGCACTTCGAGTGCCTGCAGGGCTTCGGCGCCCAGCGGGATCGCATCGATGTCCAGCCGCGTCCCGCCGTCGGCGAAGCTCGCCTGATAGATCGCGTAGCCGTTGTAGATCAACGGGTGGTTGACCGAGATGGTGTGACGCAGCGGTTCGTCCCGGTTCGGATCGTGGATGACCAGGTCGGACTCGTAGGAACTCTCGGCGCCGGTCGAGAAGCGCTCGATGCGGAACTCCTCCAGCTCGATGCGGAAGGGCAGCTCCTGCACGAAGTAGCCCTCGCGCATCGGCAGGAAGACCACGTTGGCCGACGCCCCCTCGGGGATCTCCACCGAGCCGCGGAAGGACGGGTTCCATTCCGGTATCCAGGCCGAACTCGGGACCTCGGAAATCGGCACGCTGCGAGTCTCGATCTCCAGGTTCCCCAGCCATTCGTTGATCTTCAGCAGGGTCGTACCGTCGGCCAGCGCGCCCACGCAGATCACGACGATCCCGACGTGGGTCAGCAGGTACCCCAAGCGGTTCCAGCGCCCGCGCATCGCGGCGATCACGGTCTGACCGTCGCTGGTCTTTTCGCGGGCCTTGAAGCCCTGGGCCTTCAGTACGCGATGGGCATGCTGGACGAAGTCGTCCGGTGACTGGTCCAGGTCGCCGGTTGCGCTCGAATGGAAGGAGCGCAGGGACTTTTCCTTGACCTGCAGATTGTAGCGGCGAAGGTCCTTCAGCAGCCCGGGCGACTGGCGGTACACGCAGAACGATGTGGAAATGACCAGGAACGCCACAACCAGCAGGAACCAGGTCGCTGAATAGACCTGGTAGAGCCCCATGCCGGCAAAGATCTCGTGCCAGAACGGCCCGAAGTCCATCAGGTATTCGGTGTAAGGCTCGTTCTGCACCAGTACGGTGCCGATCACCGAGGCAATGGAGAGCGCCACCAGCAGCGTGATCGCCAGGCTCATCGATCCCATGAAATCGACGAGGATCCGGCTGCGCCTGGGCTTGCGGGCGGCCTTCTGGCGGGACGCGGGGGCCGGGCCGGCGGTGGCGGCCTGATCGTTATTCGACATGCTGAAACCTGCTTTGGCCTTACGGACTATGCGAAGCAACCCGACAGGGCTTCAATTTTCAAGACAAACTGCGCGGGCGTTGCGCGAGCAGTGGATGGACCGATGATCCGCCCGGGAGTTCGTGCGCCCCACCATGACGCCCCTGTTCAGGATTGCATTCCAATTGGGGGGCGTTTCCCGCGCCCACGAAAAAGGGGCGGCCTTGGCCGCCCCTTCCCTGGGTCGCTTCGCCGCCGGTCCTGCGCGGCGTACCCAAAGCCGAATCAGTTGCTCGGCTGCAGGCCCGCCATGTACTGGGACACGGCCTCGATGTCTTCATCGGACATGTTGCGCGCGATGTTGCGCATCATGCGGCCGTTGTCGTTGGCGCGGTCACCGCTGCGGAAGTAGCGCAACTGGTCGGCGCTGTACTGCGCGTGCTGGCTGGCGACGGCCGGGAACATGGCTTCCGGATTGCCGTTACCGTTCGGGCCGTGGCAGGCGATGCAGGCGGCGACGTTCTGCGACGGTATGCCGCCACGATAGATCTGTTCGCCGCGCTCGACGACCGATTCGTCGGCGGTGCCGGCGCTGATGTCCTGTTCGGCGAAGTAGGCGGCCAGGTCGCGCATGTCCTGCTCGTCCAGATTGGCCACTTGGCCCAGCATCAGGCTGTTCTCGCGGCGCTCGGACTTGTAGTCCTGCAGCTGCTTCACGGTGTACTTGGCGTGCTGGCCGGCCAGCTTGGGCCATTCCGGGTTCACACTGTTGCCATCCGCCTGGTGGCAGGCCGCGCAGGCTTGGGACAGACCCTGGCCGCGCTGGGGATCGCCCGCCTGGGCCGCCGACAGCGGGAGCAGCAGGGATACGGACAGGGCAGCAAAGAGAGCGGAAAGCTTGTGGTTCATGACGGAGAATCTCCTGCTTGTAAATGCGTGCCGGGTCGCGACCCGTTCCTTGTGCCCCATCGTAGGGCGATCAACATAAGGGGCGCAGTTTATAGCACAATGCTAATTTGTGCTCAAAAATAAACCGAGTCCGGCACTCGGCCAAGGGAAGCACTAATGAATGTACACGCTCGCGTTGGCACCCCAGGTTTTCCGAGACAAGGCGCGTCGCGCAGCGGGTAGTGGTTCTACCCGCAAGCGGCGCAACGCAGGATCGGGGAACCTGGGGTGCCAACCCCACAAGCCATTGAAAGCAGGGGCTCGGCC
>NZ_KB906354.1:133734-403734 GCF_000381305.1 Thioalkalivibrio sp. ALE16
TCGGCCGCTTTTGCGTGCGCCCGGCGTTGCGGCTCGCTTATGTAGCTCGGCTACACTTCACTCACCGCGCCTTGTTCGCACGCAAAAGCGACTCGAGCGCGAGCGTGTACATTCATCAGTGTTTCCCTAGGACGCTCTCTCGCCCCATGGAACCCCGATTTCGCGAAACCGACTTCCTGCGTGGCGTGGCGCAGATTGCCCAGCTCCCGGCCGACACCGGCGTCGAGATCGCCTTTGCCGGGCGCTCCAACGCCGGCAAGTCCAGTGCCCTGAACGCCTTGTGTGGACGCAAGGCGCTCGCGCGGGTCGGCCGTACCCCGGGGCGCACACAGGAGATCAATCTTTTCCGTCTGCCGCCGGCCGAGCACTGGCGGCTGGTCGACCTGCCGGGCTACGGCTACGCGAAGGTCTCGGCCGGCAAGCGCGCGGAATGGGACCAGCTCCTTGGTGGCTACCTGCAAAAACGCCAGTGCCTGATCGGTCTGGTCCTGATCATGGACATCCGCCGGCCGCTGACCGAGCTGGATCGCCAGCTACTGGACTGGGTGCCTCTGGAGCGCTGCCGCTTGCACTGCCTGCTGACCAAGGCGGACAAACTCTCGCGCCAGGAGGCCGACCGCCAGTTGCGCAAGGCGCATGGTGAGCTGGAGGCCATGGGCGTCGAGGCGACGTTGCAGACCTTCTCCTCGCTGAAGAACCAGGGTGTCGATGACCTGCGCGGCCTGCTGGGTGGCTGGCTGGCCGAGCATGATCCGGAGTCGGCTCCCGCGACCAGCTGAGGCCCGTCTCTGCCCGACGGCCGAGCGCAAACACGAAACGCAGACAAAAAGAAGCCCCGGCCTTGGGGTGGGACCGGGGCTAATTTCGGCCTCTACAGGGGGGAGAGAGGCCTATTGCCCGCTCAGGGAGAGAAGCGGGCCGCGCTGGGCTAGAGCGCTCAGTAAGTGAGAAAGCATTGCGCGGGCAAAGTTCCTGCCGCGTGCCTCTCGATTGCGAATTTTTTCACAGAATCCATCGTTGCCGTCCGGGGTGTGGCTCAGTTGGCTGTCCCGGTGGCCTCCGTATGGGTTCGCAGGCCCTCCACCAGTTCGGCGGCGGGTGTCCCGTGCGGGTAGATCTGCAGCAAGTCACCTTCCGGGCCGACCAGGTAGGTGGACGAGCTGTGATCGACCACGTAGCCCATGGCCGAGTCGATCTCGGTGCGTTCGTAGAACACGCCGTAGCGCTCCGTGATCGGCTGCAGCTCCTCGTGGGACCCGGTCGCAGCCTGGAGGGCCGGGTGGAAGTGCCCCACATAGGTTTCCAGACGCCCGCGGTCATCACGTTCCGGGTCGACGCTTACCAGTACCGCCGCGACCTCGCCCTCCAGCTCGGGCGGCAGGCGGTCCAGCGCGGCGCTGATCCAGCCCAGGCTGGTCGGGCAGGCATCCGGGCAGGCGGTGTAGCCGAAGTAGACCCAGACGTATTGCCCTTCCAGGTCCGCGAGCCGGAACCGGTCGCCCGTGGTGGAGATGGGCAGTTCAATCGGCCCGCCGGATACCGCATCGGCCACCGGCAGGCGTTCGTGGTCGGCCCCTTGGGGCGCGGGCGGCGGTGCCGGGCGGAGCATCACGAAGACGAGCAGGGCGCCGGCCGCCAGAACGGCCAGCGCCCAAAGCAGGCTGCTCAGCGGGATACGCTGCATGTCGGTTTTCCTCAGGGGTTGTCGCTGTGGCTGCGGCGGGTGACAAAACGAAACTGGACCCGGGCCGCATCCGCATCGCCCGCGGGCATCACGGTGGCGGCCCAGGTCATGGCCTCGGTGGTGCAGATAGGCAGTGTCGTCTCGCCGACGTAGCGCCCGTCGCCGGTATGTTCCAGTCGCGGGCGCTGGAAGCCCATGTACATCTCCACCCCGGCCAGATCCAGTTCCAGGGCCTCGGGTTCGCCGAGGTTGCCCCGGGCCGCCGGGTCCAGCTCCAGGGTCAGCTCAAGTGGTTGCAGCATCGGCACGGGGCGTGGCGTGATCGCCAGGGTCAGCGTGCCGCCCGCCGGATGGTCGGCGCTGCAGGGCCCCGCGTTCAGGTCGCAGTCCTCCGGCTGGACGATGGTGATCCCGCCGGAACCACCGGTGTCCAGATAGCGTTCGGCCAGCACCCAGGCGGTCGCCAGCAACAGGACCGCGACCAGCCAGGGGGCGGCCCGGTTGAAACCCCTGGCAAGCGAGCCCGCCATCTAGTGAGCGTCGTCCCAGTTGGCGCCGGTGCCGACGTCCACGACCAGCTCGACGTCCAGATCGGCGGCCCCGCTCATGGCCTTGCGCACGAGCGTGGTCAGGTCCTCCACGGCCGCGTCGGCCACCTCGAACACCAGTTCGTCGTGCACCTGCATGATCATGCGGGCGTCGATATTCGAGTCCGCGAGATCGTTGGCGACGCGCACCATCGCGCGCTTGATGATGTCGGCGGCGGTACCCTGCATCGGGGCGTTGATGGCGACACGCTCGGACTGCTGGCGTCGCGCCCCGTTGCGGCTGTTGATCTCCGGCAGGTACAGGCGGCGGCCGAACAGGGTCTCGACATAGCCGTTCTCGCGCCCGGAGGCGCGCGCCCGTTCCATATAGTCGTGCACGCCGGGATAGCGATTGAAGTAGCGGTCGATGTACTCGCGGGCCTCGCCCTGCTCGATGCCGAGGTTGCGCGCCAGCCCCCAGGCGGACATGCCGTAGATCAGGCCGAAGTTGATCGCCTTGGCCGCGCGACGCTGATCGCCGGAGACCTGCTCCGGGTCCAGCCCGAAGACTTCGGCGGCGGTCGCGCGGTGGATGTCCTGACCCTCGGCAAAGGCCTTCAGCAGGCCGGCGTCCTGCGACAGGTGGGCCATGATGCGCAGTTCGATCTGCGAGTAGTCCGCCGCCAGCAACTGGTGTCCCTCATCCGCGATGAACGCGCGGCGGATGCGCCGGCCGGCCTCGGTGCGCACCGGGATGTTCTGCAGGTTCGGCTCCGAGGACGACAGCCGCCCGGTGGCTGCCCCCGCCTGGTGGTAGGAGGTGTGCACCCGTCCGGTCTCCGGGTGGATGCGCCGGGGCAGGGTCTCGGTGTAGGTGCTGCGCAGCTTGGACAGGCCGCGGTGCTCGAGGATCAGGCGCGGCAGGGCGTAGTCGTCCGCCATCTGCTCCAGCACGTCCTCGGCGGTGGAGGGCTGGCCCTTGGGCGTGCGCCGCAGCACCGGCAGGCCCAGGCGCTCGAACAGGATCTCCTGGATCTGCTTGGGCGAGCCGAGGTTGAACTCGCCGCCGGCCTCCTCGAAGGCCTCGCGCTCGATGCGCTCCATCTCGGCCAGCAGCTCCTGGCTCTGCTCGCCGAGCCGATCCGGGTCCACCTTTACGCCCACGCGTTCGATATCCGCCAGCACCGGGACCAGCGGCATCTCGATCTCGCGGTAGACGAACGCGGGGCCTTCAGCCTCTTGCAGGCGCGGCTGGAACACCGCATCCAGCTGAAGGCAGATGTCGGCATCCTCGCCGGCGTAATCGGTGGCGATGCCGATATCCACCTCGGCGAACGGGATCTGCTTCGCGCCCTTGCCGGCCACGTCCTCGTAATGCGTGGTCTGGTAGTCCAGGTGGCGCTCGGCCAGGGAGTCGAGGTCGTGGCGGTTGGCGCCGGCGTCCAGGCAGAACGACTCGAGCAGGGTGTCGTCGACGATGCCGCGCAGGGTGATGCCGTGATTACCCAGCACGTTGCGGTCGTACTTCAGGTGATGCCCCAGCTTGCCGTGGTCCTCGGATTCCAGCCAGGGCTTCAGACGTTCCAGCGTCTCCGCGCGCGGCAGCTGCGGGGCGGCATCCGGCCCGGTGTGGGCCAGCGGCAGGTAGTAGGCGGTGCCTGGCTCGAAGGCGAAGGACATGCCGACGATCTCGGCGCGCATCGCATCCAGGCTGGTGGTCTCGGTATCGAAGGCGACCCGCTCGGCCTGGTCCAGACGCTCCAGCAGCTCGGCCAGTTCGACCTCCTCGCGCAACGTGCGGTAGTCGGCCTTCGCCAGCGGCGAGCCCGGATTGCCGCTAGCGGCCTCGTCCTCGCCGCCCTCCAGCTCCGCGCGCCAGCGGGTAAAGCCATAGCGGCGCACCATCTCCAGCAGGCGCTCGTGGTCCGGCTCGCGGATGTTGAGGTCGTTGGGGCCGACGTCCAGCTCGACATCGCGCTTGACCGTGATCAGTTCGCGCGAGGTGGGCAGGCGCTCGGCCGCGGCGCGCAGGTTCTCGCCGATCTTGCCGCCGATGCCGTCGGCCTGTTCCAGAATGGTGTCGAGATCGCCGTACTTCGCGATCCACTTGGCCGCGGTCTTGGGGCCGACCTTGTCCACGCCCGGGATGTTGTCGACGCTGTCGCCCATCAGCGCGAGGTAGTCGACGATCTGCTCCGGGGCGACGCCGAATTTCTCCTGCACGCCCTCGGGGTCCAGCGTGACCCCGCTCATGGTGTTGACCAGCGTGATGCGGTCATTCACCAGCTGCGCGAGATCCTTGTCGCCGGTGGAGATCACCACGTCGTGCCCGGCTGCGGCGGCCTGGTCGGCCAGGGTCGCGATCACGTCGTCGGCCTCCACGCCCTCGACGCACAAAAGCGGCAAGCCCATCGCCCGCACCAGCTCGTGCAATGGCTCGATTTGGGCGGCCAGCTCTTCCGGCATCGGCGGGCGGGTGGCCTTGTATTCCGGATAGATGTCGTCGCGGAAGGTCTTGCCCTTGGCGTCGAACACCACCGCCATGTGCTCCGGGCCGTAGTCCGCGCGCAGCTTGCGCAGCATGTTGGCCACACCAATCATCGCCCCGGTCGGGGCGCCATCCGGCGCGGTCAGCGGCGGCAGCGCATGGAAGGCGCGGAACAGGTACGACGAGCCGTCGACCAGGACAAGAGGCGCTTGCGACATGAAGGTGGAATCCGGACAGGGAACGTGCGCCATTCTACAGGCCCGGCCCGGGCCGCGACCATTTGTGCGCGCCCGGGGGCGCCGGTACGCTGAAGCCTTCACCCTTGGGAACCCGCTGCATGAACAACCGCGAACGTGCCGAACACCCGGGCCTGCGCCCGATCGATGACTCCGCCCTGACCCGCGAGAGCTGGAAGATCTTCCAGATCATGGCGGAGTTCGTGGAGGGCTTCGAGCGCCTGGCGCATATCAAGCCCTCGGTGAGCATCTTCGGCTCCGCCCGCTTCCCGCCGGAGCATCGCTACTACCAGCTGGGCGAGGCGACCGCGCGGCAGCTCTCGGACGCCGGTTTCGCGGTGGTCAGCGGCGGCGGTCCGGGCATCATGGAGGCGGCCAACAAGGGGGCGTTCGCCGGGCGCTCGCCGAGCATCGGCCTGAATATCCAGTTGCCGCACGAGCAGAGTGCGAACGATTACCAGGACGTGGGCCTGGGGTTTCGTCACTTCTTTTCGCGCAAGGTGATGTTCGTCAAGTACGCCTCGGCCTACGTGGTGCTGCCCGGGGGCTTCGGGACGCTGGACGAGCTGGCGGAGATCCTGACCCTGGTGCAGACCGGCAAAACCCGGCGCATCCCGGTCGTGCTGGTGGGCAGCGAATTCTGGAAGGGCCTGCTCGACTGGTTCCGGGATACGCTCGTGGAGCAGGGCACCATTGACGAGGAAGACCTCCAGCTATACTCGCTGGTAGATTCACCGGAAGACGTGGTGGACGTGATCTTCGAGTACTACGAGGCGCGCAGCTTCGAGCCGTCCGCGGAAGAAAAGAAACGACTGATGGAACTGTGATGATGACCTCGATGCGTGCGAGCCTGCCCCTGTCGCTGCTGGCGGCCCTGCTGCTGGTTTCCGGCACGGCGCTGGCGCAGGAAGACCGCGAGTGGGGGGATGCCCCGCCGCCGCCGGAGCTTGAAGAGGGCGCGGATCCGCCGCCCCCGGTGCTGGATGAACGCGCCCGCGAACAGCGCTCGCTCGAGGACGCCGACATCATCATCATCGAGCGCGACGGCGAGACCCGGCGCGAATACCGCATGGGTGGCGAGCTGGTGATGGTCGAGGTCACGCCCGCCGTGGGCCCGACCTACTACCTGATCGACACCACGGGCGACGGCACGCTGGACGGCCGTCGCAACGAGCTCGACCCCAACTTCGTACCCCCGTCCTGGGTGATTTTCCGATGGTAGAGAACGAATCTGAGACCCGGGCCTGCGCCGATGCGACCGGCCTGGCCCTGACCCATGGCCCGAGCGGCCTCGAACTGGATGGCCGGCCGGTGCAGTGTCTGCGCCTGGCAGCCGCCGTGGCCCCGGCGCTCGAATCCGCGCTCGGCGAGGTACCTGGCGGCTGCGGTCGCGTGATCGGCCGGGGTGCGGATCCCGATTCTGGTGAGGTCCTGCTGGTGCTGGAGCGCGGTCAGGCGTTGCAGGGCGCGGTTGCGGCCGAGGGGCCCGGCAGTCTGGAGGCCCTGGGCGAGCGCGCCGCCGACTGGCAGGGGCGTCACACGGCCGGGGCCTTGCCCGTCGGCGAGGGCTACCGGCGCGGGGTGCTGCAGCAGCAGATGCGCGAGCGCGCCGATGCGATGGCGTCCACGCTGGATGCCGAGTCCCGGGCGATCCTGGACGCCGAGCTGCACCACCAGGGGCTCTACCGTTTCGAGGACCTGCCGCTGGCGGGAAGCTACTGGCAGTCCGTGCGCATCTACCCGGAAGGTGCCGGTCTTGCCGATCTGGTGATCCCGCCCGCGCCGGTACCGGCCTTCTGGCAGCTCGCGCGCATCGCCCTGACGCTCGCCGTGGACGCCTCCGGACAGCCGGATGCCGATCGGTACCGGGCCGTGCTGGCCGGGTTCAATGCCCGGCGGCCACTGACTGCAATCGAACGCGGGGCGGCGCCCACGATGCTCCGCCTGGCCGCGCTGGATGACTGGCTGTCCGCGCTGGAGTCGGGAACGGCCGCGGCGGTCGAGCGGGATCGTCTCGCGACCCTGCAGGCCGATGCGGCGCGGCTGCAGGGCGTCTGGGTTCGCGCGGCCGCCTGATCCCGGCTGGCCCGTGCCGGTGGCGCGGGACCTTCCGGGCTTGTGGTGGTCCGACCGTACACGGGAGGCAGGGTGGTGGTTCCGCGCCATCCCGCCCAAGGAGGAAGGCCCATGTTCCGAACCACGCTCTGGCTGGCCTTGTCGCTGGCTGTCCTTCTCGCCCCGGCCCTTGCGAGTGCCGACGTCTACCGCTGGACCGACGATCAGGGCAATGTCCATTTTGGCGACCGCCCGCCCGAGGGGCGCGCCAGCGAGCCCGTGGACGTGCGAGAGCCCATGCGCGCGGTCCCGCTGGAAGGCGCGCGGGAGATTCTCGAGCGGCCCGTGCGGCCCCGCAGTCAGCCGGAGGCGGAGGGTGCGTACACGCGGGTCGCGATTGCCCGTCCGGAGGATGGTTCGGGGGTGCGGGCGAACGACGGCAATGTGAGTGCCGAGCTGGATCTCGAGCCAGCGCTGGATGCCGACGCCGGCCATCGCGTGATCTGGGTGCTGAACGGCGAGGAGGCGGGCGAGGGCCAGTCGCCCACGGCGACCTTCGAGGGGCTGAACCGCGGCGAGCATACGCTGCAGGCCCGGATCGTGGACGCATCCGGCGAGGAGCTGGGGGCGAGCGCGACCATCGAGTTCAACGTGTTGCGGATGGCCATTCCGCGCGAGCAGCAACAGCAGCAGCGGCCGCAGCAATTCCCGCCCGGGGGTGCGCCGCAGGCGCCCAGGGCCCCGCAGGCACCCAGGGCGCCCCAGCCGGTGACGCCGGCCCCGAACTGATAACCTCGATCTCTGCACTGAAATAGTGCGACCAAAGCCCCATGATGGTGCTATGATTGCACCATAATGGGGCGTTTTAGGTTCTGGGGGGTGGCGATTCGGCTGCGTTTTGTGACCGTGCCCCCGGCTTCGGCGCCCCGCCGGGCGATTCCCCCTTGGCGCGATTCCTGCTTGAGGCCTCTTGATGACCACGCCCGCTTCCAATTCCGGCCCGGCCACCCCGCCCTGGTGGGACGACCTCTCGACGGCCGTGCTGGTGACCGATGCCGAGCTTTGCCTGCTGAGCATGAACAGCGCCGCCGAGGTGCTGCTCGGTCTCAGTCGCGAACGCATCGTCGGGCATGGTCTGGGCCAGTGGCTCAAGCTGGACCGGAATCTGTCCAGCCGCCTGCGCTCGGCGCTGACGCTGGATCAGCCGATCACCCTGCGCGCGCGCCAGATGGAGCCGCTGCGGGCCGAAAGTTTCCTCGCCGACGTGGTCATCACCCCGCTCCATGGCGAGGGCGACAAGCCGGGGCAGTTGCTGTTCGAGCTGAATGCGATCGATCGCCACGAGCGCATCAGCCGCGAGGAGCAGTTGCAGAAGCAGCAGGCGATCACCCGCGCGGTGACCCGGGGGCTGGCCCACGAGATCAAGAACCCGCTAGGGGGGCTACGGGGGGCGGCGCAATTGCTTGCCAGCGAGCTGGACGACTCGGGCCTGAAGGAATACACCCAGATCATCATTCGCGAGGCCGACCGGCTGCGCAGCCTGGTTGATCGCATGCTGGGGCCGAACAACCTGCCGCGACGCGAGCCCGTCAACCTGCACGAGGTGCTGGAGCACGTGCGGGGCCTGGTCAGTGTGCAGCTGCCGCTGGGTCTGAAGATCCGCGGCGACTATGACCCCAGCATCCCGGACGTGCAGGCCGATCGCGACATGCTGGTGCAGGCGATCCTGAATCTGGTGCAGAACGCGGTGCATGCGCTGGAGGACGGGGGCGAGATCACCCTGAGCTCGCGCATCCTGCGCCAGTACACCATCTCCGGCCATCGCCACCGCCTGGTCGCCAAGCTGAGCGTGCGCGACAACGGGCCCGGTATCCCGGAGGAGATCCGCGAACGCATCTTCTTCCCCATGGTGACCGGCCGCGCCGCCGGGACCGGGCTCGGGTTGCCCATTGCCCAGAGCCTGGTCCAGCTGCACGACGGTCTGATCGAATGCCATTCGCGCCCGGGGGCGACCACGTTCGACATCCTGCTGCCCCTTGAACCCCCGAAGGCCCGGGAGGCCAGAAAGTGATGGAGCCCACTGTCTGGATTATTGACGACGACGACTCGATTCGCTGGGTGCTGGAACGCGCCCTCCAGCGTCACGCGATCGCGGTGCGCGGCTTCGAGACCGCGGACGCCGCCTGGGCGGCGCTCGACCGGGACCCGGTGCCGGACACCATCGTCGCCGATATCCGCATGCCGGGACTGAATGGCCTGGACTTCCTCGCGCGCATGCAGACGCGCCCCGATCCGCCGCCGGTGATCATCATGACAGCCTTCTCCGATCTGGAGAGCGCCGTGGGCGCCTACCAGACCGGGGCCTTCGAGTACCTGCCCAAGCCGTTCGATGTGGACGAGGCCGTGGCCCTGGTGCAGCGGGCACTGGAGGCGCGGCGCGCCGGGCAGGACAACGGCACCGCTGGCCCCGAGATCGAGGAGACCCCGATCATCGGCGAGGCCCCGGCGATGCAGGAGATGTTCCGCGCCATCGGCCGCCTGTCGCGCAGCAACATCACCGTGCTGATCAACGGGGAGTCGGGCACCGGCAAGGAACTGGTCGCCCGTGCCCTGCACCAGCACAGCCCGCGCGCCGATCAGCCGCTGATTGCCCTGAATACCGCGGCCATCCCCAAGGATCTGCTGGAGAGTGAACTCTTCGGCCACGAACGTGGTGCGTTTACTGGCGCCAACCAGAGCCGCAAGGGCCGTTTCGAACAGGCCGATGGCGGCACGTTGTTCCTCGACGAGATCGGCGACATGCCGTTCGACCTGCAGACCCGACTGCTGCGCGTGCTGTCCGATGGCACCTTCTACCGCGTGGGTGGCCATACGCCGATCCGGGTGGACGTGCGCATCATCGCCGCGACCCACCAGGACCTAGAGGAACGCGTGCGCGCGGGGCTGTTCCGCGAGGATCTGTTCCACCGTCTGAACGTGATCCGGATCCATGTGCCGTCCCTGCGCGAGCGCCCGGAGGACATCCCGCTGCTGGTGCAGCATTTCATGGCCGAGGTGGCGCAGGAACTGGGGGTCGAAGCCAAGACCATGCGCCCCGAGGTGGTGGCGGAGCTGCAGCGCCTGCCCTGGCCGGGCAACGTGCGTCAGCTGGAGAACACCTGCCGCTGGCTGACCGTGATGGCGTCGGGCCGCGAGGTCCACCTGGACGACCTCCCGGCCGAGCTGCACCAGCCCGCCGAGACCCGGGCCGAGCCGGACGGTGGTCCGGCCGGCGTGGTCGCCGGCCCGCGGGACTGGACGGCCGAACTGGCCCAGGTGGCCCGCCAGCACTGGCAGCGTGGAGACCAGGACCTGCTGGGTTCGGTGCTGCCGCAACTGGAGCGCACGGTGATCCGCGAGGCCCTGAACGCCACCGGCGGCCACCGCCAGCAGGCGGCGGCCCTGCTCGGCTGGGGGCGCAACACCCTCACCCGCAAGATCCACGAACTCGGCCTCGACGACGACTAGGTTGATTTCACCACGAAGCACACGAAGGCACGAAGAACGGCCAGGTCAAAAGCGATAGAGCATTAACAGGAAGATGGGAAGGACGGAAGAATGCGGGAATGGTGCCCCGGGACTGATCAACCCGCCGGGCAGGCCCCAGGACACGGGCCAGCGGCCTTTACCCAAAAACCCTTCCCATCTTCCCTTCTTCCTGTGAACCGCTTTTGACCTGGCCCTTCTTCGTGCCTTCGTGTGCTTCGTGGTGAAACAGGCCTTCAGGTGGTGGGGTCCTGCGGGGCGGGCGGGGCGCAGGCGGAGACGGCGCCGTTGAGTTGCAGGGTGCCGGTCAGGTCCCGTACGTGGGTGTAGCCGTGGCGATCCATGTAGTCGCTGATGCCGTGGAGGATCCTGGGCAGGCACAGCGGGTCGTAGAACAGCCCGGTGCCCACGCCGACGGTGCTGGCCCCGGCGATCAGGAATTCCAGCGCGTCGGTCGCGTTCATCACGCCGCCCTGTCCGATGATCGGCACGTTGTGGGGCGCGGCCACCTGATAGACCTGCTGGACCTTCAGCAGCGCGATCGGCTTGATCGCGGGCCCCGAGAGTCCGCCCTGGTTGTTGCCGATCACCGCGCGCCGGTTCTCGACGTCCACCGCCATGCCCATCAGCGTGTTGATCACCGCAAAAGCATCGGTGCCGGCCTCGATGCAGCGGCGGGCGTTTTCGGCGATGTCGGTCTGGTTGGGTGAGAGCTTGGTGATCAGCGGCTTGGAGGTGACCTTGCGGCAGGCCTCGACCACGCGCGCGGACATGTCCGGGTCGTTGCCGAAGGCGACCCCGCCTTCCTTTACATTGGGGCAGGAGATGTTGATCTCGATGGCGTCGATGGGCGAGTCGTCGAAGCGGCGGGTGACCTCGATGTACTCCTCGATGGTGGAGCCGGAGACATTGGCAAAGAAGCGGGTCTCCTCGAAGTCCAGCTGCGGCAGGGTGTGGTCCACCACGTGGTCCACGCCCGGGTTCTGCAGGCCGATGGCGTTGAGCATGCCGTCCGGGGTCTCGTAGACCCGGTGCGGCGCGTTGCCAAGCCGGGCCGCGCCCGTGGTCCCCTTCAGGCAGATCGCACCGGCGTCGCGATTGGAGAAGCCGGCCACGCGGGTGTACTCCTCGCCGAAGCCGACGCAGCCGGACAGCAGCACCAGCGGCGTGTTCAAATGCAGCCCGCAGAACTCCAGGGCCAGCCGCGGATCGGTGCGCGAATCACTCATGCTTCACATCGTCCTCTTTCAACCGGAGATCCCGCCGAACACCGGCAATATCATTCGTCTGGCGGCCAATACCGGCGCCGCGCTGCACCTGATCCATCCCCTCGGTTTCGAGCTGGACAGCGCGCGGGCGCGCCGCGCCGGGCTCGATTATCACGAGCTGGCCCGGGTGCAAGAGTATGACAGCCTCGAACAGTGGCGGGAATCGGTGCGGCCTGAACGGGTCTTTGCCATCACCACGCGCGGCCACGCCCGCTATGATGCGCCGGCCTTCCGCGCTGGCGATGCCCTGTTGTTTGGCCCCGAGACCCGCGGTCTTCCCCACTCGGTGCTCGAAGCCCTGCCTCCCGGGCAGCGCTTGCGCCTGCCCATGCAGCCCGGCAGCCGCAGCCTGAATCTCTCCAACGCAGTCGCCGTGGTCGTCTACGAGGCTTGGCGCCAGCTCGGGTTTTCCGGCGGAGACTAGGAGTCTGTCGGATCTGGGCGATCTGCTGCGCCCCCCGGCAGGGCCTCGCCATTTGCACTACCCTCGGAAGAAAGCCCGCGAGCGGCCCGTCTCCCTGTGACGGCCCTGTCCACATTGATCCGCACGAGGTTCCCGATGGTTTCTGTACTGCGTCCTCTCCTGTTCCTGGCGGCTGCCAGCCTGTTCGTAGCGCCGCTGGCGGCCGATGAACCCACCGGTTCCGACAACTGGTGGTGGGATGACGACTGGTGGGAAGACGGCGTGATGTATTCCGATCTGGAGAACCACGAGGTCACCATTGAACGCATCGAATACCAGCGCGACGGCATCGACATCCCGGCGATGGTGGCAAGACCGGCCGATGGCGAGGCCTATCCGGCGATCCTCTGGACCCACGGCCGGCGCGGCCTGGACGACCTGGCCGAACTGCACGTGAAGCGCCTGGCCGCCCGCGGCTTCGTGGTGCTGGCGCCGGACCTGTACACCGGCCGCTTCATGGAGAGCCACCCGCTGGATCATGACTACGAGCTGGAAGGCGATCTGAACAGCGGGCTGGATGTCCTGCTGGCGCGTGACGACATCGCGGGCGACCGTGCCTGCCTGGTCTCCATCACTCGTGGCGGCTACAAGACCCTGAAGGTCGCCGTCACCTTCGAGCGCCAGGTCGAGGATGTCGCCTGCTGGGCCGGCTACTACCCGCACCTGCAGGACCCGAATCTGGGCGAGCCGCACCAGGTGTACCGCTACGCCAACGAGGTCAATCAGCTCGAGATCCCGATGATGATCCTGATCGGCGACGAGGAGCAGTACCAGCGCCACCGTACCGCGCGCATGGCCGCGGATGGACTGGAGAGCCGCGGCGGTGATGTCACCTGGATCGAATATCCCGGTGTGGGTCGCGGCTTCGACTTCCGCAACGGCAATAACCGCACCTTCGCCGATGACCTCGCCTCGCGCGACGCGATGATTCGGGTCACGCACTTCGTCAATCAGCACCTGCGCGACTGAGTTCTGCCTTGCCCCCTGCCGGGGGCACAACTGACGCTTATGCAGGTAGGCCCGCCGGGCTGTGCGCCATTAAATAAGTTTCTGATAATACAATTAAACAATTCCGTACACAGGGTGCGGAATTTGCTATCTTCGGGCTTTGTTGCATCGAGATGCCCCGGTCGCTATGCGGCCGGTTCACCGATGGTTCGCACGCAAGTCGCAAAAGGAGGACGAAGATGGCCAAGGTTCTGATCGCCCAGGGTGGAGGCCCGACGGCGGTAATCAATCAATCCATGGTGGGTGCGGTCCTCGAGGCCCGGAAATTCACCGACGTCGAACTGGTCTACGGGGCCTTCCACGGGGTCCGCGGGATCATCGACGAGGAATTCCTGGACCTGACCCAGGAGACCACCCACAACCTGGAGATGGTCGCGCAGACGCCCTCGTCCGCCCTGGGGTCCACGCGCGACAAGCCGGACCTTGACTACTGCAAGGAGATCTTCAAGGTCCTGAAGGCCCACGAGATCACCTACTTCTTCTATATCGGCGGCAACGACTCCTCCGACACGGTCCGCATCGTCAGCGAGGAGGCGCGCAAGGCCAACTATCCGATGCGCTGCGTGCACATCCCGAAGACGATCGACAACGACCTGGTGGAGAACGACCACACGCCGGGTTTCCCGTCGGCGGCACGGTTCGTGGCGCAGGCCTTTATTGGTGCCAACCTCGACAACTACGCCCTGCCGGGGATCTATCTGGCGGTGGTCATGGGGCGTCATGCCGGTTTTCTCACCGCGGCCTCCGCGCTCGGCAAGAAATTCCCGGATGACGGGCCGCACCTGATCTACGTGCCGGAGCGGGTGTTCGAGGTCGACCAGTTCCTGAAGGACGTGAAGGCCACCATGGATCGCCACGGCCGCTGCGTGATCGCGGTCAGCGAAGGCATCCACGATGCCAACGATGAACCCATCGCGACCAAGCTGGCGAAGGATGTCGAGAAGGATGCCCACGGTAACGTCCAGCTCTCCGGTACCGGGGCGCTGGCGGACATGCTGTGTGGCGAGATCCGCGACAAGCTGGGGGTGAAGCGGGTGCGTGGCGACACCTTCGGCTATCTGCAGCGGGCCTTTATTGGCTGTGTTTCGGATGTCGACCAGCGCGAAGCCCGCGAGGTGGGCGAGAAGGCTGTGCAGTTCGCGATGTGGGAAGGTCGCGACGGTTCGGTGGCGATCAAGCGCACCGGCTTTTATTCGGTGGACTACGAGTATGTGCCGCTGGAGGCGGTCGCCGGCAAGACCAAGGTGATGCCGGACGAGTTCATCGATGCCTCGGGCACCGATGTGACCGATGCCTTCCGCATGTACCTGCGGCCCCTGCTGGGTTCCGGTATGCCGGATGCCTACCGGCTGCGGCAGAACAAGGTGACCAAAGTCCTGGGGCGCTAGTCGCGGCCCGCTCGGCAGCAAAGGGGGCTGGCCGGTTGGCTGGTCCCCGAATCGAAAAGGCCCGCCCGGTGCTCCGGGCGGGCCTTTTTACCTCGTGGGAGGCACTTTCCGGGCCTTCCGCGAGATCGTCAGCCCAGAGCCTTGAAGATCTGGTCGCGGATGTCTTCCACCGACCCCGTTCCCTTGATGTGGACGTACTGCGGCGCCGACGGGTCATCACTGTCCGCCCACTTCGAGTAGAACTCGACCAGCGGCTGGGTCTGGCTGTGATAGGCCTCCAGGCGCTTGCGCACCGTCTCTTCGTTGTCGTCCTCGCGCTGGATCAGGTCCTCGCCGGTGACGTCGTCCTTGCCCTCGACCTTCGGCGGGTTGAACTCGACGTGGTAGGTGCGACCGGAGCCCGGGTGCACCCGCCGCCCGCTCATGCGCCGGATCACCTCTTCGTCCGGGACATCCACCTCCACGACAAAGTCGAGCGGCACGTTCTGTTCCTTCAGGGCCTCGGCCTGCGGGATGGTGCGCGGAAAGCCGTCGAACAGGAAGCCGGTGTCGCAGCAATCGGGCTGCTCCACGCGTTCCTTCACCAGACCCAGGATGATGTCGTCGGAGACCAGGCCGCCTGCATCCATGACCTCCTTGGCCTTCATGCCCAGTGGGGTGCCTGCGTTCACCGCCGCGCGCAGCATGTCGCCGGTAGAGATCTGCGGGATGTTGTACTTCTCGCAGATGTACTGGGCTTGCGTGCCCTTGCCGGCGCCGGGCGCCCCCAACAGAATCAGTCGCATGCTCTCGCTCCTCTGAGGAGTGGGTGGTTGTGCTATGGTCGCGGCAGACACTCCCGAGCCGCGCAAGTTACAGTACAGGCATTGTGGTTGTAGGTACAAGTCCGCCCGCGCCGCCCTGGCATCGCCCCCCCTGCAAGGAGTCACTGACCGTCATGCAAGCCGGCCCCCGCGAGATCACCACGCCGTTTCGGCCCATCCCCCTGGACATCCCGGAGGGCATGAAACCCAACGAATTCTTCAACAGCACCGAAAACCTGGCGGACCTGGTCCACAACAACGGGCTGCTGGTGAATCCGGAAAACCTGCTGCTCTATCGCAAGGCGCTGGGGCACAGCAACGAGTTCGACTGTTCCATCATCTACAACACCTCGCAGACCATCCTCGACCCGATGGGCCGCCCGGTGCGGCGCACCCAGGTGCCGGAGCCGGTGCGGCATGTCTGGAACCGGATGAACGGGGTGATCATCGAGTACATGCTGGAGCAGTACCCGGACCCGGCCGAGGCCCTGGTGCTGGCGGGCGAGGCCAGCCTGGACGCGACCTGGCCGCTGACCGCGCCGGGGGTGCCCAGCATCCGCATGCTGCACAACCATTTCATCGTCTTCCCGATGGCGTCGCTGGCCGATGCGCCGCTGGCGGATCCGGGCAATCCCAATCTGACTGATGGCGGGCAGCACAGCCTGTTTCAGGCCTATATGCGCGAGGTCTACCGGGCGTTCTTTACCCGGGCCCTGGACCTGCAGATCCTGCGCCCGGCTTCCGATCACGAGGCGCGCCTCGGGTTGACCGGCTACCCGCACGGCCTGCCGAGCTGGGAGATCCAGGGCGGGGTCGAGGCGCTGAAGGACATCCGCTTCTGGCGCGAATACGACGCCATCCTGCAGGGCTTCCTGGACTTCTATCGCACCTTCTTCTCCCAGGTCTCCACCCGCAATGCCCCGATGCCCGAGGGCGTGCACTTTCCCGATGCGGTGGAGGAGGTCCTGCTGTTCAACAACGACTTCCTGAAGACTGCCAAGAAGGTGCGCGACCGCTGCTTTACCGATGCCAAGTACGCCCATGCCATTCGCTGGCAGCCGGCCTTCAAGCAGCTGATCTACCGCAATGACGAGGGCCGTCTGATCGTGACGATCAGCCAGAACTCGATCGGCAACGCGATCACCGAACTGCTGGGGGTGGTGGTCAACCGGGTGCCGGACGCGGAGGCCTACGAGCGCGTCGAACCGGCCCTGGTCGAGAAGCTGCTGGAGGTGCGTCGCCGCCTGGTAGAGGTCGATCTGGGGGAAGGCATCGCGACGGAGGGCTGGCCTGCCACCTGAGCGGTCTGTTTGAAACAGGGCCCGTAGTGGGGGTGAACGAGGGGCGGCCAGGCCGCCCCCCAACCGGGGTCAGGCGACCGACTGGTAGTAGATATTCTGCGGGTGGTTGGCCTGGGCGAAGAAGAACCAGCGCTCGGCCACCAGTCCCAGGTACTGGATGACAAACGCGGCGATCAGCACATTGACCGGGTCGACCCGGGTGACCAGGGCGATCAGGAGCAGGAGCGCCGGGATCGCGAACGCCCCCAGCAGGAAGATCCACTTCATCCCGCGCAGGAACGTCGCGGACATGTGGTGAAAGAACTCCCGGGTGTTGAACGAACCGCCCATGAAGCCCTGGGACTTCTGCTGGATCTTCGGGTGTTTCACGCCGATCGCGGTCTGCACCGTGGATTTCGACTTGATACGGGCGTTGCGCACCAGCGATGCGATGCGGGTGGCCAGGCCCAGCAGCGTCAGCACGATCGCCACCGTCGCCAGGAAGGCGACCAGCGGGACACCGGCCCAGGCCGCATAGGCAGCCGCCAACGTGAAGCCGTTGGCAGCGCCCAGCACGGTGTAGTTCACCACGGTCAGCGGGGAGTGCCATTCCTGCAGGAACTTGATGCAGGCGTAGATCATCGCGGTCGTGACATACAGAACGATCGCCAGCAGCGCGCCGATGGCACCGAGCACGACGGTTGGCAGGATGGGGACGTCCCCGGCCAGCGTGCCCAGAGGCGGGTTGAACCCGAACGCGTGGGCCGCGCCGTACAGGAAGACCACGCCCATGAACGCCGGGAGCACGATCACCTCGCGCGACAGCCACGAGGTGCGCCACTTGGTGGCGGTGCGCCAGGCGCGTTCCGGGCGCCCCAGGTGGAAGAACGAGGCGACCAGCCCGAGGACCAGGAAGACCAGGGCGAGTGCGGAGCCCAGCGCCAGGAAGTCCGAACCGGGCGGCGGCAGCACGCCCAGAAGACTGAGAGACTCGGCACCGAACAGACCGAGAAACAGGCCCTGGCCGGCGCCGATCAGGGTGGTGAGAAAGATAACCGAGAAGGCTGGATGCATAGTGTCTTCGTCCCTGTTTACCAGCTGGTGACGTCGTCGAGCGAGGGTTCTTCCTGCCCGGGCTTCGGCAGCTGACTGTCGATCTTCAGCGGGTTGTCGGCGCGCTCCACCTCGTCCTCGCGGATGGTCAGCTGAGTCTTGCGTCGTGGCAGGTAGTGATTGGCCGGTTTGGTACCCCATTCCGGCATCAGCTGATAGCCGCCTGCTTCGCGGATCGCCTTCGAGACGACCGATTCGGGATCATGAATGTCCCCGTAGAGTCGTGCGTTGGTCGGGCAGGCCCGTACGCAGGCCGGCTTGCGATCCCACTCCGGCAGCTCCTCGTTGTAGATGCGGTCCACGCACAGGGTGCACTTGGTCATCACCTTGCTTTCGGTGTCTACCTCGCGCACCCCGTAGGGGCAGGCCCAGGAGCAGTACTTGCAGCCGATGCACTTGTCGTAGTCGACCAGCACGATGCCGTCCGACTCGCGCTTGTAGGACGCCCCGGTCGGGCAGACCGGCACACAGGGAGGCTCTTCGCAGTGCAGGCAGGACTTGGGAAAGTGGACCGT
Source organism: Thioalkalivibrio sp. ALE16 (assembly GCF_000381305.1). NCBI lineage: Bacteria > Pseudomonadati > Pseudomonadota > Gammaproteobacteria > Chromatiales > Ectothiorhodospiraceae > Thioalkalivibrio > Thioalkalivibrio sp. ALE16. The sequence goes on from NZ_KB906354.1 coordinate 152,088, forward strand.
CTCGGTATTCGGGTATTCACCGACCTCGAAACTCTGCACGCGGTTGAAGAAGGTACCGGTGGGGTCCGCGTCGTAGGGGTTCTGGTCGACCAGCGGGCCGGCATCGCCCGAGGTGTTCCATTCCTTGCAGCTGGTGACGCAGGCGTGGCAGCCCACGCAGACGTTGAGATCGATGACAAGGGCGAGTTGGGTCATTTCTTGCCTCCTGGGGAAACGCTGCACAATGTGCGCACTCGCGCTCGAGTCGCTTTTGCGTGCGAACAAGGCGCGGCGACTGCCGTGCAGTCACTCTGCACAAGGGAGCCGCAACGCCGTGCGCATGCAAAAGCGGCCGAGCCCCTGCTTTTCAATAGTTTGTGGGGTTGGCACCCCAGGTTCCCCGATCCTGCGTTGCGCCGCTTGCCGGTAGAGCCACTACCGGCTGCGCACCGCGCCTTGTCTCGGAAAACCTGGGGTACCAACGCGAGTGTGTACATTGTTCAGCGTTTCCCCAGGCCCGCAAAGAAGTTCACCACACGGGCCCGCTTGGACTGGCCGGGGTAGGGGTGCAGGGCCTTGAACTGGGGCGATGTCTCCTGCGGCGCCCCTTCTTCGGCCTTGTAGATGCGCACGCGCACGTCGTACCAGGCGGCTTGCCCGGTGACGGGGTCGGAGTTGGAGATCGGGCCTTCATCGCCCGGGAGCTCCTCGGAGATCAGGTGATTCAGCAGGAAACCCTTGCGCGACTCGTTGGCCTCGGGTGTCAGGTTCCAGGCCCCCGCGGCCTTGCCGATCGCGTTCCAGGTCCAGACCGTTCCGGGTTCGACCGCCTCGGAGTACTTGGCCATGCAGCGTACCCGGCCCCACTGGCTTTCCACCCAGATCCAGTCCTCGTCGTTGATCCCGGCGGCCCGCGCGGTGCGCGAATTCACGTAGAGCAGGTTGTGCGCGTGGATCTGTCGCAGCCAGGCGTTCTGGGAGTCCCAGGAGTGGTACATCGCCATGGGACGCTGGGTGATCGCGGCCAACGGATAGGTGTGCTTGTTGGTGGTCTGGTATTCCAGTGGGTCGTAGTAGAACGGCAGCGGGTCGAAGAAGGTCTCCACGCGTTTGGCCAGATGCGCCGGGGCCTTGCGCGATGGGCCCTTGCCCTGGGCGGCGGCGCGGAACTTCATCAGCACCTCGGAATAGAGGTGGATCAGGATCGGCTCGCCAAAGCGCGTGATGCGGTTGCGCTGCGACCACTCGAGATAACCCTTGTTCCAGTTGCGCATGTACTGGTAGCTGCGCGGCAGCTCGTACTGGAATACGCAGTTGTTCTGGGCGTACATCTCCCACTGGTTGGGGTTGGGTTCGCCGCGCAGGGATTTCTCCCCGCCCTTGCCGCGCCAGCCGGCCAGGAAGCCGATACCGGAGCCCGGTTCGGTCTCGTAGTTGACGACGAAGTCGGGGTAGTCGCGGAATTTGCGCTCCCCGTTCTCGTTCACGAACGCCGGCAGTTTCAGGCGCGAGCCGAGCTCGATCAGGACTTCCTGGAACGGCTTGCACTCGCCCTTGGGCGGCACCACCGGGATGCGCACCGAGTCCACCGGGCCGTCGAACTCGGAGATCGGGCGGTCCAGCATGGACATCACGTCGTGGCGTTCCAGATAGGTGGTATCCGGAAGGATCAGATCCGCGAACGCGGTCATCTCGGACTGGAACGCGTCCGCGACGACCAGGAACGGGATCTTGTAGTCCCCGTTGTCATCCTTGTCGTTCAGCATCTTGCGGACCTCTTCCGTGTTCATGGTCGAGTTCCACGCCATGTTGGCCATGAAGATCAGCAAGGTGTCGATCGGGTAGGGGTCCCCGCGCCAGGCGTTGGTGATGGCGTTGTGCATCATGCCGTGCACGGCCAGCGGGTATTCCCAGGAGAAGGCCTTGTCGAGGCGTACCGGCTCGCCCTTGTCGTCCACGAACAGGTCGTCCGGGTCCGCGGGCCAGCCGAGCACCATGCCGTCCAGCGGCTTGCCCGGCTGCACGCCCTCCGGCCCCTTGGGCGTGCGGGCGCAGGGTGGAATCGGACGCGGGAACGGCGCCTTGTGGCGGAAGCCGCCGGGGCGGTCGATGGTGCCCAGCAGCGACATCAGGATCGACAGCGAACGGATGGTGTGGAAGCCGTTGGAGTGCGCGGCCAGCCCGCGCATCGCATGGAACGACACCGGGTTCCCGGTGACGGATTCGTGTTCCACGCCCCAGGAGTCGGTCCAGGCAATGGGGAGCTCGATCCGCTGGTCGCGGGCGGTAACGCCCATTTCGTGGGCCAGTCGGCGAATGTCCTCGGCATCGATCCCGGTGATCCGGGCGGCCCATTCCGGCGTGTATTCGGCGACCCGGTCCTGCAGCAGCTGGAAGGCGGGCTTGGCCGGGGTGCCGTCATCCAGGGTGAACTCGCCGAGCAGGAAGGGATCGGCATCCGGCGTGTGGGTCGGCACCGCGCGTCCGGTCTTGCGGTCCCACCACAGCTGGTTCTGCGCGTCGTAGCAGCCCTCCTCGGGCGGATCCTCGGTGCGCAGGAACATGCCGAAGTCGTCCTGCTCCTCGTTCATGTTCACCAGCTGGCCGGCATTGCTGTAGCGGACCAGGAAGTCGCGGTCGTACAGGCCCTTGTTGATGATCTCGTGGATCAGCGCCAGCAGCAGGGCACCGTCGGTCCCCGGGCGGATCGGCACCCATTCGTCGGCGATGGCCGAGTAGCCGGTGCGCACCGGGTTGATGGAGATGAAGCGCCCGCCCTGGCGCTTGAACTTGGAGATCGCCACCTTCAGCGGGTTGGAGTGGTGGTCCTCCGCGGTGCCGATCATCACGAACAGCTTCGAGCGTTCCAGGTCGGGGCCGCCGAACTCCCAGAACGAGCCGCCGATGGTGTAGATCATGCCGGCGGCCATGTTCACCGAGCAGAAGCCGCCGTGGGCCGCGTAGTTGGGGGTGCCGAACTGCTTGGCGAACAGCCCGGTCAGGGCCTGCATCTGGTCGCGCCCGGTAAACAGCGCAAAGCGCTTCGGATCGGTCTCGCGGATGTGCCCGAGGCGTTCGGCGAGGATCTCGAAGGTCTCTTCCCAGGAGATCGGCTCGAACTCGCCATCCCCGCGTTCGGCGCCGGCCTTGCGCCGCAGGGGCTGGGTCAGCCGCGCGGGCGAGTGCTGTTTCATGATCCCGGAGGCGCCCTTGGCGCAGATCACGCCTTCATTGATCGGGTGCTCCGGGTTGCCATCGATGTAGCGCACCTCCCCGTCGCGCAGGTGCACCCGGATGCCGCAGCGGCAGGCGCACATGTAACAGGTGGTGTTCTTGATTTCCTGCGACGGGGTCTGTGCCATAAATCGTCAACGCCTTGTAAGTTAGACAATCGCGATATACTGCAATACCCCTTACTTCGATCGGGGTTACCCCCACTATGCAGTTCCGGGGTATCCACCACAAGGGCGTCAAAGATGGATTCTTCGCGCCCGTTCGGATGCCCCGAATCGGGCCCGGGCGCAGGGCGGGTCGCGGCAGTGTTATCGTCCTGACACCGGAATTTCACAACAGAGGCCTGCCCACCCATGAAGGTATGCATTGTTTCCGACAGTCACGACCGCGGCCCGATGCTGGCCCGCGCGATCGAGGCCGGCATTGCCGAAGGCGCCGAGGCGGTCATCCACTGTGGTGACGTGATTGGCGGCAACACGCTGCGGGCGTCACTGAAGCTGGGTGTGCCGATCCACGCGGTGCACGGCAACAACCTGGGGGACCCGGTCGCGATCTCGCGTATCGCGCACCAGTCCGATGGCCTCCTGCACTACTACGGGCTGGACGCCACCATCACCCTCGGTGGCCGGCGCATCTTCGTCACGCACTACCCCCATTACGCCCATGCGATGGCCTGCACCGGGGACTATGACCTCGTCTGCTGCGGCCACAGCCACGAGACCGAGATCCGCCAGCAGCCGCACGTGAAGGATGGCGCCACCTGGCTCGTGAATCCGGGCACCGTGGCCGGGCTTGGGGCGCCGCGGGCGACCTGGGCGCTGGGCGATCTCGAGACCATGGACTTCGCGATCCGGGCGACACCCGAGGAGAGCGCGGCCTGATCCGACTCGGTCATACGGCCCGCATTCGGCAGCGGGGTGGCGTTTCGGCGCGGGATGATCGACCCGCTTGTCAGCGCCTTCGTCTCAGGGCATCGTCTAGGAGAGGGCGCGTCATTCGTGTCCCTCTGGATTCCACCGTGGATGGAGAAACGCGATGACCGCAGAATTCCCGCACAAGCCCCTTCCGTCGCAAAAGGCGGCCCCCGGAATCGGGCTCCAGCAGGTGTCAGAGGAAGATCCCCAGGTCACCCTGGCTTCCTCGGCGCTGTGCGTAATGACCGATTTCCGCCGGGTTCCGGTTGCGACGATCGGTCCCGAGGCGACGCTCAACCAGGCGACCGAGCAGATGATCTCCCGGGGTGTCCGGCTGCTGATCGTGGTGGACTCGGAGCGCGTGCTGGGTCTGATCACGGCCCGCGACACTCAGGGGGAGCGCCCGGTCCAGATGGTGAACGAGCGCGGCATGCGGTACGACGACCTCCGGGTGCGCGACCTGATGGTGCCGCTGGATGACGTGGACCTGCTGGACATGCAGCGCGTGATGCAGGCGGACGTGGCGGATATCGTCGCGACGCTGAAGGACTGGGGACGCCAGCATGCGCTGGTCGGTCAGCGGGATCCCCAGACGGGTGAGACCCGCATCCGGGGGATATTCTCGGCGACCCAGATCGGGCGTCAGCTGGGGATTCAGGTGCAGACCTTTGATGTCGCGCGGACCTTCGCGCAGATCCAGGCGACCCTGTCCAAGGCCTACTAGGAGCCCGTCTTACCTGGAATTGACCAGCTATGCGGGTGGGAGAGCGGCGACTTTCCGGGGCTCTCTCCTCCCGTAGTCCCCTTCACTGCTCGAGAGACCGGAGACAAGCGGATGGCTGCCGCGGCAGGGAGTGCCGCGGCAGCCGCTCGTCCGTTCGCGTTGGCGGGCTGGCTGATGCCTGAGCCCGGTGCCTGCTACCGGTTCAGCCCCTGGTAGTACTCCATCAGGATCTTGGCCACTTCCGGGCGGGAGAACTCGACCGGCGGTGCCTCGCCTCGGCCCAGCATCTCGCGAACCTTGGTGCCGGACAGGAGCACGAAATCCTCCTTCGTGTGGTCGGGTGCATCGCACATCATCACCACCCGGTCGAGCTTCTTCGAGTAGGCCGTGTGGTCGGCCCGGAAGATCTCGATCTCCAGCGCGCCCGCGGGTACCTCGGTGTCGAAGATCGTCTGGGCATCGAACGGCCCGTAGTAGTCCCCCACCCCGGCGTGATCACGCCCGATGATGAAGTGGGTCGCGCCCATGTTCTGGCGGAACAGCGCATGGAGCACGGCCTCGCGCGGACCGGCATAGAGCATGTCGAAGCCGTATCCGGTGATCATCACCGTGTTCGGCGGGAAGTAGAGCTCGGCCATCTTGCGAATGGCGGCGTCGCGCACCGGGGCCGGGATATCGCCGGGCTTCAGCTTGCCCAGCAGCATGTGGATCACCACGCCGTCCGCATCCAGTTGCTCCATGGCCATGCGGCACAGCTCTTCGTGGGCGCGGTGCATCGGGTTGCGGGTCTGAAACGCGACCACCCGGTTCCAGCCGCGTTCCGCGATCTCGTTGCGGATCTCGACGGCGGTGCGGAAGGTGTCGGGGAAATCATCCTGGAAGTACGAGAAGTGGAGCACCTGGATGGGCCCCGATACGCAGACGCGGCCCACGCTGTTGAAGGCGGCGACCCCGGGGTGTTCCATGTCGGTCGTGCCGTAGACCTTTTCGGTCATGGTCGCCATCTGCTCGGGCGTGAATTCCTCGATCGCCTCGACCTCCTGGATGGCGAGGACCGGGTTCCCCTCCATGTTCGGGTCGCGCAGGGCAATCCGCTTGGCCCCGCGAATGGCGTCCGCATCCTCCAGCAGGTTGACCACGGGGACCGGGAAAAACAGGCCGCTGGTGGTTCGCATGTTCTCCGCGCAGCTCATGGCGTCGGCGACATTCATGAATCCGGTCAGCGGCGTGAAATAGCCGCCGCCCATCATGACGGCGTTGCCGGCGGCGCCGGAGCTGATGACCACGGAGGGCAGGGTTTCGGCCTCCTGCAGCAGGGCGTGGTGTTGATCGGGGTCGTAGGCGAACAGGGGCTTCAGGGTGTCTGCACCGTGCGGTTTGATCATGGGGCTTTCTCTCCTGCCGACGCTGGATGTGAACTGCATGGATGGGGTGGTCTGTGCCACACGTAAGTCGTGTTCGGGGCGCATGCGCCCACCCGGTTGACGGGTCAGGCGCGCTGCTGGTCGACCCCGAACGTAGCACAAGATAGTCCATAAAGGTTCGGGTTTCTTGACCGTCCCCGCAGCCGCACATCCGGATCTGTCCGCCCGTCAGGGCCGTCAGCCCTGCCCCGGGCGCGCCCCGATCAGCGGCCGTTCTCCCTCTGTCTCACCCGGCCCGGGCGTTCGTTCCGGTGCCATCGCTGGCGCCCCGGACCCGCGTGCTGCGGGCAGCGGGCGGTGTGCCGCCCCCGGGCCAGCCTGGCGGCTTGCGATGGCGTCGACCCGGGCCGCTAGATAAGCGTTTCCATAAATAAGCATATGACCTCATTCATCAGGCTTATGCGCGGGGAAGCAAGTTTGATTTGAAGCAAAAGATCGAGTTGGCACAGACTCGGTGTGCCCATTGGACACTCTGAGGAGGCCTGACGCCGTGATCACTAGCAATCCCTTTGCCGAACTGGCTGCGTTTATTCCACCAGCCGCAATGCAGGCGTATGTCGTGCTCATGGTCATTCTGGTGGCCGCCGGCACGATCCTCGACATGATGCACAAGAGGAGTGCCCAGTACTTCTTCGAGAACGCCAAGAAAGCCGAGAAGAACGCGACCCGCAGCGTGAGCGGCGGCGAGAAATTCTCCCAGGCCATGCAGACCCTGGGGAAAGAGGTCATCACCTCCGGTGAATTCAAGAACCCGAAGCGACGCGCGTCCCATCTGTTCACCATGTGGGGCTTTGTCCTGTTCGTGGTCTCCTCCGCGGTCCTGATCTTTGGCTACGCCAGCGAGCCCGCCGCGGGCGTGTGGCCGGTCCTGTGGCATCTGGGCGCCCTGTCGCTGGCCTTCGGCGGCTACTGGTTCTGGTTCTTCATTCGCGTCGACGTCTACTCCGAGGGTCGTCGCTGGTACCAGCTGGTCCGGGCCGATCTGTTCATCGTGTCGCTGCTGGCGATGTCGACCTTCGCCATCCTGTGGTCGCTGACCCAGGGCACCGGCGCCCTCGGGTGGCTGTTCTTCGCGCTCTTCCTCGCGGCGACCACGACCCTGTTCGCGACCGTCTACTGGTCCAAGTTCGCGCACATGTTCTTCAAGCCTGCCGCGGCCTACCAGAAGCGCATTACCCGTGCCGATGGCTCCGCCGAGAACCTCCCGACCCTCACGCGCGACGATCCCGAGCAGCAGCAGCGCCATTCCATGGAACTGCTGCGCGATGCGCCGATGGAGATGGGGAAGGGTATCCAGCGTGAAGCGCCGCACCACTACTAGCCATTAACCCGAACACCAGCATCGATCGAGGACAACCATGCCAACTTTCGTATACATGACCCGTTGCGATGGCTGTGGGTACTGCGTGGACATCTGCCCGTCAGACATCATGCATATCGACGAAACCACCCGTCGCGCCTACAACATCGAGCCCAACATGTGCTGGGAATGCTTTTCCTGCGTGAAGGCCTGCCCGCACCATGCGATTGACGTGCGCGGCTACGCGGACTTCGCGCCACTGGGGCACAGCGTGCGCGTCGATCGCGACGAAGAGCGCGGCACCATTGCCTGGAAGATCAAGTTCCGCGACGGTCGGGAGAAGGACTTCCTGTCGCCGATTACCACCAAGCCCTGGGGCAAGCACATCCCGCAGCTGGCAGACGTCCCCGCACCCGACAAGTCCATGCGCGACAGCCAGCTGTTGTTCAACGAGCCCAAGTACATCCGGATGGATGAGGGGGATCTGCACACGCTTGAGGCCGCCGGTCTCAAACTGAAAGAAGGGGTGTACTACTGATGGCCTACAAGACAATCGTCGAAGACAACATCGACATCCTGGTCTGTGGCGCCGGGCTCGGCGGCACGGGTGCCGCCTGGGAAGCCCGCTTCTGGGGTCAGGACAAGAAGGTCGTTATTGCCGAAAAGGCCAACATCGACCGTTCCGGCGCGGTGGCCCAGGGCCTGTACGCGATCAACTGCTACATGGGCACCCGCTGGGGCGAGAACAACCCCGAGGACCATGTGCGCTACGCCCGTATCGACCTGATGGGCATGGTGCGCGAGGACCTGCTGTTCGACATGGCGCGCCACGTGGACTCCACCGTGCACCAGTTCGAGGAGTGGGGCCTGCCCCTGATGCGCGACCCGAAGACGGGCGCCTATCAGCGAGAAGGTCGCTGGCAGATCATGATCCACGGCGAGTCCTACAAGCCGATCGTGGCCGAGGCCGCCAAGAAGTCCGCGGACACGATCTACAACCGGATCTGCGTGACCCATCTGCTGATGGACGAGTCCAAGGAGAACCGGGTCGCCGGCGCCGTGGGCTTCAATGTGCGCACCGGCAACTACCACGTCTTCAAGTCGAAGTCGGTGATCGTGGCCGCCGGTGGCGCCTCGATGATCTTCAAGCCGCGTTCGGTCGGTGAAGGTGCGGGTCGCGTCTGGTATGCCCCGTGGTCTTCCGGCTCGGCCTATGGCCTGCTGATCAACGCCGGTGCCAAGATGACCCAGATGGAGAACCGCATCGTGCTGGCCCGCTTCAAGGATGGCTACGGTCCGGTGGGTGCGTACTTCCTGCATCTGAAGACCCGTACGCAGAACTGCAACGGGGAAGAGTACGAATCCAAGTGGTGGCCGCAGCTGCAGGAGATGGTCGGCAAGGAATACCTGGATCCGGAGGTCTCTCACCGTACGCATCGCCCGATCCCGACCTGCCTGCGCAACCATGCGTTCCTGAACGAGGTGAACGCGGGCCGTGGCCCGATCCACATGGTCACCATGGAGGCCTTCCAGGACCCGCACCTTGAAGAGGTGGGCTGGGAAAACTTCCTGGGCATGACCGTCGGCCAGGCCGTCCTGTGGGCCGCCACCGACGTGGACCCCAAGAACGAGAACCCCGAGCTGACCACCTCGGAGCCCTACGTGATGGGCTCGCACGCCACGGGTTGTGGCGCCTGGTGCTCTGGTCCGGAGGATGTTTCCCCGCCCGAGTACTTCTGGGGCTACAACCGCATGACCAGTGTCGAGGGCCTGTTCGGTGCCGGCGATGCCGTGGGCGGTACGCCGCACGCGTTCTCCTCCGGTTCCTTCACCGAGGGCCGTCTGGCCGCGAAGGCCGCCTGCAAGTACATCGACGATGGCAAGGCCGACGGCATCCGTGTCTCCGATTCGCAGATCAACAAGCTGAAAGAGGAGATCTATAAGCCGCTGGAGCACTACAAGGTCTACAGCAACGAGGTCGTGGCCGGTTCGGTCAATCCGAACTTCATCAACCCGCGCCAGGGTCTTGACCGCCTGCAGAAGCTGATGGATGAATACTGTGGCGGCGTAACGGTCAGCTACATGACCAACGAGAAGCTGCTCAATATCGGCCTGAAGAAGATGCACATCCTCGAAGAGGACCTCGAGAAGCTGGCGGCGGAGGACATCCATGAGCTGCTGCGTGCCTGGGAACTGAAGCACCGCGTGCGCACCGCCGAGAGCGTCTTCCACCACACCCTGTTCCGCAAGGAAACCCGCTGGCCGGGCTACTACTACCGCGGCGACTACATGAAGCTCGACGACAAGAACTGGCACCACCTGACGGTTTCGCGTCGTGACCCGAAGACGGGCGAGTACACCATGGAGAAGGCGCCCTGCTACCACCTGGTCGACAAGGACGAGGCGCCGGCCAAGGAGGCCGAGAAGGAGGAAGCCTAGGGTGCTGCGGTGGCGGTGGCGGGGCCGCAGCCGGCCTCGCCACCATGCTCGGCAGCCGCGATGACCCACGCGTTCGCGCGTAGATCATCCCTTTCAACCGCCACACCTGAGGGTTTTCAATATGACCAGTGCAGCTGAAGCACAGACGTTGCCGGAGACCTCGATGAACATCATCGACCACTCCGACCAGGAGATCCTCGAGATTGCCCACCCCATCTGGAGCGACCTGATCAAGCACTCCAACAAGGGGCAGTACGGCAAGTTCGTCCGCCGGTTCTCCTACCACCTGCTGTTTGGCCTCAACGAGGTCGAGGTGGGCAAGCAGTTCGCCCAGAGCGAGTTGACCCGCAATCTCAGCGAGGACTGGGATTTCCTGGGCATTATTCGCCGTGGCGAGCATGTCACCGTCCTGTATCGCGTGCGCAGCACGAAGAAGGAGGGCGAGTGGCTGGGCCGGATGGTCCTCGGCTACGAGGAAGGCGAGGTACGCATCTTCGGTGCGTCCATTTTCTGACAATGCGGGACTGTTCATGACCGAAGTAATCAAGGACAACAAGTACGTCGAGCTGAACTACCAGGTGATCGACCAGAAAACCGGCCAGGTGCTGACCGAGGTCGAGTTCCCGCTGGGCTATGTCCACGGCGTCAACGAGGTCCTGTCGCCCCAGGTCATGGGCGAGCTGGAAGGCCGTGCCCAGGGCGAAACCATCGAAGTGCCGATCGACTGCAACGCCCTCTATGGCCCGCGCGACGAGTCGCTCGTGATCACGGACGCGATCGAAAACGTGCCGGAGGAGTACCGCGAGGTGGGGACCGCCATCCTGATGGAGAACGATCGCGGCCAGACCAAGAGCTTTTTGGTGACACGGCTCGACGACAAGACCATCACCATCGACGGCAACAATCCACTGTGCGGCCGTCAGGTGATCTTCAAGCTGAACATCCTGCTGGTACGCGATGCCACCGACGAGGAAATCGCACACGGTGGCAAGGTGGAGTCGGGCCCGGAGATCGACAGCGGGCGCGCGGTCCCTATCGAGTGATGGAGCAGGCGTTCGGCGCGTGAGTATGTCGGGGCAGGGCGACGCCAGTTCTCCGCCCCTCTTTTTTCATCGAAGCGAGGTGAATGCACCATGAGTCAGCAATCCGACAAGAAGCACCCGGAAGTGCCGGACGGCAAGTCACGCTTTCTGGTAACCCGGCAGATGAAGCCCAACGAAAAGGGCTTCGTCGGCTACGAGACCATCTGGGAACCCTTCCAGAAGGAAGCCGAGTACCAGACCCCCAAACGTCCGTGACGCGGCCAGCCGCCGAACCCCCCGGATTTGGCGGCTGTTTTTATCCAGCCGGTCCACAGGGCGGCACCTCGCCGATGGTGATGGGGCGATGGTGATCGGCCGGTCAACGGGCGTTCGCCGGATCACGAAAGTTGATTGACCGGGCTCGCGGCTAGCCTTCTATCAATCCTGCGGCACGGAAGCCGAGGTCTCAGCAAAGGAATGCGTTCATGAAGCGTGCATCTCTCGCGGGCGTCCTGCCTGCCTTCGCCCTGGCGCTTGCCACGGGCTGCAGTTCTTCCTATCCCGATCAGGCCGAGTTCGACTTTGGCGAGCTGCCCATCGCCGATCAGGCCCAGGCGCGCGGGCTTCTCGAGGAGGTCGAGGCCGGCTGGTCGCTGACCGTATCCGTCGAGGCCGCCGTAGCCGACCTGGAGCCGGCCGCGGTCCACCTTGAGGCGCTCTCCGAACAGCTGGCCGCAGAGACGGTCTCCGATCTGACCCTGATGGTGGAAGGCGAGCCGGCCGACCAGTTGCAGGCGGCCTATGCCACCTTCACCGACAAGCGCCGCGCCGTCCATGACAACTTCGAGCGCGAGCAGGCAGAAGCGCGCGCGGAACTGGAACAGGCGCGCGAGGAGCTGGCGGCCGAACGCAGCGAGCTGGAGGAGAACCTCGCGGCCATCGACGCCTTCGTCGAAGAGGAGCGCGAGGCGGTGGAAGCGGTCGAGGCCGAGATCGAGGCCCTGGAAGCGAAGCAGGCCGAGATTGCCGACTCCGTCCTCGCCGCACTGAACGAGGCCATCATGGAGCACGAGCTGCCGGTGCGCCCGGTGGCGCGGTTCGACGGCTATTCGTGGCGCTCCTGGGAGGTGGACGCCAGTCGCTCCTGCCCCAGTGCCGACAGCCCTTTACAGATCGATGCGCGTGCTACCCACGGGGTGTGCGTGATGGTGTCCGGCCGCCCGTATCGCGGCGGCGAAGCCGTGAACGCGCAACTGGACCCGATCCTGGCCTCCGGTCTGCTCGACTACTACGAACTGGACGAAACGATTGGCGTGACGGGCGGGTTCCGGCGGCGCGCACCCGAGGGCACCCTGCGGGCCGACCTGGCCGATGCCCGCAAGGTCCTGGACGATCGTTTGATCGTGGCGGAAAACCGCTTTGGTACCCGGCGCGACCTCGGCCGCGAGGAGACCCTCCTGAACCGCCGCGCCACGTCGCTGGATCGTCAGCAGCAGCAACTGGAAAACCAGAGCGTGCGCAGCTTCGAGTATTCGGACGAGCGCTCGGCGCTGCGGTCCGCCGAGCAGGCCTACGGTCAGGCGTTGCTGGCGCAGACGGTGGCGGCGCATGTGCAGCCGGTGGGCGACATGACCGCCGATCACGTATTCCCGCTCGGGTCGCGCGATAGTACCGCCATCCTCGTCATCCAGACCCGCGAGCGCGGCCTGCGCAGGGGCATGGATACGGTCCTCACGCTGTTCCGGCTGGAGCTCGCCGATGCCTATGCCGACTATGACCGTGTGCCGATACACGCCGAGCGCGACAACATGGCCTTTGCCCGCTTCCGCGGCGAGGCGACCCGGGACGAGGCAAACCGGCGCGTCTATCTGGCCCTGGCGCGCGAGCTGACCCGCTAGCTTCGTGTCGGTGAATCCGCGTTTCCCCGGGTCCAGACTCGGGCACGACCTGTTACCTGCAATAACTCAGGAGGAGTGCAATGATGATCAAGAAAGGACTGGCTGCGGCGGGCGTCGCGTTTGTACTGGCGGGGTGTTCTGGTGGTGGCCCGTCGACCGCCGACATCGAGGCGGTGATGGCCCAGATGGTCGCGGCCAGCGGCCTCGGCGCACAGGGCGTCTCGGTCGATATCCACAGCAGCGACTGCAGCGAGGTGGACGGGGGCGTCTTTGACTGTCAGGTGGATGCCACGGTGTCCGCTGGCGGGTACTCGGAGGATCTCACCGATCGCCTTCGGCTGGTCGAGGGTTCCAGTGGCTGGGAACCCGCCTTCTAAGCGCGCCCGACGAAAGGCCTCCCACAAAACTAAAAGCCCCGCCGGGGCGTAGTCCGGCGGGGCTCGTAAAACGGGGACGGCGGTCCTGGCCGCCGGCCCCGGTGTTGCCAGGTCAGAAGTCGTAACGCATGCCAATCGAGAACGCGGTGGCGTTCTCGCCGGCGGCGCCGCCGGGGCCGGAGGAGCGCGCGGCGCCCCAGGGCGTCAGGGCCGAGGCATCGTCGTTGTCGACCATTGCAATGTTGCCGTAGAAGCGCAGGTCGCTGTCGAGGCGGTATTCCAGGCCCAGGGCGTACATCGTCGCGTCAGCATCAGCCAGATCGGAATCCAGCTGGAAGACGTGACCGTTCAGGTACATGCTCGGGGTCAGGCGGAACTGGCCGCCCAGGCCGTAGATGTCCGCTTCGATGTCAGGGGTTACAAAGACATCCGGGTCGGTGCTGACAGTTCGCGTGTTGTCGACTTCCGAGTTCTGATAGAAGGCGCCAATGCGGAAGGCCGGGGTGATGCGGTAGCCGACGGCCAGGCGCCAGGCGTCAGGATCGTTAGCCCCATTCTCCTGCTTTTCATAAGCCAGGGCGCCGGTCAGGTCGCCCATGCTGAGGTTCAGCGAGGTCGAGTAGGCCTTGTTTTCTGCGCCATCCCCGGTCGTGGCGTCGCCGGTCTCGTTGGAGTACTGGATGTTCCAGGTCAGGCCGCCGAAGCTCGGGGTCTGGTAGTGGATGCTGTTGTTGAAGCGCTCGTCGTAGCGGCCGTGAGCCGTGGTGCGCGTCAGGTTGCGCATGTCGCCAACCTGGTCGCCAAAGAAGTTGGCCGGGCCACGGGCGCGCTTGAACGGGGTGTCGAACTTGCCGATGCGGAGCATGCCCCACTCGGAGCCCTTCAGGCCCACAAAGGTGTCGCGGGTCGCGAAGTTTGTGCCGTTGGTGTCGAAGTCGATCTGTTGTTCGATCTGGAACATCCCGACCAGCTGTTCGCGGAACTCGCGCTCGCCCTTGAAGCCCAGGCGGCTGGAATTGCTCGAGACATTGAACTCGTTGTAGTCGGCGCCGTCGTCGAGGACATCGGCGGACAGGTGGGCGCGGCCGTACAGCGTCCAGTCGGCAGTGGCCAGGGCCGGTACGACCAGACCGGCCGCAATCAGGCTGGTCAGCAGTTGCTTGCGATTCATGGGTTTCTCCCCTATTGGAATGTGCAGGTTGGCGAGACGCGAAGCCGTCCCGACAGGGCGCAAGCATGGGGAGCGCGAGTGACGTGTCCGTTACGGGGCGGTGAAGATCGCGTTAAAACGCGACACTGTTGCGCAAATGAAACACCTGAGCCGGGAACCTGCCAGCGAGGGGCGAGTCCTCTGAAGAGCGGGCAGGCTCGACGCCCGCCATGATGCAGTACCGAATGGGAGGGACCGAGGTGGTGCGACGGCCGGATCCGACGTTCTCTGGACGCGTACGCTGGCCGCTATTCGCCGGTCTTCTGGTGGCGGCCACGGCACAGGCCGACGACGAAGCACTGGTCCTGGATCCCGTCGAAGTCACCGTCACCGCACCCAGGCTGGCCACGCCGCTGGCGGACCTGCCGGCCGCGGTATCGCGCGTGGACGAGCGCCAGGCGACCGAGGGGCGGCAGGGCCTGCAGCTGGACGAGGCGCTCAATCGTGTGCCGGGGCTGTTCGCCCAGAACCGCTACAACTTTGCGCAGGACGCGCGCATCTCCATCCGCGGCTTCGGCTCGCGGGCGCCGTTCGGGGTGCGCGGGCTACGCATCCTGCAGGACGGCATCCCCGAGACCACCCCCGACGGCCAGTCACAGGTGGACGCGATCGACCTGCTGAACCTGCGCGACATCGAGGTGCTGCGCGGACCCAGCGCCGCGCTGTACGGCAATGCCTCCGGAGGCGTGATCTCGGCGCGCACCCGCGACGGCCGCGACCCGCGTGGCTTTGGTGGCGGGGTGCTGCTGGGCAGCTACGGTTATCGCCGCGCCGAGGCCATCGCCGAACAGGACCACGGGACCCATCGCTACTCCCTGACCGCCCACGATTTCGCGATCGACGGCTACCGCGACCAGTCCACCGCCGAGAAGCGCTACCTGCGCCTGCACACCGCCTCGGAGCTGGAGGCCGGCACGCTGAACTTCCACCTGCGCTACCTCGATGCCCCACGCACCGACGACCCCGGCGGACTCACCCGCGAGGAGATGCGTCAGAACCGGCGAGCGGCCGCCCCGCTGGCCACGGCCCTCGACAGCACGCAGGAGGCCGAGCAGCTCACGACGGGGCTGCAGTGGGAACAGTCGCTCGGGCCCGGCGAGCTGCGCCTCGGGGGGTTCTGGACGCAGCGCGACTACGCGCAGCAACTGCCATTCCCCGGCGACTCACGGGTAGCCTACGAACGATACTTCTACGGCCTCAACGCCCAGTACGAACAGGACATCGGACCCACCCGGGTGCTGACCGGGATCGACCTGGAAGAGCAGCGTGACGACCGCACTCGGCGCTGTACGTCGGGTACTTTCACACCGGGGCTGGACTGTGACGAAGACGAAGTCGTTGGAGATCTGGCCCTGGACCAGCTAGAGCGCGCCCGCTCGCGAGGAGTGTTTATACAAACCGACACCGCGCTGGGGTCGGACTGGAACATGGTGCTCGGCGCGCGCCACGACCGCATCCGCATGTCCATCGACGACCACTTCTCTGACCGGGTCGGCGAACCGGATCGCTCGGATGCGAGGACCTTCCGCGAGACCAGCGCGATGGCGGGGCTGATCTGGCACTTCCAGCCGGACTACCGGGCCTACGTGAACGTGGCCACCAACTTCGAGACCCCGACCTTCACCGAGTTCGCGAACCCCGAGGGCGGGGGTGGCTTCAACGACGCCCTCGACCCCCAGCGGGCACGCAGCATCGAGGTCGGGATCCGCCGCGAGACCGGTCGCCTGGCCTGGGATGCCTCGGTCTACGCGACCCGCGTGCGCGACGAGATCGCCCCGTTCGAGGAGCCCAACGTGGACGGTCGCACGTTCTACACCAACGCCGGCCGAACCGCGCGCAACGGTTTCGAGCTGGCGGTCGACTGGGCCGCGACCGAGCAGTGGACGCTGTCCAGCGCGCTCAGCCTGAACGACTTCCGCTATCGGGATTTCGTGGACCAGCAGGGTGAGCGGCAGGATGGTAATCGGCTGCCCGGGCTGCCGCGCGAGCAGCTGTTCGTGGAGGCCGACTGGCGCCAGGGCCCGTACTTTTTCACCATCGATGCGCTGTACACGGGCGGGCGCTACGTGAACGACGCCAATGACGAACGGGTGGGTGGGCAGACCACGCTGAACCTGCGCGCGGGCCGCCATTGGCAGGATGGCAACGCCCATGTCGAGGCCTTCGTGGCCGCGAACAACCTGCTCGACGCGGACCACGTCGACAATATCCGCATCAACGACGGCAACCGCCGCTATTACGAGCCGGCCCCGGGCCTGACCCTGTTGGCGGGGATGCGTATGACCTTCGGACGCTAGCGCCTGCTACCCAGCCGGGTCTCGCGTCGTCACTGGCAGATCTCCGCGAAGCGCATCAAGACAGGCCCGGCTAGCCGCCGCGCCCGGGCCCCTCCGGTGCTTCTTTCGGCTCGATCTCGTCGAGCCGCCCCTGTTCGATCTTGCGCAGGGTCTCGGCGTCGGTGGGGTCCTCGTCCTCCCAGTCATGCCGCCGATATACCGGGAACGGGTCGCGGCGATAGAGGAACCAGCCGCAGACCGCACCGACAACCGCACCGAACAGGTGGGCCTCGAACGAGACCCTGGGGCCGCTGGGGAAGACGCCCCAGATCATGCTGCCGTAGAGAAACAGGATGATGATGGCCACCGCGATGGACAGCGCATCGCGGCGGCGAATCCCGATCACCACGGCGAAGAACATCAGCCCGTGGGTCAGGCCCGAGGCGCCAATGTGCAGCCCCTCGCGGGCAAACAGCCAGACGCCCAGTCCGCCCATCAGCCAGATCATCGGGACCGCAACGCGGGTGGCGCGCGGGAAGCCGTAGAGCGTGAGCATGCCGAGCACCCACAGGGTCGGCACATTGGCGAGCAGGTGGCCCCAGGAGCCGTGGATCAGCGGCGAGGTGATGATACCCAGCGCCCCGACCGCGTCGCGCGGCAGGATGCCCAGCCGCGACCAGTCCCCGCCGACCAGGTCGTGCAGGGCATGGATCACGATCAGGAGGGCGGCCCCCAGCATGGGCCAGAGCAGCGCGCGCCGAATCCGCTCGCGCTCGGCCCGGGGGTCGGCCGGGGGTGCCGGCCGGCGAAGGTTCATCATCCGCCTAGCCTGCCACGCCTGGACAAGAGGTCCAATCTCTCCAATCCCCCGGCGCCGCCACGGGCACCGTCATTGCGAGGCCCCGCAGGGGCCGCGGCAACCTCCTGAAGCTTGCGCAGCGTCGGGGTCCGAGCGTCTCGGAAGGAGGTTGCTTCGTCGCTGCACTCCTCGCAATGACGGTGGCGGCGCTAGTGCTCGCCCGGCCCCGGGTCAGCGCCCTTGTCGTGCAGCGCCAGCCTGTCGTGGAGTTCGCCGCTCTCGCCGCGCGGGGCCTTCACTTCGACCTCCATGCCGTTGCGGCGGAACTTGCCGACGACCTTGTCGATGGCGGCCACCGCCGAGCTGTCCCACAGCGAGGCGCGGGTCAGGTCGATCTCGATGTGATGGATGCCCTCGCGGTAGTCGAAGCTGTCGATGAACTTGTCCACGGCGACGAAGAACAGTTGGCCGCGCACGGTGTAGATGCGCGTCTGGCCGTCCTCGGACAAGGCACTGGTGACTTCGACCGCCTTGACCATCTTGCGCGCGAAGAAGATCGCCGAGAGCAGCACGCCGGCGAACACGCCCAGCGACAGGTCGTGGGTGATCACGGTGGTGCCAACGGTCACGATCAGCACGGTGGCGTCGGTACGCGGCAGCTTGTGCAGGGTGGTCAGCGAGCCCCAGTCGAAGGTGGCGATGGAGACCATGATCATCACCGCGACCAGCGCGGCCATCGGGATGATCGAGACCAGGTCGCCGAGGAACACGATGAAGATCAGCAGGAAGATCCCCGCCGACAGCGTGGACAACCGCCCCAGCCCCCCGGACTTGATGTTGATCACCGACTGGCCAATCATCGCGCAGCCCGCCATGCCGCCGAAGCAGCCGGTGACGATGTTGGCGATGCCCTGGCCCTGGGCCTCGCGGTTCTTGCCCGACGGGGTGTCGGTCAGGTCGTCGAGGATGGAGGCGGTCAGCAGCGACTCCAGCAGGCCGACGATCGCCAGCGCGAAGGCGGTCGGGAAGATGATCTGCAACGTCTCCCAGTTCAGCGGGATATCCGGGAACAGGAACACCGGCAGGCCGTCCGGCAGATCGCCCATGTCGCCGACCTCCAGCGTCGGCAGGCCCATGAAGTAGACCACGACGCTGAGCACCACGATCGCGACCAGCGGCGGCGGCAGCAGCTTCGGATAGCCCGGGATCATCGGCAGGCCGTAGAGGATGAGCAGCCCGGCGGTGACCAGCGCCCACATGGTGGTGTCGCCATCCACCAGGTAGGGCACCTGCGACAGGAAGATCAGGATCGCCAGCGCATTCACGAAGCCGACCAGCACCGTGCGCGGGATGAACATCATGTAGCGCGCGAGCTTGGCCCAGGCGAACAGGATCTGGATGATCCCGGTCAGGATGGTCGCGGCCAGCAGGTACTGCAGTCCGTGCTCGGCGATGAGTGTCACCATCAGCAGGGCCATGGCCCCGGTCGCGGCCGAGATCATCCCGGGGCGCCCTCCGGCGAAGGCGATCACTACCGCCATGGTGAAGGACGCGTACAAGCCCACGCTCGGGTCCACCCCGGCGATAATGGAGAACGCGATCGCCTCCGGGATCAGGGCCAGCGCGACCACGATCCCGGCAATCAGGTCGCCGCGCACATTGAACAACCAGATCTTGCGCTGGCGGGACAGGAAGTCTTGTAGGGTCTGCTGCACGTTACGTTCCCCAATACCGATGCGCGCCGAAGCCGACATGCGTCGGGATCAACGGGTGAACGAACAGGTACCAGAGACTTGTGCGAAGTAGCCGGGCCCGGTTGCCACCAGTGGATGGCGCGGTTGCAAGCGGTTCAATGCCGGTACAGACTGAAACCGCCAGGAAAGGCGACAAAGTCTAGCACTTCATAAGCCCGTCCTGAAGTTTGCCGCCCCGCTCAAGCCTTTGCCGGGGCCCTTCCATGCGTTCAATTGGGGATCTTCATGCTGCAGCGCGTCATCATCGCCGTCGACTTCTCGCCCGCCTCTGCCGCGGCCCTGGCTGTTGCACGCCAGCACTGCCCTGGGGCGAAGAAGCGGCTGCTCTATGTGATGAAGCCGTCGGACGTGGCAGGGCCCAGTTCCGCTGGTGCGTTCAGTGGTGCGGGGTCGTCGCCCCTGAATGCAAAGGAAATGCGCCATTCGGCGGAAGAAAAAATCCGGTCGCAGTTGCAGGAGTGGGCGGAGGCAGATGACGAGGTCGCCATCGCCGTGGGCAGTGCGCCGGAGGAGATCTCCCGTCATGCGGAGGAGTGGGGCGCGGATATGATCGTGATGGGGACCCGCGGGCGCAGTCAGATCGCCAACATGCTCTCCGGTTCCGCGACCGAGTGGCTGGTGCGCAACGCCCGCCTGCCGGTTTTGGTCGTGCACGACGTGCCGCTGTCCGACTCCATGAAGGAAAAGCTGCCGCCGGAAGGCGCCGTCGACTGAGCCCGATCGCCGTTCGCCGACACGTAGAAGGCCCGCTTTCCAGCGGGCCTTCCTCGTTCCTGTGGAATGCTCGCGCGGTGTCGAGGCCCCAGGCATGTAGGAGGCCAGCCTTCTGGCCGATGGGACGCTTGTCACACCCCATCGGCCAGAAGGCTGGCCTCCTACGGGATCGGGGCCAGCCCCGCCGTGACGCTAGCCGCCGGTCATGGACATGAAGCGCATGACCTTTTCCGGGCGCTCGGAGAATTCGTGGCGTTCCGGTTTCAGGTTGATGGCCTGGACCACCAGATCCTCCAGTTCGGAATCGGTGCAGCCCTCGCGCAGGTAGGGGCGCAGGTTCAGGCTGTGGTCGTTGCCCAGGCAGGTGTAGATGGTGCCGTCCACCGACAGGCGCACGCGGTTGCAGGTATCGCAGAAGTGCTGCGAGATCGGCGTAATGAAGCCGATGCGCACCGGCGTATCGGGGATCTGCATGTAGCGCGCCGGGCCGCCGCCGGGCATCACGCCGGGTACCAGGTTGTAGCGCTGCTCCAGACGGGCGCGCACGTCCTGCAGGTTCACGTAGTGACCCTCTTTCGCCTCGCGGCCGGTGTCGCCCATCGGCATGGTCTCGATGAAGCGCAGGGTGAAGCCGTGCTCGATGCAGAAGTCCACCATGTCCTCGACTTCCGGCTCGTTGATCCCGCCCATTACCACCATGTTGATCTTGATCGGGTCGAGCCCGGCGGCCTTGGAGGCCATCAGCCCGTCCAGGACCTTCTCCAGCTTGCCGCCGGTGATCTCCTTGAAGACTTCCGGCTTGAGCGAGTCGAGACTGACGTTGATGCGCGCCACGCCGGCATCCTTCAGTTCCTGGGCATGGCGCGCCATGCGCGTGGCATTGGTGGACAGCGAGATGTCGTCGATGCCAGGCAGGGCGTTCAGGCGTGCGGCCAGGTCCGGGAGGTTCTTGCGTACCAGCGGCTCGCCGCCGGTCAGGCGCACGCGGCGGGTGCCCAGACGTCCGAAGGCTCCCATGACGCGCTCGATCTCCTCGAAGCTGAGCCAGTGATCCGGCTCCTCGAAGTCGCGAAAGCCCTTGGGCATGCAGTAGAAGCAGCGCAGGTCGCAGCGGTCGGTGACCGAGAGGCGGACATATTCGATGCGGCGGCCGAAGGCATCCACCAGTGCGTTCTCGTCCTTGAGGGGCTGTTCCATGGGGTGCTCCGTCCTGCCGATGGGGGCGATATGTTTCATCACACACATCGTAGACCACTTCTCCGAGAACGCAACAACAATGCCTCAGAATCGTTGCGGCAATAAACAAAATCTCTCACAGATAATTTTATCTTATTCCAAGATAAGAACTTTTCGTTGGCCAAAAGCCCGGCTTATGGCCAATATGGCCCATGAATAAGCAAACCGTAATCTATGGGGTCGTCTGAATGAGCGCGTTGCCCGAGTTCGAGAACCACAGCGAGCAGGAGATCAAGTACACCACCTGCTACATGTGTGCCTGCCGCTGCGGCATCAAGGTTACCGTCCAGAACAACAAGGTCCGCTATATCCAGGGCAATCGGCATCACCCGATCAACAAGGGGGTGCTGTGTGCCAAGGGTAACGCGGGGATCATGAAGCAGCAGTCCCCGGCGCGCCTGCACCAGCCGATGCGCCGCAAGCCCGGCACCGAGCGCGGCGCCGGCGAGTTCGAGCCGATCTCCTGGGACGAGGCCCTGGACATGCTGTCCACGCGGCTGCAGAAGATCCGCGAGACCGACCCGCGCAAGCTGGCGTTCTTCACCGGCCGCGACCAGATGCAGGCCCTGACCGGTCTGTGGGCGACCCAGTTCGGCACCTACAACTGGGCGGCCCACGGCGGCTTCTGCTCGGTGAACATGGCCACCGGCGGTCTGTATACCACCGGCTTCGCCTTCTGGGAATTCGGCGACCCCGACTGGGACCGCACCAAGTACCACATGCTCTGGGGCGTGGCGGAAGACCATGCCTCCAACCCGATCAAGATCGGGCTGGAGAAGCTCAAGCGCCGCGGCGGCAAGTTTGTCGCGATCAACCCGGTGCGCACCGGCTACCAGGCGATCGCCGACGAGTGGGTGGGCATCAAGCCCGGTACCGACGGCCTGTTCGCGCTGTCGATGCTGCACGTGCTGCTGAAGAACGACCAGTTCGACTGGGACTTCCTGGTGCGCTACACCAACGCCACCCAGTTGGTGGTGCAGACCCCGGGGCAGAAGGGCGATGGCCTGATCCTGCGTGACGAGGCCGGCAACCCGCTGGTCTGGGAGCTGGAACAGGAGGCGTTCGTCGACGGCACCCAGGTCGACATCAAGCCGGCGTTGTTCGGCGAGTACACCGCGCCCGACGGCCGCCCGGTCAAGACCGTGATGACGCTGCTGGCCGAGCGCTACCTGAGCGACGAGTATTCCCCGGAGAACACCGCCGAGGTCACCGGCGTCCCGGCCGACCAGACCGAGCGCCTGGCGCTGGAGATGGCGCACGTCGCGTTCAAGGAGACGATCGAACTCGATATCGAGTGGACCGACTCCTGGGGCCGCAAGCACGACAAGGTGTTCGGTCGCCCGGTGTCCATGCACGCGATGCGCGGCATCTCCGCGCACTCCAACGGCTTCCAGACCTGCCGCGCGATCCATCTGCTGCAGATCATGCTGGGCTCGGTGGACTGCCCCGGCGGTCACCTGGCCAAGCCGCCGTATCCCAAGCACGTCCCGCCGGGCATCAAGCCGGCCAAGGAATGCGCGCCGAACACCCCGCTGAAGAGCCCGCCGCTCGGTTTCCCGACCGCGCCGGAGGACCTGGTCATCGATGACGAAGGCAACCCGCTGCGCATCGACAAGGCGTTCTCCTGGGATGCCCCGATCTCCAACCATGGCCTGATGCACATGGTGGTGACCAATGCGGTCAACGGCGATCCCTATCCGATCGACACGCTGATCTTCTTCATGGCGAACATGTCCTGGAACTCCTCGATGAATACCGCCGAGGTGATGGACATGCTGCGGGCGAAGGACGACAGCGGCGAGTACAAGATCCCGTTCCTGGTGGTCGCGGATGCGTTCCACTCGGAGACGGTCAACTTTGCCGATCTGGTGCTCCCGGATACGACCTATCTGGAGCGCTACGACACCATCTCCATGCTGGACCGCCCGATCTCCGAGCCGGCCGCGGCGGCGGACTCCATCCGCCACCCGATCCTCGAGGTCGATCGCGACGTGCGTCCCTGGCAGGAGGTCATGGTCGAGCTGGCAGGGCGTCTGAAGTTCCCGGCGTTCACCAAGGACGACGGCAGCCGCAAGTTCGCGGACTACAAGGACTTCATCGTCAACTTCGAGAAGGAGCCCGGCATCGGTTTCCTGTCCGGCTACCGCGGCAAGGACGGCAAGACCCACCTGCGTGGCGAGCCGAACCCGAAGCAGTGGGAGGCGTACATCGAGAACCAGGGGTTCTTCGTGCATCACCTGGCACCGAACCAGCAGTTCTACCGCTTCGCCAACAAGGACTACCTGGAGCTGGCCAAGCACGCCGGCTGGGTGGGCAAGACCGATCCGATCACCATCGAGCTCTACTCCGAGACCCAGCAGCGCTTCAAGCTGGCCGGCCAGGGCCTGTATGACGGCCCGCAGCCGACCAAGCAGGAGCACAAGGATCGCCTGACCCAGTTCTTCGATCCGCTGCCGATCTGGCACAAGCCGCTGGAGCAGACCCGGATCGACGAGGACGAGTACCCGTTCTATGCGGTCAACCAGCGCCCGATGTTCATGTACCACTCCTGGGATTCGCAGAATGCCTGGCTGCGTCAGATCTGCGCCCAGAACTATCTGTACATGAACCGTGGCAAGGCGGAGTCCATGGGCATCGCGGACATGTCCTGGGTTTGGCTGGAGTCGCACAACGGCAAGATCCGCGTGCAGGTCAAGCTGATCGAGGGCTGCGAGCCGAACACCGTCTGGACCTGGAACGCCATCGGCAAGCAGAAGGGCGCCTGGGGCCTGAAGCCGGACGCGAACGAGTCCAACAAGGGCTTCCTGATGAACCACCTGATCAGTGAGCTGCTGCCGAAGAAGGGCGACCCGGTGGACAACATCACCAACTCCGACCCGGTCACCGGCCAGGCCGCGTGGTACGACCTGAAGGTCAAGATCACCCCGGCCGACCCGGAAGAGGCCAGCACCTGGCCCGACTTCGACACGATCAAGCCGGCGCCCGGCATGTCCGAGGCCCCGGACCAGCTCCGCTACGCGGCGCACAAGCCGGTGCACCTGAACCGTTCCATCCGCGACGTGCTGACGCGCGGCTCGCTGGACGACGAACAGTAGGCATCACGGATCCGGGCCATGCCGCCGGCCGAAGCCGGCGGCCCGAGAGAATTTGAGGAGTACCTGAAATGCGACTTGGACTCGTAATCGACATGGATACCTGCGTGGGCTGTCACGCCTGCGCGGTGGCCTGCAAGCAGTGGAACACCAGCGGTACCACCGGCGCGCTGACCGACTATCGTCCCTATGGCGAGGACCCCAGCGGCGTGTGGTTCAACCGTATTCGCCACTACGAAGTCGGCGATTATCCCAACAACAAGACCGTGAACATCCCGATGTCCTGCATGCACTGCCAGCATGCCGACTGCGTGAACGTCTGCCCGACCGGCGCATCCTACAAGCGCCCGGAAGACGGCATCGTGCTGGTCGACCAGGACAAGTGCATGGGCTGCAACTACTGCGCCTGGGCCTGCCCCTACGGTGCGCGCGAGCTGGACCGCGAAGACGGCGTGATGAAGAAGTGCACGCTGTGCGTGGACCGAATCTACGACGAGCAGCTTCCGCCGGAAGAGCGCCAGCCCGCCTGCGTGATCACCTGCCCGGCGCACGCCCGGTTCTTCGGTGACTTCGACGATCAGGACTCCGAGGTCAGCCGCCTGGTGCGCGAGCGCGGCGGCGTGAAGCAGATGCCGGAGCTGGGCTACAAGCCGGTCAACACCTATCTGCCCCCGCGTATCACCCGCCCGATCCCCACCGACGATGTGCGCGCCAACAAGCTCGTCACCTCGGTGAAGGACTGGGTCAACAAGATGGTCGCGCGCTAGACGCGGCCCGAACGGGAGAATTCATATGCATCCGGCATTTTCCGTCATCCTGTTTACCGTCATCTCGGGTGCGGGCTACGGCCTGTTCATCCTGCTGGCGGCCTTCCATCTCGCGGGTATCGGCCCGGCCATGAGCCACGGCGAGCTGCTGGCGCACGGCCTGGTGTCGCTGGGGATGATCACCCTGGGGCTGATGCTTTCCACCGGCCATCTGGCGAACAAGAAGAACGCCTGGCGTTCCTTCATGCGCTTCAAGACCTCCTGGCTGTCGCGCGAGGCCGTGTTCGCGGTGCTGTTCTACCCCTTCGCCGGTATCTACGGCCTGGGTGTGCTGCTGCAGGGTTCGGCCATCGGGCCGCTGCCCGCCATGGCCGGCGCGATCGCTGCCGTGCTGGCCGTGATCACGCTGTTCTCCACGGGCATGATCTATGGCTGCCTGAAGACCATCCGCCAGTGGAACACGGCGCTGACCCCGGCGAATTACATCATGCTGGGCATCGCGACCGGCACCACGCTGTTCGCCGCCATCGCCGCGGTGTTCGGCAATGCCACCACGCTGCACGCGGGCGTGGCCATCGTCGCGCTGCTGGCCGCCGCGTTGCTCAAGGGGATCTACTACTTCTGGATCTCGCGCGTGAACGGCCCGACCATCAACACCGCGACCACCTTCAACCGGGCGACCGTGCGTCTGCTGGATACCGGTCATACGGCCGGCACCTTCCTGACCGACGAATTCGGCTACGACCCGCGCAAGGACACCATCGACAACATCAAGATGGGCGTCTTCCTGCTCGGCTTCATCGCCCCGGTGCTGGTCTTCGGCTCGATCCTCTCCGGTGCGCCGGCCGGTATTGCCTGGCTGGCGGCGGTCTCGAGCCTGGTCGGGATCGGCATGGAGCGCTGGCTGTTCTTCGCCGAGGCCAAGCACGTCGTGCGCCTGTACCACGGTGCCCAGACCTGCACCGACTCCCTGGCCGAGCCGAGCCGCGTCGGCCCGGAAGTGGCCGCGGATGCTCGCCGTGGCGACGCGCCGCGCGCCGAACTGGGTGATACGCCCGGGGGCTCCGGCTCCTGAGTCGGACGCAACCATACGGGTTACCCGGGCGCTCCGGGTAACCCGTACCAAAGGCCAGGGCGTTGGATGACCGACGCCCCGGCCTTTTCTGTTTGGAGGGGCTGCCCCGGGCAGGATCCGTCCGGGCCTATTGCCCCTTGTCGTTCTCGTGCATCCCGTGAACGATGAAGTAAATCACGTACGCGAAGAAGGCCGCGATGCCCGCCAGCGTCACGATCGTCAGGATCCCGATGGGCGACTGAAACATGATTTCCATCAGCATGATCTTTCCTCTAGTTGGGTCCATGCACCTTCGACGCTAGCCCCCGGAGCCGGCCTCCGATTTGATCCAGATCATGCCGGGAGTCGATTCGGACAGTGCGCCGCGGGCGCTGTGGCGGGTAAGGGCGGAACGGAAGGCTGGCGGAACGTTCGGGCTGTATCCGGCGGACGGGGATGTCAGCGCAGCTGCGCGGGCCTCGGCTCGAACTGGAGGTTCGCCGGGTTGGATTCGGGGGTGTTCGTGCTTCGCGCCCGAGAGGGTGGGGGGCGCGAGGCTGGCTTCGTGTCGGCGAACGTCCCGAGGCTGCCGCCGAGGGGCTGGGCTCGTTGCGCCGCCGGTCCTTCGAGCCGGCACGGGCCGTGGCTGTGGCGCGCTCAGCCCGCGCTGCGGGTCTCGGCTTGAATGGAGCTTGGGGCTACGTCCGGGGTGTTCGGGCGTCGCGCCCGAGAGGATGGCTGCGCCGCCTGTGGCGGCTCGGTCCTTCGGACCGGTGCAGCCGTTGGCTGCACCGCGATGTCGGCCCGCTTCGCGGGCCTCGATTCGAACGGAGGTTCGAATCGAGGCCCTCAGACACCCCATTACTCAGAAAGGGGCCACGAGGGCCCCTTTCTGAGTAATGGCGCGCCCGAGAGGATTCGAACCTCTGACCTCTGCCTCCGGAGGGCAGCGCTCTATCCAGCTGAGCTACGGGCGCAAGGGCTGCAATGATACGGGCGGGGCCGCGGGTGCGTCCAGCCATATTTGACCGCGCCGCTGGGTTTGTGGTCGCGCCTGGCATGATGCCCTATACTCTGCGCCCGATTTGCGCGTACCGCGCGAGCGCTTTCGAAAGAGCACACCACAAGGCCATGCATGGCCAGGATCTCGGAGGGAGAGAAGTGGGAAATCAACCGATCAAGATGGACACCGGGAACAAGGTGTTGCTGTTTATCTCGTCCCTGGCCCTGCTGGCGACAGTCCTGTTTCTGGTGTCGCAGCTTGCGAGCTGGATTGGGGGCATGATGGGTTCCCAGGCGGAGGCCGTGAGCGAGGAGCGTATTGCCGAGCGCATCGCGCCGATCGGCCGGGTGGTCTCCGGTGAGGTGGATACCGCCGAGGAAGCCGCGGACCTCAGCCCGGGCGACATCTACGCCAACGTCTGCGCCGCCTGCCATGACTCGGGCGCCTCCGGTGCCCCGCTCAAGGATGACACGGACGAGTGGACTAACCGTCTGAACGACAAGGGTCTGGAGACCCTGTTCGAGAACTCGATCAACGGCATCGGCGCGATGCCGGCCCGCGGTGGCGACTCCAGCCTGACCGACGAGCAGATGAATGAAGTCGTGGCCTACATGCTCGATCAGGCAGGCGTTGATCACGGCTACGAGGGCAGTGCCAACGGAAACGGCGACACCGCAGCGGACGACGCCGCCGCTGAAGGCGAGGAGCCGGTGGCCACCACCGACGCGGGCGAAGCGGCCGCCGAGGAAGAGGCCGAAGCCGTGGCCGCTATTGCGGTCGACGAGGGTGATGTTGAGCGCGGTCAGTCGCGTTACAACACCTGCGTGGCCTGCCATGGTGCGCAGGGTCAGGGCACCCCGGTCTTCCCGGCGTTGGCCGGCCGTGATGCCGAGTACATCGCCGACAAGCTGGTGCGCTACCGCGCCGGCGAGACCGTTGGTGACCAGACGGCCCTGATGGCGCCGAATGCCGCGAACCTGTCGGATCAGGACATCGCCGATCTGGCGGTCTACGTGGCGACCTTCGAAGACTGATCGTCGCGCCGTTTCCGCGTACAAAGGCCCCGCCCGGTAGACCGGGCGGGGCCTTTTCTTTGCGGGCCGACGCTTCCCCGTTTATTGGGTACGCCAGTGGTCCAGGGCGCGGTAGCTCAGCGCCTCGGTGAGATGTCGGGTGGCAATCGCTTCCGCGCCCTCCAGATCGGCGATGCTGCGCGCCACGCGCAGGATGCGGTGATAGGCCCGTGCCGAGAGACGGAAGCGCTCGGCCGCCTTGTCCAGTAGCTCGCGGTCGACGGCCGCAAGGGCGGCGTGTCGGTCGAGTCCCGCGCCATCCAGGGTGCTGTTGAGCCCCTCCTGGCGCGCCTGCTGGCGGTTGCGCGCCCGGGTCACGCGCGTCGCGACCGCGGCGGACGTCTCGGTGGGCTCGGTCGCGCCGGCCAGGTCGGCCGGCGGGATCCGGGGCACCTCGATGGCGAGGTCGATCCGGTCCAGCAGGGGTGCGGACAGGCGCTTGCGGTGCCGGGCCCGTTGTTCCGGGGTGCATTCGCAGCGTTCGGCCAGGTCGCAGTCGAAGCCCTGCGGGCAGGGGTTCATCGCACCCACGAGCTGGAAGCGGGCCGGGAACTCGGCCTGGCGGGCGGCACGCGAGATGTGGATCACGCCGGTCTCCAGCGGTTCGCGCAACACGTCCAGCACCGCGCGGTCGAACTCCGTCAGTTCGTCCAGAAACAGCACGCCCTGGTGCGCAAGCGAGATCTCCCCGGGGCGCGGGGTACTGCCGCCGCCCACCAGGGCCACGCCCGACGCGGTGTGATGGGGGGAGCGGAACGGCCGGGCCCGCCAGTCACCCCGCAGGTGGGTGCTGCCGCGCAGGCTGTGGATGGCGGCCGTCTCCAGCGCCTCGGCCTCGTCCATCGGCGGCAGGATGCCGGGGATGCGCGCCGCGAGCATCGACTTGCCGCTGCCGGGCGGGCCGACCATCAGCAGGTGGTGCCCGCCAGCCGCGGCGATCTCCAGGGCGCGCCGCGCCTGGTGCTGGCCGCGTACGTCCGCGAGGTCCGGGTGGCTCGGCGGGTTCGGGTCGGGCGGCCGGGCGGGTGCCAGGGCGTCGCGTCCGGCCAGCGCCGCGCATACCGCGGTCAGGTGCGACCCGGTGAACACCCGCGCGCGGCTTGCCAGTGCCGCCTCGGCGCCGTCCTCCGGATTGACCACCAGGGCGCGGTCGGCATCCGCGGCGGCGAGCCCGGCCGCCAGTGTGCCGCCCACCGGCCGCAACTGGCCGTCCAGCCCCAGTTCGCCCAGGAATTCGTGCGCCGCCAGCGCTTCGGCCGGGATCTGCTGGCTGGCGGCGAGGATGCCCAGCGCGATCCCGAGGTCGAAGCGGCCGCCGTCCTTGGGCAGGTCTGCGGGGGCCAGGTTGACGGTGATGCGCCGCCGCGGGAATTCGAAGCCGCTGGTCTGGATCGCCGCGCGCACGCGATCACGGCTCTCGCGCACCGCGGCCTCCGGCAGGCCGACGATCTGGAAGGCCGGGAGGCCATTGGCCAGATGGGTCTCGATGGTCACCAGCGGGGCATGGATGCCGTCGATGGCGCGGGCGTAGGCAATGGTGACGGGCATCCGTGCCCCTCCGTTCGGCCGCCGGGGGTCCGTCCCCGGCGGGTGGTTTCAGTGGTGGCTACTGCCCCGAGGTGTCGTCCGGCCGCCCCTCCAGCGCAGCTACGCGAGCCTCCAGTTCGGCGAGGCGTTCGCGGGTGCGCTCCAGCAGGGCGACCTGAATGTCGAAGTCCTCGCGGGTGACCAGGTCCATGCGCTCGAAGCCGCTTTGCAGCGATGAGCGGACCTGGCGCTGCACGTCTTCCTGCATGTGGCGCACGGACTCCGGGAGGCTTTCGGTGATCCGGCGAGCCAGGTCGTCGAAGCGTTTGGAATCGATCATCGGGTGGTCTCCTGACGCGTGTTCTTGGTTCTGGCCAGTGTAGCGCGGCTGACCCCGGGTACGGCTACTGCGACGCGGAGCGGCCGCCATCCACCGGGATGACCTGGCCGGTAATGTAGGGCGCATCCAGCAGCAGGAACCGCACGGTGCGGGCGATATCCTCCGGGCTACCCTCGCGTTTGAGGGCGGTGCGCTCGATCATGGCCTCGTGGGTGCCGGTATTCTGCGCATCCTCCGGCGCCAGGATCGCGCCGGGCGCAACCCCATTGACCCGCACGCCGGGCCCCAGTTCGCGGGCAAAGGCCTGGGTCAGGGCCCAGAGCCCGGCCTTGGCCGCCGAATACACCGGGTAGCCCTTCAGCGGGCGCAGCGCGTGGATATCCACGATGTTGACGACCGCGCCCTGCGCCCGCTGCAGCGCCGGGTTGCACGCCTGGGTGAGGAAGGTCGGCGCCTTCAGGTTGGAGCCGATCAGGTCGTTCCAGGCGGATTCGCGGATCTCGCCCACGGGGGTTGGATAGAACGTCGAGGCGTTGTTGACGAGAAAGTCCAGCCGCCCCCAGGCCGCCTCGGCGTCGCGGGCGAGGACTTCGATGGCCTGGGGGTCGAGCAGGTCGGCCTGCAGGGTGCGGGCGCTGTCGGGGCGCACCGCGTTCAGATCGGCGGCGAGCGCGTCGGCCTCGTCACGCGAGCCGCGGTAATGGATCAGCACCCGCAACCCGGCCGCGTGCAGGTGCCGGGCAATGGTGGCGCCGACGCGCCGTGCGGCCCCGGTGATCAGCACCACGCCCGCCGGGTCGGGTGTCCTGCTCAAATTGTCGGTGGGTGCCTGCGCCACGTCCATCCCCGGGTTGGTACCATGCGTCGCCATGTTGCCGCCGAAACCTAGCACAAACACCGCCGACGATCCGGTCGCCCGGGAGATCGCCGCGCGTCTGCGCACTCACCTGCAACAGAGTATTGCGGCGGGCCAGGGGTTCCTTCCGTTCGTCGATTACATGCAGGCGGCCCTGTATGCGCCGGGTCTGGGCTATTACGTGAACGGGGCACACAAGCTGGGCGAGGGCGGGGACTTCGTCACCGCGCCGGAGCTCTCGCCGCTGTTCGGCGAGACCCTGGCGACCTGGCTGGCCCCGGTGCTGCGCGATGACCTCGACGGCGCCGGCACGCTGCTGGAATTCGGTGCCGGCAGTGGCCGCCTGGCGGGGGATGTGATCACTACCCTGCGCGAGCTCGGGGTCGCCTGGGAGAGGTACTGGATCATCGAGGTAAGCCCGGACCTGCGCGCTCGGCAGCAGGCCCACCTGCAGGCCCAGCTGGAGCCGGCGGAATACGCGCGTGTGGCCTGGCTCGACGCCCTCCCCGAGGCCCCCTTGCGTGGGGTGGTGCTGGCCAACGAGGTGCTGGATGCCCTGCCGGTGGAGCTGTTCCGCTGGCGTGAGGGGCGCGTGTGGCAGGTCGGCGTCACTACCGAGGCGGACGGGGCGCTGACCCTGGCCGAACGCGAGGCCCCGTCGGCCCTGGCCGAACCCGTGACGCGGCTGGCGGCCGACTATGGCCCCTGGCCCGAGGGCTACCTGTCCGAGTGGCGGCCGGCGCAGGCGGCGTGGGTGCGCGCGCTCGCCGAGGGGCTGGAGCAGGGGGTGGCCGTGATCGTGGATTACGGCTTTCCGCAGGCGGCCTACTACGCCCCGGAACGGCACCAGGGGACCCTGGTCGGCTACTACCGCCAGCAGATGATCCAGGATCCTCTGGCCTATCCGGGGCTGATGGACCTGACCGCCAGTGTCGACTTCACCGCTGTGGCCGAGGCGGCGGATGCCGCGGGCCTCGATGTGCTGGCCTACGCCGGGCAGGGCGAGTTCCTCCTGGGGGCGGGGCTGCCGCAGCGTTTCGAGGCCCGCGTCGGTAGCGGCGAGGATGCCCGCCTGACCATGCAGGCGGCGCAGGCCGTGCGCATGCTGACCCTGCCGGGCGAGATGGGCGAGCGCTTCCAGGTCATGGCTCTCGGTCGCGGCTGCGCGCATCTGCCGCTGGGGGGTATCCCCGATCGCCGGGGGCGCCTGTGAACCCCGGTCCTGGCGCAATGGCGCGGTCGTTCCGGGGATGCTTGGTGGCATCGACGAAACCCGGCATGCTGGCGCCATGAAGGTACTGGGTATCGAAACCTCCTGTGACGAGACGGGCGTGGCGCTGATCGACAGCGACCGTGGCCTGCTCGCGCACCGGCTGTACAGCCAGACGGATCTGCACGCAATCTACGGCGGCGTGGTGCCGGAACTGGCCTCGCGCGACCACATCCGGCGGCTCCTGCCGCTGGTGCGCGCGGTGCTGGAGGAGGCGGGCGTGGACGGGCCGGACCTGGATGCGGTGGCCTACACCGGCGGGCCGGGACTGCTGGGGGCGCTGCTGACCGGTGCCTCGGTGGCCCGCTCCCTGGCCTGGGGCTGGGGTATCCCGGCGCTGGCGGTGCATCACCTGGAGGGCCACCTGCTGGCGCCGTTTCTGGAGGATACCGGGCTCGACTTCCCGTTCCTGGTGCTGCAGGTCTCCGGGGGGCATACCCAGCTGATCCATGCCCGGGCCCTGGGCGACTACGACCTGATCGGCGAGAGCATCGACGATGCCGCCGGCGAGGCCTTCGACAAGACCGCCAAGCTGCTGGGGCTGGGGTATCCGGGTGGCCCGGCGCTGGCGCGCCTGGCGGAACAGGGCGAGCCGGATGCCCTGCGGCTGCCGCGCCCCATGCTGGATCGCCCGGGGCTGGACATGAGCTTCTCCGGCCTGAAGACCGCCGTCCTGACCGCGCTGAAGAAGCAAAGTTACCGCCCGGAGGATGTGGCCCGCGCCTTCGAGGAGGCCGTGACCGACACCCTGGTCGAAAAGACCCGGCGCGGTCTGGAGCAGACCGGGGCCCCGGCGCTGGTGGTGGCCGGTGGCGTGGCCGCCAACACCACGCTGCGCGCGGGGCTGCAGGCCATGGCGCAACGCCAGGGGGTGCCGGTGTATTTTCCGCGCCCGGAGTTCTGCACCGACAACGGGGCGATGATCGCGCTGGCCGGGCTGCGGCGGCTGCAGGCCGGTGGCGTAGGGGATGCCGGGGCCCCGGTTGTCGCCGCGCGGGCCCGCTGGCCCCTGGCCGAACTGGAGGCGCCGGTTCCGGCTGGACCGGGCTGAAGCCCTGCCCGGCCCGTGCTCGGTGGGCCGTCAGTCTCCGGGGGCCGGGGCCTTGTTCTTCTGGCCGATCCGAGATTCCTCACCGCGCATCAGACGGCGGATATTGCTGTCGTGGCGGATGAACAGGATTACGCTCATCAGCGCGACCGCGGCGCTGATCCAGTGATCCATGCCCAGCAGGATCGTGTACACCGGGGCCATGCCGGCCGCGACCAGGGCCGCCAGCGACGAATATCGCCAGATCGCGGCGACCACGAGCCAGGTGAGCAGCACCAGTCCGCCGGCCGCCGGGCTGATCGCGAGGATCACGCCAAGCGCGGTGGCCACACCCTTGCCGCCCTGAAGGCGGTAGTACACGGGGAACACGTGACCGAGGAAGGCGGCCAGGCCGATCAGGCCGATCGCCCAGCCGGGGAAGAGCTCCAGCTGGAGCGCGACGAATACCGGCAGCCAGCCCTTGCCGACATCCCCGATGAGCGTGATGATGGCCGCCTTCTTGCCGCCCGAGCGCAGGACATTCGTGGCGCCGGGGTTCTTCGAACCGGTGGTGCGCGGGTCCGGCAGACGCAGCAGCTTGCTGACCAGAATGGCCGTGGAAAGCGATCCCAGCAGATACGCGATGATGATGCCGATTGTAATAGCCATGAGCGGTGAGCCTGTCTGCGCGGATGGGCAAGAGATTGCGAGCGCACATGATACGCAAGCCGGTGGCCGGCGTTCAGCGCGCTGAGATGGAGGCTGCGACCCGCCCGGTCCATGACCCGACGCTGGTGCTGTTGCACGGCTGGGGCTTTTCCGGCGCGGTCTGGGCGCCCCTGCGGGCCAAGCTGCCGGCCGGCACGCGGGTGCTGGCGCCGGATCTGCCCGGTCATGGGGCCGCGGGCGACGGCTGGCGGCTGGCGGATGCGGGGGGCGCCGCCGCGGCCCTGATCGCCGCGCTGCCCGCGGACGTCGAGTACCCGGTCTGGGCTGGCTGGTCCCTGGGCGGCCTGGTGGCGCTCGCGGCGGCGCGCCAGTGGACGGGCCCGCAGGGGCTTGTACTGATTGGGGCAACGCCACGCTTCATCCGTAATGATGACTGGCCGGCCGCCCTGCCGCTGGACGAGCTGGAGGACTTCCGCGCCGCCCTCGGAGGCGACCGCCGCCGACTCAATCGGCGTCTGGCGATGCTCTGTGCTCGTGGCAGTCCCGATGCGGCCTCGCTTGCGCGCGCACTGGCGGACCGGATGCAGGAGGCCCCGGCATCGCCGGATGGGCTGGCGGCGGGTCTGGACCTGCTGCAGGGCGCCGACCTGCGTGCCGCCTGGGCCGAGGTACATACGCCGGTGGCGTGCTGGCTGGAGCCGGAGGACGCGCTGGTGCCGGCCGCGGTGGAGGTGGGACTGACGAGCTTGCGCCCCGATGGCCGGACCGGTCGCGGGGCGGGCGGTCATGCGGACTGGTGGGCGCGGCCGCAGCGGCTGGCCGGATTTGTTTCCGAGTTTCTGGATCACTGCAGTGCAGGGGAGTCCGCATGACCCGACCCGACAGCTTCGATCTCGACAAGGCGCGGGTGCGCGAGGCCTTTGCACGGGCCGCTGCCACCTACGAGGAGCATGCGGTCCTGCAGCGCGAGGTGCAGGAGCGGATGCTGGAGCGTCTGGACTGG
This sequence comes from Thioalkalivibrio sp. ALE16, assembly GCF_000381305.1. Classification (NCBI taxonomy): domain Bacteria; kingdom Pseudomonadati; phylum Pseudomonadota; class Gammaproteobacteria; order Chromatiales; family Ectothiorhodospiraceae; genus Thioalkalivibrio; species Thioalkalivibrio sp. ALE16. The sequence continues at coordinate 187,069 of NZ_KB906354.1, forward strand.
ATCCGGATGGAGCCGGAACGCATCGTCGATCTGGGTTGCGGCATCGGCGAGGCCCTGGATCACCTGAGCCGCCGCTACCGCGGGGCGCGCCTGGCCGGCGTGGACTTCGCCCCGGAGATGGTTGCGCGGGCGCGGCGGCGCGGGCGCTGGCTGCGGCGGCCGCAGGTGGTCTGCGGTGACCTTGAGGCCCTGCCGCTGGCCGAGCGGTCCTTTGATCTGGCGGTTTCCAGCTCGGCCCTGCAGTGGTGCAGCGACCTCGACCAGGCCTTCGCCGAGGTGCGGCGTATCCTGCGCCCGGGCGGGCTGTGGCTGTTTACCACCTTCGGCCCGGACACCCTGCGCGAGCTGCGCGCCGCCTTCGCGACCGTGGATGGCGGCGCCGGGGCACATGTCAACGCCTTCATGGACATGCACGACATCGGCGATGCCCTGGTGCGATCCGGCTTTGCCGATCCGGTGATGGACCAGGAGGCCCTGACCCTGACCTACCCGGATCTGACCGGCCTGATCCGCGACCTGCGCGGGGTCGGGGTGCGCAACGCCCTGGCGGGGCGTTCGTCGGGTCTGTTTGGCCCCCGGCGTCTGGTGGCCGTCGCCGAGGCCTATGCCCGCGACTTCGGCGTGGAGGGTCGTCTGCCCGCGACCTGGGAGGTGGTCTATGGTCATGCCTGGGTGCCGGATGCGCCGCCCCCGTCGCGGCCAGGCGGGCGCGTGATCCCGGTTCAGCCGGTTCGTTGATCTGGATCAACGAAAATGCCGCCCGCGTCCCTCGCGGGCGATCCACCGGAAGATGTATTCTCTTTGGCAGGAAAAGTTCCGCCCGTCCCGCTCAATATCCGAGTGACACAGGCGGTATTGGTTTTTTGTGGGCCCGGAATGGGGTAGAGTTCACGCCCCCGAACCATCGGGACATCCGTGTTCCCCGCAGCAAGGTGGAAAAGTCATGTCACAAGCAGCCACTACGGCGGGTGCCGCACCCGCAGCGTCAGTCGCGACTTCCGAGCAGTACAACTACGCGATTATCAAGCGGTTTGCCATTGCCGCCGTCCTCTGGGGCGTGTTCGGGATGGCCGCCGGTGTCTGGATCGCCTCGCAGCTGGCGTTCCCGTTCCTGAACTTCGATATCGCGCAGATCACCTTCGGGCGTTTCCGCCCCGTCCACACCACGGCCGTGATCTTCGGTTTCGGGGGTAACGCGCTGTTCGCCACGTCCTACTACGTGGTGCAGCGGACCTGTCAGACCCGGCTGTGGAGTGACTCCATGGCGAGCTTCACCTTCTACGGGTGGAACTTGGCGCTGGTCCTCGGCGTGATCACCTACATGATGGGGATCACCCAGGGCCGCGAATACGCCGAGTTCAACTGGCAGATCGACATCATCATCCTGGTGGTCTGGGTCGCCTACTTCATGATCTACCTGATGACCCTGCTGCGTCGGAACCAGCCGCATATCTACGTGGCGAACTGGTTCTTCATGGCCTTTATCCTGGCCACCGCGCTGCTGCACATCTTCAACAACATCCAGGTCCCGGTCGGCCTGTTCCACCCGCATTCCTACTCCATCTTCTCCGGGGTGCAGGATGCGATGACCCAGTGGTGGTACGGCCATAACGCGGTGGGCTTCTTCCTGACGGCCGCGTTCCTCGGGATGATGTACTACTTCGTGCCGAAGCAGGCCGGTCGCCCGATCTACTCGTACAAGCTGTCCATCATCCATTTCTGGGCGCTGGTCTTCCTGTACATGTGGGTGGGTGCGCACCACCTGCACTGGACCGCGCTGCCGGACTGGGTCTCCACCCTGGCGGCGACCTTCTCTATCCTGCTGCTGCTGCCCTCCTGGGGCGGCATGATCAACGGGATCATGACCCTGTCGGGCGCCTGGGACAAACTGCGCACCGACCCGATCATGCTGTTCCTGATCACCGCGCTGGCGTTCTACGGCATGTCGACCTTCGAGGGTCCGATGATGTCCCTGAAGAGCGTGAATGCGCTGTCGCACTACACCGACTGGACCGTGGGTCACGTGCACTCCGGTGCCCTCGGCTGGGTGGCGATGATCTCCTTCGGCTCGCTGTATCACCTGATCCCGCGGCTGTGGAACGTGAACCTGTACAGCCTGAAGCTGGTGTACGTGCACTTCTTCCTGGCGACCATCGGGATCGTGCTGTACATCACCGCGATGTGGGTGGCCGGTATCGGTCAGGGCCTGATGCTGCGCGCCTTCGACCAGTACGGGAACCTGGCCTACACCTTCACCGAGTCGGTGGTGTTCCTGCACAAGCCGTACGTGGTGCGTGCCATTGGTGGCGGGTTCTTCCTGGCCGGCATGCTGATCATGGCGTTCAACATCGCGATGACCGTTCGCTCGGGCATCAAGGCCGAGGCCCGCGAGGCCCAGGCCGCGTCCGCCGAAGCCCGCACGGCCTGATTAGGGAGAGACTAGATCCATGAAGCATGAAAGCGTTGAAACCAATGCCGGCCTGCTGATCATCCTCACCCTGGCGGTGATCAGCGTCGGCGGCCTGGTCGAGATCGTGCCGCTGTTCTACATCGACGACACGATCGAGGAAGTGGACGGCGTGCGTCCGTATACGCCTCTGGAACAGCGCGGGCGTGACATCTACGTCCGCGAGGGCTGCTACACCTGCCACTCGCAGATGGTGCGTCCGTTCCGTGACGAGATGCTGCGCTACGGTCACTACTCGCTGGCGGCCGAATCGCAGTACGACCATCCGTTCCAGTGGGGCTCGAAGCGCACCGGTCCGGACCTGGCGCGCGTGGGAGGCAAGTACTCCAACGAGTGGCAGGTCCAGCACCTGATCGACCCGCAGTCGCTGGTGCCGGAGTCGATCATGCCGGGCTACCCCTGGCTGGCGACCACGCCGCTCGATTACTCCGATATCGATCGTCGCATGATCGCGCTGAAGCGCGTGGGCGTTCCGTACTCGCTCACCGACGAGGAATACCAGGCCAACGTCGAGAAGTTCGGGGAGCAACACGCCCGGATGTTCGACATCCGCGACGCCGAGGACAATCTGGTGGCGCAGGCGCAGGCCGAGAACTTCGACGGCAACCCCGGGACGATCACCGAGATGGATGCCCTCGTGGCCTATCTCCAGGTCCTCGGGACCATGGTCGACTTCAGCGAATACGACGACGGGCACTTTGCCGAATTCCGGTAAGGGAGGACGGGCGCCACGATGACGGGACTTTGGGAATGGATCACGGATATGGGCAACAGCAAGATCGTTGCCCTCATCCTCTTCATGAGCACCTTTATCGGGGTCGTGATCTTCCTGTTTTCCAATCGTCGGCGTGCCCGGAAGTTCGAGACGTATCGCTACATTCCTCTGGACGACGATGATTCACATCGGGAGCCCGTGGCCCGGCGTGACAAAACCAAGAGTGACGAGCAATGAGCACACAGGACAACCGTGATAAGGACCCGAACCAGGTCGAGACCACTGGGCACGTCTGGGACGGCAACCTTCAGGAATACAACAATCCGCTCCCGCGTTGGTGGCTGTGGGGCTTCTACGCCACGATCGTGTTCGCGCTGGTGTACTGGCTGATCTACCCGGCCTGGCCGATTGGCGACAGCTTCACCAAGGGCTTCAACACCATCACCTTCGAGCAGGGCGGCGAAGAGCGCACCATGCACTGGAACACCCGTGCGTTGCTCGCGAAGGACATGCAGACCGGCACCTACGCGGTGCGCCAGCGCGAGATGCTGGAACAGGTGGCCGCCCAGGATTACGAAACGATCCTGCAGGACGCTGAAAGCATGAGCTTCGTCAACGCGTACGCCCAGGGCTCCTTCGGTACCTGGTGTGCGGCGTGTCACCAGGTCGGTGGCGCGGGCGTGGTCGGGCAGTACCCGAACCTGCGCAATGACCACTGGAAGTGGGGCGGAACGGTCGAACAGATCGAGGAAACCCTGCACCAGGGCCGCCTGGGCTACATGCCCGGGTACCGCGACACCCTGAGCAGCGACCAGCTGAATCAGGTCGCCGCCTACGTGCTGTCGCTGAACGACTACAGCGTGGATCAGGACGACGCCGATGCCGGCGCCCGGATCTTTACCGGGACCGACGGTGGCTGCTTCCAGTGCCACGGCATGGACGCCCAGGGGCTGACCTCGCAGGGCGCGCCCAACCTGACCAACGATCTGTGGGGTCTGGTCGACGTGCGCGGCGCGGAAAGCGATAGCGAGCGTCAGCGCCTGGTCGCCAATTTCATTCGCGATGGTATCCAGCGTGAGATGCCGGCATTCGGTGATCGACTGTCGGATGCGGAGATCAAGATGCTGACTGCCTACGTGCATTCCCTGGGCGGGGGGCAATAGGCCGGCTCCGTCGACCTGGCGAGCCCCGGGGGTGCGGAGGCCTGCCAGGATGCACGCGTTGACAGGGGTGCCCGCCGGGTGGATTGACGCCCGAGGGTGCCCCTTTTTGTTTTGAACTGTTGCCGCGGCCCGCGTATTGCCGCCGGGCCGCACTGCCGGATACGCTCCGGGAGGATCCGATGTCCCAGTCCCAGCCGCTGTACGAGGCGCGAATCCCGATCCACCCGCGGTCGGTCAAGGGGCGGTTTCGCAACCTGAAGACCGGGATTCTCCTCCTGGCCTACGGGGTGTTCTTCGGTCTGCCGTGGATCCGCTGGGAACGTGAATACGGGCCGGACCAGGCGGTGCTGTTCGACATCCCCGGGCGCCAGTTCCATATCTTCGACCTGGTCGTCTATCCGCAGGATATCTTCTGGCTGGCAGGCTTTCTGGTCCTCGCCGCATTGCTGCTGTTTTTTGTGACCGGTGTGGCCGGGCGCGTGTTCTGCGGCTACTTCTGCTTCCAGACCCTGTGGACCGATGTTTTCATGTGGCTGGAGCGCAAGATTCAGGGGGAGCGGCCCGCGCGCCTCCGGCTCGCCAAACAGCCCTGGAACGCCGAAAAGCTGGCGAAATACGGCCTCACCCATGCGTCCTGGCTGCTGGTGGCGTTCGCCACCGGGCTCGGGTTCGTCCTGTACTGGGGCGATGCGCCTTCCATCGTGGCGGACTTCTTTACCGGCCAGGCAGTGTACGCCGCCTATGTGACCGCGGGGATCCTGACCGCCACCACCTACACGTTTGCCGGGCTGGCCCGCGAGCAGGTCTGCACGTTCATGTGCCCCTACGCGCGTTTCCAGAGCGTGATGTTCGACCGCGACACCATGATCGTGTCGTACGACGAATCACGCGGCGAGGGCACCGCCGGCCGCGCCAAGGTCCAGGCCGGCCTGAAGACCCGCGAGGAGCGCCAGGCCGCCGGCGTCGGGGACTGCATTGACTGCGGCTACTGCGTGCAGGTGTGCCCGACCGGCATCGATATCCGCGATGGGCTGCAGTTCCAGTGCATTCACTGTGCGCTGTGTATCGATGCCTGCGACACGATCATGGACAAGCAGGGCTGGCCGCGCGGGCTGATCGCATATACCTCGGAGCGCGAGCAGGAGGGCGGCAAGACGCGATTCCTGAAGGGCAAGACGCTGGGGTATGGTACGGCGGTGGTCGTCGTCATCGTCGCCCTGGTCGCCAGCATCGTGGGCCGCCCGCCCGTGGACGCCAACGTTAACCAGGTGCGCCAGCCGCTGTATGTGCAGATGTCCGACGGGCGCATCCAGAACGGCTACGAGATTCGCCTGAACAATACTGCGGACCGGGAGCTGGACTTCCAGATCGGACTCGCCGGGCTCGACGGCGCCGAGCTCGACCTCGGGCAGGTGGAGCGGATCCGCCTGGAGCCCGGGGAGCGACTCACCGTGGTCGCGCGCGTGCGCCACGAGGTGCCCGAGGGCGCCCCCTCGCCGCAGCCGTTCCGTTTTGTGATTACGGATCGCGAGGGTCATATTGAACCGCTCGAAGTGACGTCCCAGTTCAGTCATCGCTAACGGTGTTCCGTTGCGCACTGCGCCCGGACGAGAAACAGTAATTGTGCTGCCGGAAATCGCGCGGCACCCCGCGAGCCCCTAGCTTGCGATCACGCAGGAAACGAAGAAGACATCATGAGCAATCTCGTCATTACCCTCGGCGTCGGTACCGCGGCCCTGGCCATCCTGTTCGCGCTGATCTACCGCTTCACGCGGCTCAAGGCCTACAGCACATCGGCGGTGGTCGTCGCCCTCATGCTGTTTGTGTTCATTCCCTACTCAATCCTGACCTGGCAGGGCGCGGATGTCTTCGCCATCCATCTCGCGCTGTACATCATCGTGCCCTACGGGCTGGGGATCGTCTTCACGCAGAAAGAGGCGGAGGCCGAGAGTGGCGGCAAGGCCAAGATTGGCCGGCTGCACTGGGCTCCGCTGGTTCTCGTGGGATTTTTCACGATCGTCGCGTCCGTCCAGGCCGTCCTGATCACGCTGGCCCATAACGGGATGCCGCAGCAGTTTATCGGCTCCATCCTGCCGGAGCCCGAGAACCGGGCGGAGCAGGTAACCTCGGCATTCCCGGGCACCGTGGCCGGCATGGAGAGCCGCAAGCAGGCGCTCGCCGTCCATCGCGTCTCGGAGCTGCAGGCCCAGCGCGAGAAGGGCTGGCAGGTTCGTCAGGGGTGGGTCGAGCGTCCCACCGAGGGCGAGGCCGCCACGCTCCAGGTAGAGGTCCGGGATGCCGATGGCGTCCCGATCAACGACGCCAGCATCCGCGGCATCTTCATGTGGCTCGCCGACGAGCGCCGCGACCAGGGCTTCGAGATGCAGCACATGGGCGAAGGCCTGTACCAGGTCGAGGTCGCGCTGCCGGCCCCGGGGCGCTGGGATCTGCGCTTCCAGGTCCAGCGCGATGACCAGCTCCTGGAACAGCAGGCCCGGACCCGCGTGCGCAGCGCCCAGTCCGGCTGACCCCCCGCGCTCCCGCCGTGGCGCTCGCGTCCGACTCGCAGGCCCCGGCAGCGTCCGCGGCCCCGACCCGGTGTTTCCACTGCGGGCTCGCTGTGCCCGCGGGCGCGTACTATCCCGTCACCTTCGAGGGGCGGGAAGAGCCTACCTGCTGCCCCGGCTGCCAGGCCGTGGCCGGGGCGATTATCGAGCGCGGCCTGGGGGCCTATTACCATCACCGCGATGCCCCGCCGGCGGAAAGCGGCAGTCCCCTGATCCCGGACGAGCTGCGCGAGCTGGAACTGTTCGATCATCCCGGCGTGCAGCAGCAGTTCGTCACGCCGGCGGGTGCGGCCGGCGAGCGCCGCGAAGCGGCCCTGATGCTGGAAGGCATCACCTGCGCGGCCTGTGTCTGGCTCAACGAGCGCCATGTCCAGGCCCTGCCGGGCGTGGAGAGCTTTCGCGTCAACTATTCCACCCATCGCGCCCAGGTCGTCTGGGACCCCGAACGGATCGCCCTGTCGGACATCCTCAAGGCAATCCGCGATATCGGCTACCACGCCCATCCCTACGACCCTGGTACCCGCGAGCAGGCGATTGCGCGCGAACGGGGGCTGGCCCTGCGCCGGATCGCCGTGGCCGCACTGGGCATGATGCAGGTGATGATGCTGGCCGTGGCCCTCTGGCTGGGCGCAGAGGACACCGAGCACGAGGACCTGCTGCAGTTCATGCGCTGGGTCGCCGCCGCGCTCACCACACCGGTGGTCCTCTACTCCGCAATCCCGTTCTACCAGAGCGCCTGGCGCGACCTGCGCCATCGCCAGCTCGGCATGGACGTACCGGTGAGCCTGGCGATCATCGTCACCTACCTCGCCAGCCTCTACGCGGTGATCCTCGGCACCGGTGAACACGTCTACTTCGAATCCGTGGTCATGTTCGTGTTCTTCCTGCTGACCAGTCGCTACCTGGAGCTGATCGCGCGCCAGCGCGCCAGCCATGCCATCGACCGCCTCGACCGACTGGTGCCGGCGATTGCCAACCGCGAGGGCCCCGACGGGCAGATCGAAGCGGTCCCGGTCGGCGAACTGGCCCCCGGCGACCGGGTGCGGGTCCGCCCCGGCGAGACCATCCCGACCGACGGTGTCGTGCGCGCGGGCGAATCCACGGTCAACCGCGCCCTGCTGACTGGCGAGCCGGAGCCCCACCCGACGCGCCCCGACGATGCCGTGACCGGGGGCACCGTCAACGTCGACGGCCCCCTGTCCGTCGAGGTCCAGCGCGTCGGCGCGGAGACCACCCTGGCCGCGATCCAGCGCCTGCTCGACCGCGCGCAGACCGAGAAGCCCCGTATGGCGCGCATCGCCGAGGCCGGTACCGGCTGGTTCGTGGGCGCGGTGCTGGTACTTACGGCGCTGGCTGGCCTGGTCTGGTACGCCTGGATCGACCCGGCCCGCGCCCTCTGGGTGATGGTCGCGATGCTGGTCGCGACCTGTCCCTGCGCCCTGGCGCTGGCGACCCCGGTCGCGCTGACGGCCACCACCGGCGCACTGTCCCGCATGGGTCTGCTGGTGACCCGCGGCAGTGCCCTGGAGGCCTTGCCGCGGGTCGACATGGTCTGCCTCGACAAGACCGGTACCCTGACCGCCGGCATGCCGCGCCTGGTCGCCCGCGAGGACCTGCAGCCCGCCCCCGAGGGCGACGACTGGCTGGTGTGGGCGGCTGCGCTGGAGTCCCATTCCGAACACCCCCTGGCCCGGGCCCTGGCCGGGTCGGCGGGGGCCTCCCGCATCCACGCCACCGGGGTCCGGAACCTGCCGGGCCGGGGCCTCGAGGGCCGCATCGAGGGGCGCCGGGTGTCGATTGGCGGGGCCTCCATGCTGCCCTCCGGCGTCGACGCACCGAGTCCGGCCGCACCCGCGGACTATCCGCTGGCCACGCCGGTCTGGCTGATCGTCGATGATCAGCCCGTCGCGCTGTTCTGGCTGGCCGACACCCCGCGTCCGGAGGTGCGGGATGTGCTCGGTGACCTGCGGGCGCGCGGCCTGCGGGTGGTCCTGCTGACCGGAGACCGCCCCGAGGCCGCCAAGGCGTTTGCCGCGCAGATGGACATCGCCGAGGCCGAGGGGGGGCTGACGCCGGAGGACAAGCTCGCGTACGTGCGGGCGCGCCAGGCCGAGGGCCGGGTGGTGCTGATGGCCGGCGAGGGCATCAACGATGCCCCGGTGCTGGCCGGCGCCGACGTGTCGATGGCGATGGGCGGCGGCACCCAGCTGGCCCAGACCCAGGCCGACCTGGTCCTGCTGTCGGATCGCCTGGACCACTTGCCGCAGGCCCTGGATCAGGCGCGCCACACCCGGCGCGTGATCCGTCAGAACATTGCCTGGGCAATCGGCTACAACGTGGTGGCGCTGCCAGTGGCGGCCGCCGGCCTGCTGACCCCCTGGCTGGCGGCACTGGGCATGTCCCTCAGTTCGCTGCTGGTGGTGGGCAACGCGCTGCGGCTGCGACCGGCGCGGGAGACCGCGGAGCGCAGCCCCATTCGCCCTGCCGAGCCCGTGGCGCCGCCGCGGCCGCCGGTGTAGGTACTGGTTTAAGCGGCTGGTTTGGCTGGGTACACTGGGGCCATGACCATCCTGTACCTCCTGATTCCGCTGGCGATGCTGTTTGCCCTGGTCGTGGGGTTGGTGCTCTTTTGGGCGATCCGTTCCGGCCAGTACGACGATCTCCAGGGCCCGGCGCACCGCATCCTGATGGATGACGACGACCCGCGGATCCCCACCCGTTCGGGAGACGACCCGCCCGGGCGGGACCGCGAGGGCCGTCCGGGCCAAAAGTCCGAGCGCTGACGTCGGTCGAACTTGCGCCGCGTCGCGGTGCCGCTTACCCTTCGCCTATTCTGGTTGGAAAATTCCGAGGATTGCGAGATGCGCGACTGGTTTACCTTTGAGAACTTCCCGCTGACCTTTACGGCAGCCCTGATCATCTGGTCCTGGATCAGCTTCTTCTCGGTGATCCTGTTCGGCTGATCCGGCGCGGAACGGGCCGGCGGGGCCATGTCGCCCCGTCCGGTAACCCAAAAGGCCCCGGCTTGTGCCGGGGCCTTTTTGCGTTCGGGGCCGGGATCGCCGGGCCGCAGGCCCGGGTCAGTCGTCGAAGGCGGCGCGGATGCGCTTGATTGCGTTGTTCTCGATCTGGCGGATGCGCTCCGCCGAGACGCCATATTCCGCAGCCAGTTCGTGCAGCGTCGCCTTCTGGTCCGCCATGTAGCGGCGCATCAGGATGTCGCGGGCGCGCTCGTCGAGTTCGCCCAGGGTCTGGCTCAGTCGCTCCTGGTAGTGACGGTCCCAGTCTTCGTCTTCGGTGACGTGCGCCGGGTCGTCGCTCAGGTCCTCCAGGCTCAGGCGTTCGGACGGGGCCTGGTAGCCTTGTTCGTCGTCCGCCTCGGGGCCCGGGTCGAAGCTCGCGTCCTGGCTCGACAGGCGGCGCTCCATCTCCCAGACGTCCTTCTCCGACACGCCCAGATCCTGCGCCACGGCGGAGACCTCGTTGTTCGACAGCCAGCCGAGGCGCTGCTTGGCGCTGCGCAGGTTGAAGAACAGCTTGCGCTGCGCCTTGGTCGTCGCCACCTTCACGATGCGCCAGTTGCGCAGGATGAACTCGTGGATCTCGGCGCGGATCCAGTGCACGGCGAAGGACACCAGGCGCACGCCCTGGTTGGGGTCGAAGCGGCGCACGGCCTTCATCAGGCCCACGTTGCCTTCCTGGATCAGGTCACCCAGCGGCAGGCCGTAGCCCTGGTAGCCGCGCGCGACGTGGATCACGAAGCGCAGGTTGTGCAGGATCAGCTGGCGCGCGGCATCGAGATCCTGGCGCTCGTGCAGCGCCACGGCCAGTTCGCGTTCCTGTTCGGCGTCCAGCACCTCGATGCGGCCGACGGCCTGCATGTAGTGATCGAGGTCGCCCACCGGTACGGGCATGTCGACGCGCGGGGTGGTCAGGGCCTGGGTCATGCGTGGTGATTCCTCCCGGTTCTATGGCTCTAGATTAGCAGTCTGAGGGTGAGAGTGCTAAACCCTGTAAAAGTTCCGGCTGTGTTCTGCCAACGCGAGCGTGTACATTAATCGCGTTTCATTAGGGCGCATCCCGCAGCGCATGACCGCTGCCCAGTCGGGCCCCCAGCCAGCCCAGGAGCAGCCCGGCCAGCAGCAGGGTGAGCAGATGGCTGCCTCCGGGGAGCGCGAGCTGGAACGGAAGGTCGAATGCCGCGGCCGCCTGTTCCAGGGGTGCCCGGCTGAGGCCGATCCCGACCAGCAGCAGGAGGCCGGCGAAGATCCCGCCCCCCAGCCCGGTGATCAGACCACCGTACAGCGACGGCCGCCGCAGGAAGCGGTGGGTGGCCCCGCTGATGCGCGAGATGGCGATCTCCTCGCGGCGTTCGCGCAGTTCGGAGGCGGTGGCCAGGGCCAGGATCAGCAGGGCCCCCAGACCCAGCAGTGCCCCGACGACCGCCAGGATGCGCAGCCCCAGCTGATGCAGGCTGTTGAGTTGCCGGACCCACTCGTCGTCGCTGACCACGGTGGCGCCCGGTGCCGTGTCGGCGAGCGCCTGGCGCAGGGCCGCGACGGTTTCCGGCTCGGCGGTGGCCGGGAGCACGTCCACGACATCCGGCAGGGGGTTGTCATCCAGCCAGTCCAGCAGGCCCGGGTCGCTCAGGCCCTCGCGGTAGCGTGCCAGGGCCTCGTCGGCGTCGATCCAGGTCCAGCGCTCGATCCGCGCATCCGTCTCCAGGTGGCGCTCGAGCGCCGCCACCGTGTCCGGCTCCACGGCATCGAGATAGAGGGCGATGCGCGGCTCGTGGTTGACGTGGGCGGACAATGCGCGCGCATTGTCCAGCAGGACCCAGAGGTAGGCGGGCAGGGCGAGGATGAACCCCAGCACGGCGATACTGATCAGGCTCAGGACGGGTGCCTGCAGGCGGCGCTGGAGGCTGCGCCGGGCGGCATCCCGGTGCGCCTCCAGCCAGGCCGGGACGGTGTCCAGGAGGCGGCGTCCGGGTTTCACGTCGCGGACTCCGCGGCGCCGCGCGCCTCGATGCGGCCGTCCTCCAGGTGCAGGACCGGCTTGCCCATGCGTTCCACCAGCCCCAGGTCGTGGCTGGCGATCAACGCGGTCATGCCGACCCGGTTGAAGTCGTCGAACAGCTGCAGGATCTCGCGCGACAGCGCCGGGTCCAGGTTCCCGGTGGGCTCGTCCGCCAGCAGCAGGACCGGGCGGTGGACGATGGCCCGGGCAATCCCGACCCGCTGCTGTTCCCCCGCGGACAGGGTGCGCGGGTTCACCGCCTCCTTGTGCAGCAGACCGACCTTGTCGAGGGCCGCGCGTACGCGCTTGCGCATCTCCGGGCGGCGATAGGCGAGGATCTCCAGCGGCAGGGCGACGTTGTCGAACACCGGACGGTCGAACAGCAGGCGGTGATCCTGGAACACCAGTCCGATACTGCGGCGAAAGCCGGGGATGGCGCGGCTGGAGAGGCGGTCGAGGTCGTGGCCGTTGACGCGGATGCGGCCGCGGGTGGGCCGCTCGAGCCCGGCGATCAGTCGCAGCAGCGTGCTCTTGCCGGCACCGGAGGGCCCGGTGATGAAGGCCATCGCGCCCGCATCCACGCGCAGGCTGACATTGCTGAGCGCCTCTGCCGCGCTGCCGAACCGCTTGGTGACGCGTTGCAGCTGGATCATCCGGAGCGGGTCAGTCGCTGTCGCGGCCGAGCAGGGCGCGGACGAAGGCGTGCGCATCGAAGACCTGCAGGTCCTCGGCCTTCTCCCCGACCCCGATGAAGCGCACCGGCACCCCCAGCTGTTCGGCCAGCGCGAACAGCACGCCGCCCTTGGCGGTCCCGTCCAGCTTGGTCACCACGATCCCGGTCAGGCCCAGTGCCTCGTGAAACTCGCGCGCCTGATTCAGCGCGTTCTGCCCGGTTCCGCCATCCACCACCAGCAGGACCTCGTCCGGGGCGTGTTCGTCCAGCCGCCCCATCACGCGTTTTACCTTGCGCACCTCGTCCATCAGGTTGGTCTGGGTATGCAGGCGCCCGGCGGTGTCCGCGATCATCACATCGATGCCGCGCGCCTGCGCCGCCTGCAGCCCGTCGTAGACCACCGATGCGGAATCGGCCCCGGTGCCCTGGGCGATCACCGGGGCGTTGTTGCGCTCGCCCCAGGTCTGCAGCTGTTCCACCGCCGCGGCGCGGAAGGTGTCGCCGGCCGCCAGCAGCACCGAGCGGCCGTTGGCCTGGAGGTGGTGCGCCAGCTTGCCGATGGTGGTGGTCTTGCCGGCGCCGTTGATGCCGACCACGAGGATCGAGAATGGGCGTTCGGCCTCCGGGATCTCCAGCGGCTGCGAGACCGGCTCGAGGATCTCGATCATGGCCGCCTCGAGGGCGTCCATCAGCGCCTCGGCATCATCCAGCTGGCCGCGTTTTACCTCGCGGGTGATACGATCCATGATCCGCTGGGTCGCATCCAGGCCCACGTCCGCGAGGAGCAGGCGTTCTTCCAGCTCCTCGAACAGTTCGTCGTCGATCTTGCGCCGGAACAGCGACCCCAGATCGCCGCCCAGGGCCTGCCCGGTCTTGGCCAGGCCCTGGCGCAGGCGCTGGAACCAGCCCCCGCGGGCGGGCTTTTCCGGCTCGGCGTTCGCCGTCTCCGGCGGGGCGGCCGTGGAGTCTTCGGACTTCTTCTTGCGGAAACCGAACATGCTCGATGTGGTCAAGTAGAGAGTTCGCCAATGCTAGCACGAGGATTCATGAATCATGCGCGGTAAAAAACTGGTCACAGTGCTCATTACAGCGCTGGTGTGCGCCTGGCCGGCGGTCGGGTCGGCCGCGCCGCCGGAGATCGAATCGGACGTGGTCGAGGCCACGCTGGACAACGGGCTGACGGTGCTGGTGCTGGAGGACCGGCGGGCCCCGGTCGTGGCCAATATGGTCTGGTACCGGGTCGGCTCGGCCGACGAGCACAGCGGTGTGACGGGGATCTCGCACATGCTGGAGCACATGATGTTCCGCGGCTCCGAACGCTACGAGCCGGGCGAATTCTCGCGCATCATCTCGCGCCTGGGCGGACGCGAGAACGCCTTTACCGGTCGTGACTACACCGGCTACTTCCAGGTGATCGGGCGCGATCACTGGGAGACGGTGATGGCGATGGAGGCGGAACGCATGCAGCACCTCAAGCTGCAGGAAGACGAGTTCCGCCCGGAACTGAGCGTGGTCCAGGAGGAGCGCCGCCTGCGGGTGGAGGATCAGCCGAACGCCCTGCTGCGCGAGCAGCTGATGGCCACCGCCTTTTTCAACCACCCCTACGGCAACCCGGTGATCGGCTGGATGAGCGACATCGAGGCCTACACCCTGGAGGACAACCAGGCGTGGTACGACCGCTACTACCACCCCAACAACGCGGTCGTCGTGGTGGTAGGCGATGTCGACGCCGAGCGGGTGATCGACGCCGCCCGCGAGCACTTCGGCGACATCCCCGCCGGGGAGCTGCCGGAGGCGAAGCCGCGCAGCGAGACCCCGCAGAAGGGCGAGCGCCGTATCACGGTGGAGGCCCCGGCCGAACTCCCCTACCTGATGATGGGCTGGAAGACTCCGGTGCTGAACACCGTCGAGGATCCGGTGGATGCCTATGCCCTGATGGTGGCGGCCGGGATCCTCGATTCCGGCGAGGCCTCGCGCTTTGCCCGCGAGATCGTGCGCGGCGAGGAGCTGGCCGGCGCGACGTCGGCCCGCTACAGCCCCTTCAGCCGGCTGGATGACCTGTTCCTGATCGCGGCCGTGCCCACGGCGGATACCGACGTCGACACGCTGGAGGCCGCCCTGCTGGAACAGGTGGAGCGCCTGAAGGACGAGCCGGTCAGCGACAGCGAGCTCGAGCGGGTGCAGGCGCGGGTGATCGCCTCCGAGGTGTACCAGCGCGATTCGGTGCGCTCGCAGGCCTTCCAGCTGGGCATGCTGCAGACCATCGGGGTCGGCTGGCAGGAAGGCGATCGCTTCGTCGAGCGCGTGCGGGCGGTCACCGCCGAGGACGTGCAGCGCGTGGCCCGCGAGTATCTGGTGCCGCAGCGCCGCACGGTCGGGATCCTCGACCCGCAGCCCCTGGATGGCGAAGACCCGCCCGATCCGGGGGCGGCGCAACCCTATGGCGAAACCGCGGGGGGCATGTGATGACGGGAGGCAAGATGATGCGTGCAGGATGGCTGACGGCCTTCGTGTGGCTGCTGGCTCTGGCGCTGCCGGCCCAGGCGGTGGAGATCGAGCAGTGGGAGACCGACGAGGGCCTGCGCGTGCTCTATGTGGCCGCGCCGGACCTGCCGATGGTCGACTTGCGTCTTACGTTCGACGGCGGCGCCTCGCGCGACGGTGACCAGCACGGCCTGGCCTCGCTGACCAGCAGCGCCCTGCGCCACGGCACGGAGGAGATGGATTCGGACGAACTGGCCGAGCGCTTCGAGTCGGTGGGCGCGCAATTCAGCACCGATTCGCTGCGCGACATGGCCATCGTCAGCCTGCGCAGCCTGACCGAGCCGGACTGGATGAATACCGCGGTGGAGACCCTGACCGCCGTGCTGGCCGCGCCGGCCTTCCCCGAGGCCGACTTCGAGCGGGCCCGGCGCCAGGCCCTGCAGGGGCTGCAGCGCGAGCGCCAGGACCCGGGCAGCGTCGCCAGCCGGCGCTTCTACGAACTGATGTATGGCGACCACCCCTACGCCAACTGGCCGGGCGGCAAGCGCGAGACCCTGGAGGCCCTGGCGCCGGCGGATGCCCGTGCGTTCTATGAGCGCTTCTACACCACCGGCAACGGGGCCCTGGCGATCACTGGTGGCCTGACGCGCGAGGAGGCTGAGGCGGTGGCCGACCGGATCTCCGCGGCGCTGCCGCAGGGCGCGGCGGCGGAGCCGCTGCCGGCCGTGGAGCCGCGCGACGAGCCGGTGGAGGAGCGTATCGAGTTTCCCTCCGAGCAGGCCCATATCCTGATGGGCGCCCCGGCGCTGCGACGTGGCGACGAGGATCATTACGCCCTGACGCTTGCCAATCACGCCTTCGGGGGCGGCGGCTTTACCTCGCGGCTGTTTCGGGAGATCCGCAGCCAGCGTGGTCTGGCCTATTCCGTGAGCAGTCGCCTGCAGCCGATGGCGGCCGAGGGCCCCTTCCGGATCGGGATGCAGACCGGCGTGGACCAGGCGGACGAGGCGGTGACCGCCCTGCGCGAGGCGCTCGTGCGCTGGCACGCCGACGGGGTCGATGCCGAAGAACTCGAGGCATCGCGCGAGAACGTGGTCAACAGCTTCCCGCTGTCGCTGGCCTCGAACAGCGATATCGTCGGACTGCTGGGGATGATGGCCTTCTACGACCTGCCGCTAGACTACCTGGAGCGCTATATCGAGCGCACGGAGGCGGTGGAGCTGGATGAACTGAATGCCCGGTTGCGCGAGCGCATCAACCCGGATGCGATGGTCACGGTGATCGTGGGTGGGCAGGAGTAGGCGGGCCCCCGCCGGGCGCCCGGCGCGCATCCGCATCATCGGCGGCGCCTGGCGGCGACGCTGGCTCCCGGTCCCTGCGGTGGGCGGCCTGCGGCCGACTGCCGATGCCCTGCGCGAGACGGTGTTCAACTGGCTGCAGCCCCGGTTGCCGGGCGCACGGGTGCTGGATCTGTTCGCCGGAACCGGGGCGCTGGGGCTGGAGGCGGCTTCGCGCGGGGCCCATGCGGTGCTGCTGGTCGAGCGCGATGCGCGCGCCGCGGCCCAGCTCCAGGCGAACTGCGAGACCCTGGGCGCCGGGCAGGTCAGCGTGCGTCGGGATGACGCCCGGCGCCTGCTGGCCGGCCCACCCCCCGAGGGCCTTGCCTACGATCTCGTGCTGGTGGACCCGCCGTTCGGGCAGGGGCATGTCCCGCCGGTGCTGGAGGCCCTGCTCGCGCAGGGCTGGCTGCACGCCGACAGTCGGGTTTATGTGGAGCTCGAGTCCGAGGCGGATCTCGCCTTTCTCGCTGCGGGGGGCTGGCAGATCGAGCGCGAGCGCCAGGGCGGGCAGGCTCGGGCCCTGCTGCTGGCCCGGAATTCGACCCGCGCCGAGGCGTGAGGCCGCGCGGGCCGTGACGCCTGTCGCGGTTTTGCAGTGCGGCGAGTCTTTCGCTACGGTGATGCTGTCCCACCTACCGCGACAACGCCCATCGGGCGCCTCCCCGCGCGGCTTCCGGAAAACTCCGGAACCGGACCGCTCGGTCTTGCGCTTGCCACAGGAACAAAAGGGGAAACCGAATGGATGAGCAGTCCACCCCCGGTCTGACGCAAACCCGCCTCGGCGGCTTTGGCGTGATCTGCAGCCCGGTCTTCTATACCGCCAGCCTGATAATCGCAGCCTTCGTGGCTTTCGGGGCCATCTTCCCGGATCGTGCCGAGGCGATCTTCGAGCAGCTCCAAAGTGGCATCGGGGAGTATCTCGGCTGGTATTACATGCTGGTCGTGACGGTATTCCTGGTCTTTTCCCTGTACCTGATGTTCAGCCGCTACGGCGGCGTGCGCCTGGGCGACCAGTTCGAGACCCCGCGTTTCAGCTACGCCGCGTGGTTCGCGATGCTGTTCTCCGCGGGCATGGGGATCGGGCTGCTGTTCTGGAGCATCGCCGAGCCGATGTTCCACTACCTCAGCCCGCCGCATGCGGAGGGCGAGAGTGCCGAGGCGGCCACCGAGGCCATGCGGTACACCTTCTTCCACTGGGGCCTGCACGCCTGGGCGATCTACATCGTTGTTGGCCTGTCGCTGGCGTACTACGCCTACCGCCACAACCTCCCGCTGCTGATCCGCTCGTCGCTGTACCCGTTCATTGGTGATCGGATCTATGGCCCGTGGGGACATCTCGTCGACGTGGTGGCGCTGTTTGGCACCATGTTCGGGGTGGCCACCTCGCTGGGCCTTGGCGTCATGCAGATCAACTCGGGCCTGAACTTCGTGTTCGGGATCGAGGAATCCACCTTCATGCAGATCGTCCTGGTCGCGATCATCACCCTGATTGCCGTCGTCTCGGTGGCGCTGGGTGTGGACAAGGGCATCAAGCGCCTGTCCAACTTCAATATTGGCCTGGCGGCGATCCTGATCGCCCTGCTGCTGGTGATGGGGCCGACCCTGTTTATCCTGCGTCTGCTGGTGGAAAGCACCGGTGTCTATGTGCAGTCCCTGCCCGAGATGAGCCTGTGGGCCGACACCATCGAGGACTCCGGCTGGGCCACCTCCTGGACCATCTTCTACTGGGGCTGGTGGATCTCCTGGGCCCCGTACGTCGGTATGTTCATCGCGCGGGTCTCGCGCGGGCGCACCATTCGCGAGTTCGTCGCCGGGGTGCTGCTGGCCCCGACCGCCGCGGCCTTCGTCTGGCTGGCCGTGTTCGGGGGTACCGCGATGAGCTACGAGCTCGACGGCGTGGCGGACCTGGCCGGCGCCGTTTCGGAAAACGTGTCCACGGCGCTGTTCGTCACCCTCCAGGCCCTGCCGCTCTTCGACTGGCTGGCCGTGGCGGTGATGGCGGCGGCGACGCTGCTGATCGTGACGTTCTTCGTGACCTCCTCGGACTCCGGTTCGCTGGTCATCGACACCCTGGCCTCCGGCGACGTGCGTAACCCGACCGTCACCCAGCGCGTGTACTGGGCCATCCTCGAGGGGGTGGTCGCCTCCATCCTGCTGCTGGCGGGTGGACTGGCCGCACTGCAGGCGGCCGCGATCAGTGTCGGGCTGCCGTTCTCCGTCATCATGCTGATCATGGTGATCGGCCTGTGGCGAAGCCTGCACCAGACCGAGGCGGTCACGCCGAGCAAGTACCAGAAGGAGGCCCCGCCGCCGCATACCCTGCTCGGGTATACGGATGATCTGGACGACAAGATCAAGTAGGGGGTCAGCATGACTGCGTCCCGAGTGGCGCTGCTGGGATGCGGGCTCATGGGGCAACCCACGGGCCTGCGTCTTTTGCAGGCCGGATTTCCCGTGGTGGCCTACAACCGCACAGTCGCTCGCGCGAGCGATCTGGCGGCCGAGGGGGTCACCGTCCACAACGCCCCCGCCGCGGCCGTCGCGGAGGCCGATGTGCTGGTGCTGATGCTCAGCGATGCCGGCGCCATTGGCGCGGTGCTCGACGAGCTGCCGGACGGGGCGCTGGACGGGCGCTGCGTGATCCAGATGGCGACCATCCTGCCGGCCGAGAGCCGGGCCCTGGCACAGCGGGTCCGCGCCGCCGGGGCCTGCTACCTGGAGGCCCCGGTGCTGGGCTCCATCCCGGAGGCGCGCGATGGACGGCTGCTGATCATGGCGGGTGCCGACCGCGAGGCGGACTTTGTCCGGGCGCGGCCGGTGCTGGCGGCCCTGGGCGAGACGCCCCGGCACGTCGGCGCCGTGGGGCAGGGGGCGGCTCTGAAGCTCGCCTTCAACCAGCTGATTGCGAGCCTGACCGCTGCGTTTTCCCTCAGCCTGGGGCTGGTGCGGCGCGAGGGCGTGGAGGTGGATACCTTCATGGACATCCTGCGTGACAGCGCCCTGTACGCCCCGACCTTCGACAAGAAGCTGGGCAAGATGGTCTCCGGCGACTTCGGCACGGCCAATTTTCCGGTCAAGCACTTGCTGAAGGATGTGCGCCTGACCGAGCAGGCGGTCGAGGATGCCCATCTGGTGGGCCCATGGTTGCCGTTGCTGGCGGATCTGCTGGATCGGGCGCAGGCCCAGGGCCTGGCGGACGCGGATTACTCTGCCATCTACACGGCGATTGTCCCGGACTCGCCAGGGCGATGAGGGCGGACCGCGGCTTTATGCACAGCCGTCTCCGCAGTCCGAGCGGGTACGCCTGTGTCCGTCACGGACGCCGGGTCGTGGTGGTTTTCGGAGAGTAAAACAATTGAGATCAAGGTGTTGCGGGGGTTTTTTGTCTCATCGGTGGCGGCGCCCCTTGACGTCCCGCGAGCGTCTCGTTCCGGGGGCGACAATTCGTCCACAAAGTTATCCACAGTTTGTTCGGTGGGCAAAACCACGTGGCCATTCAGGGGTTTGCCGCCTGGATTTCAAATGCCCTGCCCAAATGGCGCCGTAAACCGGCCTTGCGCTGAAGGCCCGGAGCCGGCTATCCTATTGGACTTTTCGCCAGAACCTGCGTGAGCCGACCATGAAAGCCGACATCCATCCGAACTACCACAACGTCAAGGTTATCTGCAGCTGCGGTACGCAGTTCGAGACCCGCTCCACTCTCGCCTCCGGCGACGAGATGCATGTGGACGTGTGCTCGCAGTGCCACCCGTTCTACACCGGCAAGCAGAAGATCGTTGATACCGCCGGCCAGGTCGACAAGTTCAACCGCCGCTTCGCATTCTGAAGCCGCGGCGCGCCGTCAGGCGCGCAACGCGACCGGGTGCGTGACCGCGATGGCGGGCCGTGTCCGAACCGACGAGGGCGTCCTGCGGGGCGCCCTCGTCTGCGTTGTGGGGGCCGTGCTCCTGCCGCTGGCCGGAATGGCTGCGGCGGAGTGCCGGCTGGCGGATCAGGACCGGCGCGGGTTGCAGGAGGTCGAGGTCGAGCGTGTCGTGGGGTTCGACCGGTTGCACCTGGCCGATGGGCGGACGATCCGCCTGATCGGTCTGGCCCCGGCCGCCCCGTTGCCGGAGGCCTTGACTCCGCTGCGCGATCTGCGCCTGCATGAGGGAATACGTGAAGCCCTTGAAACCCGCCTGGCTGCGGCGGGGCAGCGCCTGAAGCTGCGCCCCGCGGACCCCGCGCGGGACCCGGGAGGTACCCCGCGCATGCATGCCTGGAGTGAAGATGGCGCCTTGCTGGCGGCGGATCTGATCGCGGCGGGCGCGGCGATGCCGCGGCCGGGGCCGCGACCGGTGCCGCTGGATGCCTGCCTGTACGCGGCCGAGGCCGAGGCGCGAGCCGCAGAACGGGGGCTGTGGCTGGAGCGCCCGGCGGCCATGCCCGCCCGGGTACTGGATCCGCTGGATGGCGCGCTGCGTCAGGGCCGGCTGCGGGTGATGGCCGAGGTGACTGCGGTGCGCGCGACCGGGCGCCACTGGGTACTGGTGCTGGAGGGCCCCCTGGATTTGCTGATCCGCGGGGATGACCGCGATCATTGGCCCGAGCTGGATCCCGAATCCTTGATCGGTGAGGCGGTGGTCGCGCGCGGTCAGGTGTATCCTTGGAGAGACCGACTCCGGATGCGCATTCGGCATCCGCTCGATCTCGAGGTAGAGGACTAGCGAGGTGCTGGAATAATGCGTGCGTTTCCCAAGTCGTGGCGGCCGGTCCGCGGTCGCCTGGGCTCTCTGCTCCTGGCGGTGCTGGTTGCCGGTGGCCTTGCGGTGGCGATCCCCGGGTGCACCACCAACCCGGTGACCGGTCGCTCGCAGCTGATGCTGGTCTCCGAGAGCCAGGCCATCAGTGCCTCGCGTACCGCCTATGTGGAGATGCTGGCACCGGCACGGGAGGAAGGCCGGATCAATGCCGACCCCGAGATGACCGCGCGAGTGCATGGCATTACCGAAAAGGTCGTCGCCCAGGCCGTGAAGTACCGCTCCGAGACCGCGGACTGGGACTGGGAGATCGTGGTCATCGAGGCCCCGGACACCATCAACGCGTTCGCCATGGCGGGCGGCAAGATGGCGATCTACTCGGGCATCATCGAGCAGCTGGAGCTGACCGACGACGAACTGGCCCAGATCATCGGGCACGAGATCGCCCATGCGCTGTCGGCCCACACCGCGGAGAAGATGTCGGTGGCGCTGGCCAGCAACATGGCGGTTGCCGGCTACGCCATGACGGGGGATCGTTCGCAGATTGCCCTGACCGGGGCGGCGCTGGGCGCGGCACTGGCGGTCCAGCTGCCGCACAGTCGCGCGATGGAGGCCGAGGCCGACGAGATCGGTATGGAGCTGGCGGCCCGCGCGGGTTATAACCCCGACGCCGCGGCGAGCCTGTGGCGCAAGATGGCGGCCCAGTCCAACGGGCGCCACCCGGTCTTCCTCAGTACCCACCCGGCGCCGGAATCGCGCCAGCGTGACCTCACCCGGATGGCCGATCGCTTCCGGCCACTGTACGAAGAGGCGCGCAACAGCCGCGTCCCCACGCACCCGGTCAACTGAAGGATCTCTCCCGTCGCCCGGACTCGCGCCGGGCGGCACGCCGTTTATTTGTTCCCGATCGAAAAAAGGCCCCGCTACACCATGTCCAAGGATTTCAATCAGCGCGCGCTGGAGTACCACGAGCAGCAGCCGGCCGGAAAACTGGCCATCCAGGTCACCAAGCCCACGGCGACCCAGGACGACCTCTCCCTGGCCTACTCGCCGGGTGTCGCCGCGCCGGTGCGCGCGATCGCCGAGGATCCGGAGCTGGCCTATCGCTATACCGGCAAGGGCAATCTGGTCGCGGTGATCACCGACGGGACCGCCGTGCTGGGGCTGGGTAACGTCGGTGCCCTGGCCTCCAAGCCGGTGATGGAGGGCAAGGGCGTGCTGTTCAAGACCTTCGCCAATATCGACGTGTTCGATATCGAGGTGGACGCCCCGCAGCCGGAGGACTTCATCAACACCGTCGCGCGCATCGCCGGCGGGTTCGGCGGCATCAACCTCGAGGATATCGCGGCGCCGCACTGCTTCGAGATCGAGCGTCGCCTGTCCGAGCGCCTGGACATCCCGGTCTTCCACGATGATCAGCACGGCACTGCGATCATCACCGCGGCCGGCCTGGTCAACGCGCTGGAGATCCAGGGCAAGAAGCTCAGTGAGGCGAAGATCGTCTGCGTCGGCGCGGGCGCCGCCGGGATCGCCTCCATGCAGTTGCTGGTCCGCCTGGGCGCGGCCAAGAAGAACCTGTACATGGTGGATCGCAAGGGCGTGATCCACAGCCAGCGCGACGACCTGAACGAGTACAAGCAGATCTTCGCGGTGGACACCGAGGCGCGCAGCCTGGCGGATGCCTGCCGTGACGCCGATGTCTTCATCGGCCTGTCCGGTCCGGACCTGCTGACCCCGGAGATGCTGCGGTCCATGGCGCCGAAGCCGGTGGTCTTCGCGCTGTCCAACCCGGACCCGGAGATCCGCCCGGAGCTTGCGCACGAGACCCGCGATGACCTGATCATGGCCACCGGGCGTTCGGACTGCCCGAATCAGGTGAACAACGTGCTCGGCTTCCCGTTCATCTTCCGCGGCGCGCTGGATGTGCGCGCGCGGACCATCAACGACGAGATGCTGGTCGCGGCGGTCCACGCGCTCGCCGGGCTGGCCCGCGAGCCGGTACCGCAGTCCGTGCTGGATGCCTACGGGCGGGATGCGCTCGAGTTCGGCCCGCACTACATCCTGCCGACCCCGTTCGATCCGCGCCTGATCGATACCGTGCCACAGGCGATCAGTCAGGCTGCCCGCGACAGCGGGGTCGCCCGCCTGTAGCCCGCCCCAACCGCAGAGGAGGAGCAGCGCATGCAGAAGATCGCCATCGTCGGCGCCGGGCGCGTCGGTGAATCCACCGCCCAGTTCCTTGCGCGGCGTGATGTCGCCCGCGAGATCGCGTTGCTGGATGTGCGCGAGGGCGCGGCGGCCGGTGCTGCCCTGGATATCCAGGAGACCGCCCCGCTGCTGCGCTTCGACACCCGGCTGAGCGGCAGCCACGAGCCCTCGGTGATCGCCGGTGCCGAACTGGTGATCATCACGGCCGGGTTGCCGCGCAAGCCCGGCATGTCGCGCTCCGACGTGCTGGACAAGAACGTCGAGATCCTCGACCTGATCCTGCAGGACATCCTGGTCCATGCCCCGCAGAGCCGCATCCTGGTGGTCTCCAACCCGGTGGACGTGCTGACCTACCGCGCCTGGCAGAAGACCGGCTGGAGCCGCGACCGGATATTCGGCCAGGCCGGGGTGCTGGATACTTCGCGCATGGCCGCCTTCATTGCGCTGGAGACCGGGTTGTCCACCCACGACATCCAGGCGCTGGTACTGGGCGGCCATGGCGATGCGATGGTCCCGATGCTGCGCTATTCCTCGGTCAACGGGGTGCCGCTGCACCACTTCATGGATCAGGCCGCGCTGGACAACATCGTCGAGCGGACCCGCCACGGCGGGGCCGAGATCCTCGCCCTGAAACAGACCTCCAGCGCCTACGGCGCCCCGGCCGCGGCCATCGCCGAGATGGTCGAGGCGATCGCCCTGGACCGGCGCCGGGTGCTGCCCACCGTTGCGCTGCTGGACGGCGAGTACGGCGAGCGCGATGTTGCCATGGGCGTGCCCTGCATTCTGGGTCAGGGCGGCATGGAGCGGGCGATCGAGCTGGACCTGAATGCCGCGGAGCGCGCCGCCTTCGACCAGTCGATCGCCGGGGTGCGGAAGGACCTTGAACGCCTCGCCTGAATCCGCGCCGGTCCCGGATGTGCCACGGCCGACCCTGACGCTGATCGACAGCAGCATCTTCGTCTTCCGTGCCTGGTTCGCGCGCGGCCTGGATCCCGACCCGCAGGGCCGCCCGGGCGGCGCGCTGCACGGCCTGGTCCATTCGCTCTGTCAGTGGTTGCCGGCCTGCGCGCCGGGGCCCGTGGCCTTCTGCCTCGACACCGGGCTGCGCCGGGGCTTTCGTCACCGCATCGATCCGGCCTACAAGGCCCATCGCCCGCCGGCACCGCCGGAGCTGCGCGAGCAGTTCGAACGGATCCGCGAGCTTCTGGGAAGGCTCGGTTTCACGACCCTGGCCGACCCGGAATACGAGGCCGATGACCTGATCGCCAGTCTGGCCCGCTCCGGCCGCGCGGCCGGGTATCGCATCGACGTGAAGAGTGCGGACAAGGATCTGACCCAGGTCATTCTGGGTGATGCGGACCGGCTGCATGACCCGGAACGCGGCACCGACCTGGATCGTCGCGGGATCGAGAAGCGCTTCCGCATTCGGCCGGAACAGGTCGCGGACATGCTGGCGCTGGCCGGGGACGCCAGCGACAACATTCCGGGGATCGATGGGGTCGGCCCGAAAAGCGCCGCGCGCATCCTGCGCCGGCTGCGCGACCTCGACACCGTCCTGGCGGACCCGGCGGCGGTTGCCCGCTGCAATATCCGCCGTGCCCCGGCGGTCGCCGCGGCCATCGCCGGGGCGGCCGATCGCCTGCGCCGTGCGCGCCGGCTGACGGGTCTCGCCGACCGGATCCCGGGGCTGCCGGCAGTCAACCAGATGCTGCCCCGGGGCCCCGACCCGGATGCAGCAGTCTGGCTCCGGGATCTGGGGGTGGCCCCAACCTATCATGCACCGCTGCTGGCCGCCGCCAATGCCTGGGCCGGCGCCGATACGAGACAGACTGCATGACCGCAAGCCGCACATTCCCCGCGATCCTGATCCTGATGGCGTTGTTGCTGCCGGCCGCTGCGCAGGCCCACCCGCATGCGTGGATCGACCTGCGCGTCAGCTTCGAGCGCGACGCCACGGGGCAGATCACCCACATGCTCCACCACTGGCGCTTCGATCCGACCTACGGGCAATACCTCCACGACGATGCCCAGGAGCATCAGCCGGGGGATACCCCGGAGGCGCGCCTGCAGGGGCTGGCCCGCGAGATCCTGGACAACCTCGACGAGTACCGCTGGTACAGCCATCTGCAGGTGGCGGACGACGCGATCGGCATCGCCGCCGCCGCGGAACCGCGCATGGCGATGGAGGACGGGCTGCTGCACTTCCGCTTCCGGCTGGAGCTGGAGACCCCCGTGGATCCCGCCGTCGCGCCGCTGGAGTACAAGGTCTACGACCCGACGTATTTCATCGAGATCCTGCACCAGGAGCCGCACGGCACGCGCATTGTCGATGCCTCCGGCCTGGTGGATGCGACCTGCCAGGCGCAGCTCGAGCGTCCGCGCCCGGATCCGGCCATGGTGGCGCGCGCGATGGCGCTGGACTACGGCGCCAGCGTCGATTACGACCTCGGTCGCTACTTCGCCGAGCGCGTCACCCTGCGCTGCGACTGACGCGCCGTTCATGGCCCGGATTGTCCTGTTCCACAAGCCCTGGGGTGTGCTGCCGCAGTTCACCGACCCCGAGGGGCGGCCGACGCTGGCCGACTACATCGAAATCCCCGGCGTCTACCCGGCCGGACGCCTGGATCGCGACAGCGAGGGCCTGATGGTCCTGACCGACGACGGCCGCCTGAATGCCCGCCTGACTCAGCCACGCCACAAGACCAGCAAGACCTACTGGGTCCAGGTCGAGGGCGAGCCCGACGATGCCGCGCTCGCTGCCCTGCGCGAGGGCGTCGAGCTGAAGGATGGCCTCACGCGCCCGGCGAAGGTGGAGCGCATGGATCCACCGGATCTTCCGGAGCGGGATCCGCCGGTGCGTTTCCGCCGCCATATCCCGACCCGCTGGCTGGCCATCACCCTGCGCGAGGGGCGCAATCGCCAGGTGCGCCGGATGACCGCAGCAGTGGGTCACCCGACCCTGCGTCTGGTGCGCTACCGGGTCGGATCGTGGACCCTCGACGGCCTGGCGCGCGGCGAGGTTCGCGTGCTGGATTCCTGATCCAGAGCCGCTTCTTGCCGGATCTGCCGACATGCCCCCGCGAAACCGCCCGGAAGCCGTTGCAAGCGCCCCGGGGCTGGCCGATGATGAACAACCATTGAAGCGAGGGCAGGGCATGCGCCTTTCCAGGAACGTAATCGTCGGGCTCGCCGGCCTGTTGCTGGCTTTGGCCGCGTCGCTGCCGGCGGCGGCCGCGGAGGACGACCGCTACGTCTTCGAGCGCAGTCTGTTCCTGCTGGCGGAGCGGGCGCTGAACCGGGGCGACATGACCGCCTACCGCGCCGCGCGCAGCACCCTGACCGGCTATCCGCTGACCCCCTATCTGGATTACCGCGAACTCGCGCGCAATCTCGGTCGCGCCGAACCGGACGCCGTGCGCGACTTCGTGCGCGAACATGACGACACCCCGCTGGCCGCGCGGCTGCGCAGTAGTTACCTGACGCACCTCGCGCGCGAGGAGCAGTGGGAGGACTACCTTGAGTTTGTCGCGGCCACCGGGGCGAAGCCGTCGCTGTCGGTCGAGCAGGACTGCTATCGGCGCCAGGCGCTCTTGAAGGCCGGCGACCGCGATGCCGCGCTGGAAGACATGGAGTCCATCTGGTTGCACGGACAATCCCGTCCGTCCGCCTGCGACCCCGTGCTGGCCGCCTGGCGCGACGCCGACGGTCTGACCGGCGAGCTTGCCTGGGAGCGTTTCGAGCTTGCCGTAAAGGCTGGCCAGACCGGTCTTGCCCGTTATCTGCGGCGCTATCTGGCGGATGCCGATCGCCGCTGGGCGGAACGCTGGCTGGACCTGGCCAGCCGCCCCGCGCGGGTGGTGGAGGTCGACTTCCAGGCCGACGATCACCGCTCGGCCGAGGCGCTGCTGGAGCGGGCCTTTACCCGCTGGGTCCGGCAGGACCTGGACGCCGCGCTGGAGGGGTGGGAGGCGTCCGGGGACGCGCTCGGGCTGTCGACCGAGGCCGCCGGGCGCGTGCAGCACGCACTTGCCCTGCGTCTGGCCCTGCGGTATCGCCCCGAGTCCCTGGACTTCATGGCCCGCCTGGAACCCGAGGTGTTCGATACCCAGTTGCGCCAGTGGCAGGTGCGGGCGGCCCTGTACGAGCGCGACTGGGCGACGGTGATGGATGCGATCCGCGCCATGGATCGCGACGTGCGTGACGAGGCGGCGTGGCAGTACTGGTACGCCCGGGCGCTGGAGCAGACCGAGTCGCTGGAGGCTGCCCGTCGCTTCTACGAGCGCGCCGCCCGCGAGCGCAACTTCCACGGCTTCCTGGCCGCTGACCGGCTGGGCCAGCCCTACCGCATCGGGCATGAGCCCCTGGTGCTGGACGACGGGCGGCGGGCGGCCATGCGCGAGCATGCCGGCATGCAGCGCATGCGCGAGCTGGTCCGCCTGGATCGCTACGCCGAGGCCCGCCGCGAGTGGACCCATGCCATCGCGGGCTGGGATACGCCGGAACTGGAGTCGGCGGCGCGCACCTTCGCCGACTGGGGCTGGCATGACCGCGCCATCTTCACCGCTGCGCGGGCGCGTAACTGGGACGACATCGAGCTGCGTTTCCCACTGGCCTTTGACGACCTCATCGTGACCGGGGCCCGCGAACAGGCCATCGACCCGGCCTGGGCCATGGCCATCGCGCGCCAGGAGAGCGCGTTCC
Source organism: Thioalkalivibrio sp. ALE16 (assembly GCF_000381305.1). Taxonomy (NCBI): domain Bacteria; kingdom Pseudomonadati; phylum Pseudomonadota; class Gammaproteobacteria; order Chromatiales; family Ectothiorhodospiraceae; genus Thioalkalivibrio; species Thioalkalivibrio sp. ALE16. The sequence continues at coordinate 215,145 of NZ_KB906354.1, forward strand.
TGCATGACGTGCGTTCCGGGGCCGGCGCGCTGGGGATCATGCAGGTGATGCCGGCGACCGGCCGCTCGATCGCCTCGGCGGCCGGGGTACGGGTGAATTCCGACTGGGACATCCTCGACCCGGCGACCAACGCCCGGCTCGGGACCTACTACCTGCGGCGCAACCTCGACCGCTTTGGCGGTCACAGCCTGCTGTCCACCGCGGCCTACAACGCGGGGGCCCACCGCGTGCGCTCCTGGCTGCCGGAGGATCGGGCGATGGACCCGGATATCTGGGCCGAACTGATCCCGTTCTCCGAGACTCGCGATTACATTCGCCGGGTGTTTGCCTACCGTATCCTGTACGCGGTGCGCCTGGGGCAGGAGCCGCCGTCGCTGTCCACGCTGCTGTATCCGGTCACGCCGCAGGACCGCCTGGCCGCCAGCCGCGAACGCCACCTGGCCGCCCTGCCGGGCGATGCGGGCATCACCCTCAGTCGGGCCTTCTGCGACGCCCCGGGCTACACCGACAACGCCTGCTAGGGCGTCTGCTCACCACGAAGCTCACGAAGGCACGAAGAAGGGTCAGGTCAAAAGCGATTCACAGGAAGGTTGGAAGATCGGAAGTAGGGAAATGGGTTGAGGGCCTGGGGCCGCCGCTGGGTGCCGGCGTCAGCCGCGACCGCAAAGGCAACAGCGCGGGGCCGTGCCCCGAAGCCGCCCCACAAGACCTCTTCCTGACTTCCCTTCTTCCTGTAAAACCGCCCTTGACCTTCTTCGTGTCTTCGTGCGCTTCGTGGTGAAGAACAGGGTGCTGGAACTAGCCGCGGATGATGTCCTCGCGCATGCGGCTGGCGATGCCGTCGGCCAGTTGTTGCCATTCGGCCGCCAGCGGGGCCTCCAGGTGTTCTTCGGTGGTGGCCTTGAAGTGGCGCATCCAGATGGCCAGGTCGGCCTCGGTCAGGTTCAGCGGCGCGTGCTTGCCGACCATGTCGATGGTCGGCGGCTGTTCCAGGCGCCCGCCCAGGTTCTGGTACCAGAAATCGGCGATCCGGTTCACGTGATCCGGGAAGTCCTGAATGCGCTCGAAGTGATGACCGATCTCGGGGTCGGCCGAGAGGCGGCGGTAGAAGTCGTCGATCACCGCGCGGATGCGCTCGGCGCCGATCTTGTCGCACAGGGGTTCGAGCTTGCGAAAGGCCATGGGGGTCTCCTGACGAATCCTGCGTCAGCCGGTACCCTGCATGTTGCAGAGCAACCCGGATGCCGAGGATGAACCGATTCGATTCAGCGGGCCCCGATGCCGTGACGGCGGCGGTGGCCCAGTGCATTGCCGACCATACCGGAACGCCGTTCGAGCCGACAGGAAGCCAGGCCTGTTCCGGGGGCTCCATCAACCAGGCGCAGCGCCTGACCGGGACCGACGGGCGTCGCTTCTTCGTCAAGCTGAGCGGGGGCGATGGCGCCGCGATGTTCGCCGCCGAGGCGCGCGGCCTGGAAGAACTCGCGCGCTGCGAACGGCTGAAGATCCCCGAGGTGGTGGGGACTGGCTCCGCCGGCAGTACCCACTTCCTGGTGATGGAGGATCTCGCGCTGGGCGGGCGTCGCGACGGTGTGGCCCTGGGGCACGGGATCGCCGACATGCACCAGAAGACCCGGACGCGCTTCGGGCTGGATCACGACAACTTCATCGGCAGCACCCCGCAGTCGAATACCGAGCACGACGACTGGGTCTCGTTCTATCGCGACGAGCGCCTGGGCTTCCAGCGCCGGCTGGCGCGCGAGCGCGGGGCCTCGCGCTCGTTGCTGGGAGCGCTGGAGGAGCTGGAGGCCTCCCTGGACGGCTTCTTCGTCGACTACCGGCCCGAGCCATCGCTGCTGCACGGCGACCTGTGGAGCGGCAACTGGGGATTCCTGGCGGACGGGCGCGCGACGATCTTTGATCCGGCGGTGTACTACGGCGACCGCGAGGCCGATCTGGCAATGATGGAGCTGTTCGGCCACCCCGGCCAGGACTTCGTGGCCGCGTACGAGGAGATCCTGCCCATCGACCCGGGCTATGGCGTGCGCCGTACGCTCTACAACCTCTACCACATCCTCAATCACGACCACTTGTTCGGCGGCGGCTACGGCGCCCAGGCCGAGCGCATGATCCGCCAGCTCCTCGCCGAACTGCGCTGACGGCCCACGTCGAGACTTTGAAAGGCAAGGGCGGTTTTACCACGAAGCTCACGAAGGCACGAAGAAGGTCAAGGGCGGTTTACCACAGAGGACACGGAGGTCACGGAGTTTTGATTGGCTGGATGCACTGCCAGGGCCGCCACCTGTGGACGTTCTCTGCCGCCAGGATACTCAACATATCCGGCCGGCCATCCAGCTAGCTGATTCCTTGGAAACCTTACCTTGCCGTTGTCCTCGCCCTGGCGCCCCGAGGAGTCGCTCCAGCGTTAGCGAATCCCGGTAGTGGTTGCCGGGAAGTTATCTCGCGACAGGGGTTTGCGTACGCTCGCCCGCAGGAGCAGCCTTCGGGGATCAACAGCAACGCATTCCGTCCCCTGCAACCCACTCTGTGACCTCCGTGTCCTCTGTGGTTTGACCGCTTTTGACCTGGCCCTTCTTCGTGCCTTCGTGCGCTTCGTGGTGAACTAGGGAGACGCTGATTTAATCGCACGTCCGCGTTGGTGCTCCCTGTTTTCCGAGACAAGGCGCGTCGTGCAGCGGGTAGTGGTTCTACCCGCAAGCGGCGCAACGCAGGATCGGGCCATATTCATTCAGAATCGGGGGGCACCAACCCCACAAGCTATTGAAAGCAGGGGCTCGGCCGCCCGTTGTTGATCAAAAACGGGCGCGCGCACGGCGTTGCGGTTCCCTTGTGCAGAATGACTGCACGGCAGTCACCGCGCCTTGTTCGCACGCAAAAGCGACTCGAGCGCGGACGTGCGATTAAATCAGCGTCTCCCTGGGGTTTCAGCGGCCGAGTTCGCGCGAGCGGTCGGCGGCCGCGGTCATTGCGCGGCGCATCAGGTCGCGCAGGTCGCCGTCCTCCAGTACCTGCAGGGCGCGTTCAGTGGTGCCCCCGGGGGAGGTCACGCGGTGGCGCAGTTCGGCGGGGCTCTCGTCGCTCTCGGTGGCCAGGCGGGTGGCGCCGGCGAGGGTGCCCAGGGTCAGCTCCAGTGCGGTATCGGCCGGCAGGCCCAGCGACTGCGCCGCCTCCTGCATGGCCTCGATCATCAGGAACACGTAGGCAGGCCCGCTGCCGGAGGTGGCGGTCACCGCGTGCATCTGCTCCTCGTCCTCGACCCAGATCGCGCGTCCGACCGCTTCCAGTAGCCGGGTCGCGGTGGTGTGGTCCGCGGGGCCGGCGGTGGGGGCGGCGTACAGCCCGGTGACCCCGGCGCCCACCAAGGCCGGGGTGTTCGGCATCGCCCGGACCAGGCGCGTGGCGTCGCCCAGCCAGCCGGCCAGCTGGGCCGTGGTGATGCCGGCGGCGACGGAGATCACCAGGGGCTCGCCGCGGGACACCGCCTCGCGCAGGGTCGGGGCCAGATCCGGCAGGGTCTGCGGCTTGACGGCGAGGACCAGGGTGGCGGCTTCGGCGGCCAGTTCCGCGGCCTCGGCGCTGGCCAGACCCGGGTAGCGGGCCTGCAGGTCGCGCACGCGCTCGGCGCTCTTGTCTGCGATCGCGATGCGTTCGGCGGCGTGGCCGGACTGGACCAGCCCCTGGATCAGGGCCTCGCCCATGTTGCCGGCCCCGATGAAGCCGACCTCGAAGCGGTGTTCCGTCATGCAGACTCCTTATTTGGGTGGACGCGGGCCGAACAGGGCGGTGCCGACCCGCACCAGGGTGGCGCCTTCGAGGATCGCGGCCTCGAGATCGCCGGACATGCCCATGGACAGGGTGTCGAGGGTATGCCCCTGGCTGTTCAGGGTATCGCGCAGGGCGCGCAGGCGCGCAAAGGGTTCCCGCTGGCGCCGCGGGTCGTCCTCGGCGGCGGGGATGGCCATCAGGCCGCGCAGTTCCAGGCCCGGCAGGTCACGCACGGCATCGGCCAGGGTGGCGGCCTCGGCGGGCGCCACGCCGGCCTTCTGCGGTTCCTCGCTGATGTTGACCTGCAGGCAGATCTGCAGCGGCGGCAGGCCCGCCGGGCGCTGGTCCGACAGGCGCCGCGCGATGCGTTCGCGATCGACGGTATGCACCCAGGCCGCCCGCTCGGCCACCGCGCGGGTCTTGTTGCCCTGCAGTGCGCCGATGAAGTGCCATTCGAGTCCGAGCGGCGCGGGGGGTGCCTCCAGGGCGTCGTACTTGTCCACCAGTTCGGGCACGTAGTTCTCGCCGAACGCGGACTGGCCGCAGGCGTGCAGGGCGCGGATCTCGTCCGCGTCGCGCGTCTTGCTGACGGCCAGCAGCCGGACCGTATCCGGGTCGCGTCCGGCCTCGCGGCAGGCGGCGTCGATACGGGTCCGAACGGCGCTCAGGGCATGGTCTGGTGTGGTCATTTCCCTATGATATAGTCCGGAAGAACACAAGGTCACCGCGGATTTTTACGCGGCCCTTCATCAAGCGACAGGGCGTGGTGGTTGCGGCTGCCACCCGGGTGCTGGCGCGCCTTGGCGTGGCGCCCGACAACAGGGGGATGCATGGATATCACGCAGTTGCTGGCCTTCGCGGTCAAGAACGGGGCCTCGGACCTGCACATCTCCGCCGGCATGCCGCCGATGGTGCGCATCGACGGCGACATGCGCCGGGTGAATGTGCCGGTTATGGATCACAAAGAGGTCCAGGGCCTGATCTACGACATCATGAACGACCGTCAGCGCAAGGACTACGAGGAGTTCCTGGAGACGGACTTCTCGTTCGAGGTCTCCGGGCTGGCGCGCTTCCGTGTCAATGCCTTCAACCAGGACCGCGGCGCGGCCGCGGTGTTCCGGACCATCCCCTCCAAGGTCCTGACCCTCGAAGAGCTGGGCGCCCCGCGCATCTTCGAGGAGATCTCGAACTACCCGCGCGGCATCGTGCTGGTCACCGGCCCCACCGGCTCGGGCAAGTCCACCACGCTGGCGGGCATGGTCAACCACCGCAACGAGAACGACTACGGGCATATCCTCACCATCGAGGACCCGATCGAGTTCGTGCACGAATCGAAGAAGTCGCTGGTCAACCAGCGCGAGGTGCACCGCGATACCCACGGTTTCAGCGAGGCCCTGCGTTCGGCGCTGCGCGAGGACCCGGACACGATTCTGGTGGGCGAGCTGCGTGACCTCGAGACGATCCGCCTGGCGCTGACCGCGGCCGAGACCGGGCACCTGGTGTTCGGCACCCTGCATACAAGCTCCGCGGCCAAGACCATCGACCGTATCGTCGACGTGTTCCCGGCGGCGGAGAAGGACATGGTCCGCGCGATGCTGTCGGAGTCGCTGCGCGCGGTCATCGCGCAGACCCTGATGAAGAAGATCGGTGGCGGCCGGATCGCGGCGCACGAGATCATGCTCGGCACGCCGGCGATCCGGAACCTGATCCGCGAGAACAAGATCGCGCAGATGTACTCCACCATCCAGACCAGTGCCGGCACCGGCATGCAGACGCTCGACCAGTGCCTGAAGGACATGCTGGCGCAGGGCGTGATCAGTCGCGAGGATGCTCGCCGCAAGGCTGCCAACCCGGATTCCATTTGATCGAGACGGCCCGCTTGGCGTGAACGCCGCACCGGGTATCAGGGGAGAACGCCATGGATCGTGACAAGGCGATCAAGTACATGCATGACCTGCTGCGGGCCCTGGTGGACCGGGGCGGGTCGGACCTGTTCATTACTGTGGGGATGCCGCCGGCGGCCAAGATCGACGGCCGCGTGGTGCCGATGACCGAGCAGAAGCTGACGCCCTCGCACACCCAGGCGCTGGTGCGTTCGCTGATGAACGACAAGCAGTCGGCCGAGTTCGAGCGCCACCAGGAGTGCAACTTCGCCATCGGCCTGCAGGGTGTGTCGCGTTTCCGCGTGAATGTCTTCACCCAGCGCGGCAGCCCGGGCATGGTGCTGCGCACGATCAACTCGGTGATCCCGAAATTCGAGGACATCCAGATGCCGCCGCAGCTGGAGAAGATCACCCAGGAGCGGCGCGGGCTGGTGATCTTCGTGGGCGGTACCGGGTCGGGCAAGTCCACCTCGCTGGCGGCGATGATCGGCTACCGCAATCGCACCACGGCCGACCACATCGTCACCATCGAGGATCCGATCGAGTTCGTGCACGAGCACGACAAGAGCATCATCACCCAGCGCGAGGTCGGGGTGGACACCGAGAACTACGAGATCGCGCTGAAGAACACCCTGCGCCAGGCGCCGGACGTGATCCTGATCGGCGAGATCCGCGACCGCGAGACCATGGACTACGGCATCGCCTTCGCCGAGACCGGTCACTTGTGCCTGTCCACGCTGCATGCCAACAGCACCAACCAGGCGCTGGACCGGATCATCAACTTCTTCCCCGAGGACCGGCGCGAGCAGCTGCTGATGGACCTGTCGCTGAACCTGAAGGCGGTGATCTCGCAGCGCCTGGTGCGCAAGGAGAGTGGCGAGGGTCGGGTGCCGGCGGTGGAGATCATGATCAACACCCCGTTGATGTCGGACCTGATCCTGAAGGGCGAGGTACACGAGATGAAGGAGCTGATGTCGCGCTCGCGCGAGCAGGGCATGCAGACCTTCGACCAGGCCCTGTTCGATCTCTACGAAAATCGCCAGATCAGTTACGACGAGGCTCTGCGCAACGCCGACTCGGTGAACGATCTGCGCCTGCGCATCAAGCTCGACAGCCAGCGTGCCCAGGATGACGGCGCGCCCGCGGTGAAGGATGAAGGCGAGGGTCTGGCGGTCGACGAGCGCGCCGAGGACTTCAACCTGCGCTAGCGCGTCGGGTCAGGGAAACAGACTATGAGCCAGTTGCAGATTGAGCCCTACCTGAAACTGATGGCGCAGAAGGCCGCGTCGGACCTGTTCTTCCTGACCGGCGCGCCGGCCAGCATCAAGGTCGACGGCCAGCTCCAGCCCATCTCGCGCAAGGCGCTGGCCCCGGGCCAGGCCGAGAGTATCGCCCGCGAGATGATGAACGAGCACCAGGCGGAGATCTTCGAGCGCGAGACCGCGGTCAACTTTGGCCTGTCGCGCGAGGGACTGGGACGCTTTCGCGTGAACGTCTATCGCCAGCGCGGCGAGGTCGCGATGGTCATCCGTTTCATCCGCGTAGCGATCCCGACCATCGAGCAACTGGGCCTGCCCCCCGTGCTGAAGGAGTTTGTCTCGCACAACGACGGGCTGGTGCTGATCGTGGGGGCAACGGGCACCGGGAAATCGACCACCCTGGCATCGATGATCGACTACCGCAGCACGAACAAGAGCGGGCATATCCTCACGGTCGAGGACCCGATCGAGTTCCTGTTCAGCCACAAGCGTTCGATCGTGGGCCAGCGCGAGGTGGGGATTGATACCCCCAGCTACGACCATGCCCTGCAGGAGGGCATGCGCGAGGCGCCGGACGTGATCATGGTCGGCGAGGTGCGTTCACGCGAGACCATGCGCGCGGCCCTGACCTACGCCGATACCGGCCACCTGGTGCTGACCACCCTGCACGCGACCAACGCCACCCAGGCGCTGGACCGGGTGATCAACCTGTTCCCCGAGGACAACCGCCCGCAGATCCTGTCGGACCTGTCGCTGAACCTGCGCGCGATCGTGGCCCAGCGCCTGCTGCAGACCAAGGATGGGCGGCGTGTCGCCGCGCTGGAAATCCTGATCAATACGTCCTACATCGCGGAGCTGATCCGGGACGAGAAGATCAGCGAGATCAAGGAGGTGATGGCGAAGGGCGCGTCCGTGGGCATGCAGACCTTCGATCAGGCCATCGTGAAGTTGTTCAAGAGCGGAGATGTGATGCTGGACGAGGCCCTGAACAAGGCCGACTCGCGCGCCGATCTCGAATGGCGCCTGAACTTCGGCGGCGGTGTATCCTCCGCCGACGAAACCGAGGAGGAGCTCAAGCTCCCTGACAAGTAGGAGCCGGCTCGCCGGCGAAGCCCCAGCCAAAGTCAGGCCAGGGTCTTTCCCTCAGGCCCGCTCCGGCTCCGGAAAGACATCCGCCGCCGCGAACACCGGGCCATCCACGCAGACCCGCTTCATCGCCACGCCCTCCGGGGTGCGCACCGGGACCGTGCAGCCGGCGCAGCCGCCCACCGCGCAGGCCATGAACTCCTCCAGCGAGACCTGGCAGGGCAGGTCGAACTCCGCCGCCAGTTCCGCGCAGGCCTCGAGCATGGGGTGCGGGCCGCAGGCGAAGATCTCCACCTGGTCGCGTTCCGCCGGCGACAGCCCGGCCAGCCAGGCGCGCCCGAGATCGGTCACGAAGCCGTCAAAGGCGCCCGGCAGCCCGGCCTTCGAGGTCAGGCGACAGGCCACGCCCCAGTCCTCCAGCAGCGGCAGGGTCGCAATCGCGCCGTCCGGCAGCCCCGGCCACAGGATCTCGGAGGGGCGCGCGTGAAACGGGAACGGGACCTCGGAGCCCAGCACCGCGTGGGTCTGTCCGGCCTCGCCCTGCAGGTGCAGGCGATGGGCCAGGAAGATCATTGGCGGGATGCCGACCCCGCCGCCCAGCAGCAGCCGCTTCGGCCGCTCCGGGTGCAGGCGGAAGGGCTGGCCGATCGGGCCCAGCACGCTCAGGGTGTCGCCCTTGACCTGTTGCGACAGCGCGCGGGTGCCGTCTCCCACGACCTTGTAGAGAAACTCCACCCAGCCGGCCTCGCGGTCCACGCGCTGGATCGACAGCGGCCGGCGCATCAGCAGTCGCGGCGCGCACTGCAGGTGGGCGAACTGCCCCGGCTGGGCCGCGCGGGCACATTCGGGGGCGAAGACCCGCAGGATCCATTGGTCCGCCCCGGCATCGTGGTGGTCCAGGATGCGCCCCTCTTCCTGGAAGATCGTGCCCCGGTGGGGGCGGGCGGCGGTCTCGCGCGCAGTCATACGGTGTCCTCGGGGTTTCCCTCGGTGGGCAGGGTCCAGACCGGGCGTCCGGCGACCCAGGTCTCGCGGACCTGACCGGAGAAGGTCCAGTTGAAGAAGGGGGTGTTGTGGCCGGCGCTCAGCCAGTCCTCGCGCCGCACCTCCTGCATCGCGGTCGGGTCCCACAGCACGAAGTCGGCGCGTGCCCCTGGTGTCAGGCGGCCCTGGGCAAAGTCGAGGATCTCCGCCGGCCCGGTGGTCACCCGGGCCAGCGCCTCGTGCAGGCTCATCAGCCCGTCCTCGACCAGGCGCAGCGTCAGCGGCAGCAGGGTCTCCAGCGCCGAGATGCCGGGCTCGGTGCCGGCGAAGGGCCCCAGTTTGCTGTCGGGCTCGTGCGGCTGGTGGTCGGAGCAGATCGCGCTGATGTCGCCGCGCGCGACCGCCGCGCGCAGCCCGTCGCGGTCGCGCTGGCCCCGCAGGGGCGGGATCACATGGCAGTTCGGGTCGTATTCCGCGACGTCCACCTCGGTCAGGAACAGCTGGTGGGCGGCCACGTCCGCGCTGACCGGCAGGCCCTCGGCGCGCGCCTTGGTGATCATCTCCGCGCCGCGCCGAGTGGACAGGCGGGCCACATGGACCCGCGCGCCGGTCTGTTCGACCAGGGCCAGGATGGCGCCCAGCGCGGCGGTTTCCGCCGCCTCGGGGATGCTGGCCAGACCGAGGCGGGTGGAGACCGCGCCCTCGTGCATGCAGCCGGAGCCGGTCAGGGCCGGGTCCTGGGCGGACAGCACGATGGTCAGGCCGAAGGTGGTCGCGTATTCCAGTGCGCGGCGCAGGACCAGCAGGCTGGCCAGCGGTTTGCTGGCGTTGCTGACCCCGCGGGCGCCGGCCTGCATCAGGGCCGCCATCTCGGCGAGCTGCTGGCCCTCCAGTTGATGGGTCAGCGCGCCCAGCACGTACACCCGCACGCCGCAGGCCTGGCGGGCGCGGCGGTTGATCAGCTCCACCTCGGCGGGCGAGTCGATCGGGGGTTCGGTGTCCGGCGGCACCACCAGGCTGGTAATACCGCCGCGGGCCGCCGCCAGGGTCTCGCTGGCGACGGTGGCCTTGTGTTCCTGCCCCGGCTCGCGCAGGCGCGCCGCGAGGTCGATCAGGCCGGGGATGAGCCACAGCCCGCTGGCGTCGATCCGCCGGCGCGGCTCGAAACCGTCCGGGGCCTGGCCGCGGGCGAGGATCTCGCTGCCCTGCACGCACAGCGAGCCGACGGCGTCGAAGCCGTCCACCGGGTCGAGGATACGGGCGTTCTCGATCAGCACGCTCATGCCTGGTGGGCCCCCATCACCATGGACATCACCGCCATGCGCACGGAGATGCCGTAGGTGACCTGTTCCAGGATCACCGAGTGCGGGCCGTCGGCCACTGCGGACTCGATCTCCACCCCGCGGTTGGCGGGCCCGGGGTGCATGACCAGGCAGGTCGGATGGGCCAGCTGCAGGCGCCGAGAGGTCAGGCCGAACAGCTGGTAGTACTCGTGTTCGGAGGGCAGGTGGGCGTGTTCCATGCGCTCGCGCTGCAGGCGCAGCATGATGATCACGTCGACATCCTGCAGCCCGGCGTCGAGGTCGTTGTAGACGTGCACGCCGAGCTGGTCGACATCCGCCGGCAGCAGCGAGCAGGGTGCGACCACGCGCACCTCGCCGGTCTGCAGGATGTTCAGCGCGTGGATCTGCGAGCGCGCCACGCGCGAGTGCAGGATGTCGCCGACGATCGCGACCTTCAGCTTGGTGAAGTCGCCCTTGTGGCGGCGGATGGTGAACATGTCCAGCAGCGCCTGGGTCGGATGCGCGTGGCGGCCGTCGCCGGCATTCAGCACGCTGATGCCCGGGGCCACGTGGCGGGCGATGAAGTGCGCGGTGCCGCTCTCCTCGTGGCGCACGACGAACATGTCGACGTTCATCGCCTCGATGTTGCGCAGGGTGTCCAGCAGGCTCTCGCCCTTCACCGCGGAGGACGTGTTGATGTTCACGTTCAGCACATCCGCGGACAGGCGCTTGGCGGCCAGCTCGAAGGTGGTGCGGGTGCGCGTACTGGCCTCGAAGAACAGGTTGACGATGGTCTTGCCGCGCAGCAGCGGGACCTTCTTCACCGCCTTCTCGTTCATGTTGGCGAACGACTCGGCGGTATCCAGGATCTCGGTGAGGAGTTCCCGGTTCAGGCCTTCGATGGTCAGCATGTGGCGCAGCTGACCGTCGTCGGTCAGCTGCAGGCGGTTGGGCAGCGGGCCCGGTTCGGGCAGGCGCGCGCCGGGGTGGGCGATCAGGGTCTCGGTCATCCGTCGTGCTTCCGCTGGCTCAGGCCTTCAGGTCCTCGGGGTCGATGGCGACCCGCTCCAGGCGCAGCGGCTCGGGCCCGCGCAGTTTGATCTGTTCGGTCTTGCCGAGCTCCATGTGGGCCCCGACGATCGCGGCCTCCATGGGCAGTTCGCGTCCATCGCGCTCGACCAGCACCGCCAGGGTTACCGAGGCGGGGCGGCCGTAGTCGAACAGCTCGTTCAGCGCCGCGCGGATGGTGCGCCCGGTGAACAGGACGTCGTCGACCAGCAGCACGTGCTCTCCGTCCAGATCCTCCGGCAACTCGGAGGGGCGTACCTGCGGGTGCATGCCGATGCGCGAGAAGTCGTCGCGGTAGAAGCTGATGTCGAGCTTGCCCAGGGGGCGCTCCACCCCCAGGCGTTCGCGCAGGTGCTCCGCGATCCAGACGCCACCGGAATGGATGCCGACGACGATCGGCTGGTCGATCCCGTGGGTCTTGAGATGGTGGCGGGCCTGTTCGGCCATGTCGTCGAGCAAGGTCGGGACGTCCGGCGTCATGATGCGTTCTCCAGAAACCAGCCTTCGAGGATGACCGCGGCGGCATGGGCGTCCAGCCCCGGGTCGTGGCGTCCCGGCCGGCGGCGCTCGCGGGCCAGGTGGGATGTCAGGTGCTCGTCGCTCCAGTATACCGGTTGCCTGTAGCGTTCTTCGAGGGTGCGGGCGAAGCCCCGGATGCGCCGCGCCAGTGGCGTGGGCTTGCCGTCCGCCTGGGTCGGCCAGCCGACCACGAAACCCTCCGGGGCCCATTCCGCCACCAGCGTGTCGATGCCGGACCACAGGTCGGGCGCGTCGCTGGCGAACGTGCGCAGGCCGCGGGCCGAGCCGGTCAGCTCTTCGCCGACCGCGACCCCGATTCGGCGTCGCCCGTAGTCGAACGCCAGCAGCCCCACGATCAGGCGTGGCCGGAGGCCGAGCTGATCAGATTGACGTCGATGCCGATCAGTTCGGCGGCGGCGCGCCAGCGCTCGGCGCTGGGGCGGTCAAAGAGGATGTCGGCGTCGGCGCGGGCGGTGAGCCAGGCATTCTCGGCCAGCTCGCTCTCCAGCTGGCCAGGGCCCCAACCGGCGTGGCCCAGCGCGATCAGGACCCGGCGCGGGCCCTGCCCGGCGTTAATTGCCTCGAGGATATCGCGCGAGGTGGTCAACACGATGGAGTCGGTGATGGGCTGGCTGCCACGCCAGGTCTGCTCGGCGGAATGCAGCACGAAGCCGTGTTCCGGCTGCACCGGCCCGCCGCGGTAGACCGGCATCTCCGGCAGGTCCTCGCCGGGCTCCAGTTCCACGTGCTCCAGCAGTTCGCGCAGCGAGAACTCGGTAGGCTGATTGATGACCAGCCCCAGCGCGCCCTCTTCGTCGTGGTCACAGATATAGGTGACCGCATGGCTGAAGTAGCCATCGTTCAGGCTCGGCATCGCGATCAGGAAGTGATCGCGCAGGCTGTCGGGCTCGTGGCGGGCGGTCGTCGGATTCATGGCTCCAGTATCGATGCTGACCCGGCCGGTCGCAAGGCAGCCGGCGGGGCTGGGCCGATCCGTCAGCGGATCTGCTGCATCTGGTCGCGGCGGAAGGCCCAGGTGCGGGTGATCACCAGTTCGTCGTATTCCTCGCGCATGGCGTCGGTGAACGGGGCATAGGGGGCCGCCAGCTCCACGATGCGGATCGCCGCCTGGTCCAGGACCGGTTCCCCGGAGCTGCGGGCGACCTGGATATCGAGCAGTTCGCCCGCCGGGTTGATGCGCACCGACAGGACCAGGGTCCCGGACAGGCCGCGCCGCCGCGCCTCGTCCGGATAGTTCAGGTTCCCCAGGCGTTCGACCTTGTTGATCCAGGCCTGCAGGTAGGCAGCCTCGGGGGCGCTGCGCGCGGCGAGGCTGTCGAGGTAGCGGGTGCGGCTGGCCCGGGTCGAGAATGCCTGGCGCTCCTCCGCGGGCGCCGCGCGGGCGCTCTCCAGGCCACGGTTCATCAGGGTTGCTGCAGAGGGCCGGTCTTCGGCATCGGGGGACTCCAGCGGCTCGGGGTCGGCGACCTCGGGTGCCGCGGCGTGTGCGTCCGGCGTGTCGGCGGCGACCGCGTCGGGTTCCGGTTCGGGTTCCGGCTGTGCCGGGTCCATGACCAGCGGGCCGGCCTCTGGCAATGGTGCATCGAGGCCCTCCGGCTCGGGCTCGCCGATCCCGGCATCCTCTGCCTCCGGCGCCTGTGCCTCCTGGATCTCCTCGCCCTCGCCGCTGGCGGCCTGGTCCCGGGTGGCGATGTGCTCGACCGCTTCGTCCGGCTCCGGCGGCGGGGCGTCGGGGTCGGTGACCCAGGTGATGTCCAGCGGTTCGCGGGTCGGGCTTTCGATCGGATCGACCGCGAAGCCGATCCCCAGGATGATCAGCGCGTGGGCGACCACCGCGAGGAAGATCATGGTCCCCAGGTGGTCCTGCACGCGCGGCGTCTCCGGCGGGGGTGTGCCCGGACTGGCGTGGGGCGTCATGCCGCCTCCGGCCCGGCGGGGCGGCCACGCACGGCCCCGACGCCCACTAGCGCGCGGGTTCGACGGGGGCTACTGGCTGGGCTGGGGAGTGTGGACATGACGCTGGATTCGCGGATCGGCGAGGACCTGGGCGGTCAGTATACCGGTCAGGCTGCCGGTGATCAGGGCGGCGAGCAACAGCGGGGGCAGCACCAGGGGCAGATTGGGATGCGGGATGATCACCGCCCAGGCGAGCAGGAACTGGCCCGCGACGTGCGCCATCGCCGCCGCGATGCCCAGACCGACCGGTCCGACATGGCGGGGGGCGAAGGGGCGCAGGACCGCCAGCAGGGCGAGGCTCGCGACGGCCCCGGCCAGCGACAGCCAGAAGGCGGGACTCAGTAGTGTCCCCAGCAGCAGGCTGCTTCCGACCACGCGGAGCAGCGTGACCGCCACGGCCGCGCGCCAGCCCAAGGCCAGCAGCGTGATCAGGGTGACGATATTCGCCAGCCCCGGCTTGATGCCCGGGATCGGGCTGGGGATCGCGGCCTCGAGGATCTGGATGCCGATCGCGATGGCGGCGAGCGCGGCGATGGCCCGGTCATGGGCGTCGCTGCCGGCCTGCGGATGCCCGGGCGCCACGGGATTCAATAATGCATGCTGTCGAAGCCGGGGTCGGTGCCGAGCACCTGCAGCGTCAGCCGGTTGGGCAGGCTGACGGCAACGTCGCCGTGGGCCTGCAGCCAGCCGCTGGACTCGCAGATGTCCTGGCGCCCGGGGGAGTCGGCACAGCGTGCCCGGCCCGGTTCGATCTCGATACGGGTGATGCCGGCCGGGCCCTGGACCTCGAGGACCCGGGCGCGATCCAGGGGTTCGTGCTGCGGCGCGACCCCGGCCTGGCTGATGACCAGCACCCGGGCATCGCCCGCAGGGGTGTAGGCCAGCACGAAGGCCGCCACCACGATCCCGGCGGCCAGGCTGCCGATCAGCGCGTCACCCCAGCGCAGCCGGCCGGCGTTCACGGCAGTTCGCGCACCACGAATGGCTCGCGGTCGCGGCCGGGTTGTACCCGGTCGGCCAGTGCCGGCGTGGCCTCGATGCGGTCTTCCAGTACCACCAGTGCGTGGTCGATGCCCATCTTGCGGGCGTATTCCGGCCAGGCCTCCGGGCCGGCGATCATCAGCGTGGTGGCGGCGGCGTCGGCCAGGGCGGGGTCGTGGTGGAGCACGGTGGCGCTGTCGATGCCTTGGCTTGGACGGCCGGTGCGCGGGTCGATCACGTGGTGGATGCGCGTGCCGTCCCAGTCATAGCCGCGTTCGTAGTCGCCGGAGGTGAACAGGGCTTCGCCGCCGTCCAGTTCGATGCTGCCGAGCACGCCGCCGTGCGGGTGGCGGATGCCCACGCGCCACGGGCGTGTCTCGGGGCGGCCCAGGGTCATCAGGTCGCCGCCGGCGTTGAAGATCGCGGCTTCCACCCCGAGTTCCGCGAGCAGGTCCAGCACCCGCTCTACCGCCAGCCCCTTGGCCAGCCCGCCGAAATCGAGCTGCAGGTCCGGGTGGGTGCCCCGCAGGCGCACGCCATTGCGTTCGATATCCTGCATGCTCGGGGGGGCGTCCAGCAGTTCCGCCAGGGTTGCCTCGTCCGGCGGCGGGCCCTGGGGGTCGTCCTGATGGAAGCCCCAGGCCGCCACCAGTTTGCCCAGGGCGGGGTTGAACAGCCCCTCGCTGAGGGCCTCCATCTCGCGGCCGCGCTCGATCAGCGGCAGGACCGAGGGCGGGGCGCTGAATTCGCCCTGCAGGGCCAGCAGTTCGTTGGTCCGGCCAAGGGATCCGGGTTCCCAGGCATGCCAGGAGGTATGCAGGATCTCCAGTTCCTCCTGAACCGCGGTCCCGATGGCCTCCACGTCATACTGGCCCGCGGGGTACAGGCTGAGGTCCACCAGAGTCCCGAAGGCGTAGAAGCCCAGCTGTTCGGTATCCGGTTCCTCGCGGCCGCAGGCGGCCAGCAGGAGGGTGGCGAGCAGCAGGAGCAGGGTGAGGGTCGTCGCGCGGCGCATGCCGGTCATCCTTCGATCGGGCGGGTGAGATAGTCGATGTACTGGCCGGCGAGGTCGTGACCGGTGGCGTCCAGCTCGCGCACGCCGGTGGGGCTGGTGACGTTGATCTCGGTCAGGTAGTCGCCGATGACGTCGATGCCGACAAAATCCAGGCCGCGGGCCTTGAGTTCCGGGGCGATCTCGCGGCAGATCCAGCGGTCGCGCTCGGTCAGCGGGCGGGCCTCGCCGCGGCCGCCCGCGGCGAGGTTGGCGCGGCTCTCGCCCGCGGCGGGGATGCGCGCCAGGGCATCGGGGCAGGGCTCGCCGCCGATCAGGATGATGCGCTTGTCACCCTCGGTGAACTCCGGCAGGAAGCGCTGGGCGACCACGCTGCGCTGGTCGAATTCGGTGATGGTCTCGAGGATGACCGAGGTGTTCGGGTCGCCCTGGCGGATGCGGAACACCGACGCCCCGCCCATCCCGTCCAGCGGCTTGACCACGATATCGCCCTGCACCTCGAGGAAGGCGCGGATGCGGCTTCGGTCGCGGGTGATCAGCGTGGGCGGGCAGCACTGCGGGAAGTGCGCGGTAAAGGCCTTCTCGTTGACGTCGCGCAGGGCCTGCGGCCGGTTCGACACCCGCACGCCCTCGCGTTCGGCGAGGTCGAGGGCGTAGGTCGCATAGATGTATTCGAGATCGAACGGTGGATCCTTGCGCATTAGCAGCACATCGAAACGGGCCGCCGGGCCCGTCTCCGGATCGCCCAGGCGGAAGAAGTCGTCGCGCTGGTCACGCACCTCGATGGGGCGGCTGCGCGCGCTCGCGCGGCCCTCCTCGATCCACAGATCGGCCGGCTCGAGATAGTGCAGGCGGTGCCCGCGGGCCTGCGCGGCCAGCATCATCGCGAAGCTGGTGTCCTTCCAGGGTTTGATGTCCGCCACCGGGTCCATCAGGATGGCAATGTTCGTGGTCACGTTGCCTCGATCGTGCGGGGTGTCCGGGCAGTATGCCACGCTGATCGAAGCTCGCGCGGCACCCGGAGGGTGGTGGCGGTGTTCGATGCATTGCGCTGCGCGCGATGCAATATCATGGTGTGCTGTTTGTCACACGGCCCCGCTTCCGCTAGATTCGGGGCGAAATGGCCAGGGGGGGAGAAGGTGTCTAACGCGCTTGCCGAAGCGGACTCGGCCACCGAGTTTCAGGGACTCAAGGTCATGGTGATCGACGACAGCAAGACCATTCGGCGCACCGCCGAATCCTTGCTGCAAAAGCACGGGGCCGAGGTCATTACCGCCGTGGACGGCTTCGAGGCGCTGTCCAAGGTCGCCGAGTCGCGTCCGGACATTATCTTCATCGACGTCATGATGCCGCGCCTGGATGGCTACCAGACCTGCGCGCTGATCAAGAACAACAAGCAGTTCCGCGCCACGCCGATCATCATGCTGTCCAGCAAGGACAGTGTGTTCGACAAGGCGAAAGGCCGCGTCGTGGGGTCGGAGGATTACCTCACCAAGCCATTCACCAGGGACGACCTCCTGGGTGCCATGCGTCAGTACGCCAGCCCCTCGGCATGACGCGTTCCGCCACACCAACCAAGGAAAGACGAACCCCATGGCCCGTATTCTGATCGTTGACGATTCCCCGACCGAGATCCACGTGCTGCGTACCATGCTCGAGAAGCACGGGCATTCGGTGACCACCGCCGAGAGCGGCGAGGACGGGGTCGCGGCCGCGAAGTCGCAGGTCCCGGATCTGGTGCTGATGGATGTCGTGATGCCCGGGCTCAACGGCTTCCAGGCGACCCGCCAGCTGTCCCAGGCCGAGGAGACGGCGCATGTGCCGGTCGTCGTGGTCAGCACCAAGGATCAGGCGACCGACCGGGTCTGGGCGATGCGCCAGGGGGCCCGGGACTACATCACCAAGCCGGTGGTCGAGAAGAACCTGCTGGAAACCATCGGGAAGTACCTCTCCGCATGAAGACCGACCTGTCCTCGCCGTTTGCGCTGATCGCGAGCCTTGATCGCGAAGGGCGCCGCGTCAATCGCGAGTTGCGGCGGGACATTGGTACGGGCTGGCGCGGGGTCTTGCTGCGTGTTGGCGATTTCCGCTTTCTGGTCGACATGGACGCGATCGCCGAAGTGGCCGATCCGATGACGCTCACCCGCGTACCGCTGGCGGATGCCGCCGTGCTGGGGGTGGGCAACCTGCGCGGGCTGGTGCTGCCGGTGTTCGATATGGGCAAGCTGTTGCTGGACCGGCCATTGCCGGACGACGCGACCGGGCAGCGGATCGTGGTGGCGCCGCAGGGCCAGGGCATGGCCGGGCTGCTGGTCAGTCAGGTCGAGGGGATGCGCCGCTGCATCCCGTCCCAGCGCCGTCTGGAAGTCTCGGTCCCCGAGGCTGTCCGACCCTTTATTACCGGCGGATTCGATCTCGGGCACCGGCTGCATCCGGTGCTGGATCTGGATCTGCTGCTGAATGACAACAATCGCTTTACCGGCACGGGCTTGGCCGGTACATCCAGTAGCGAACAGTCCGCAGCCGCAGTCGGATGACGCGGGGCGCGGGGCTGCGACAGGGGGTATGAACTGATGGGATCGAGTCGTCGCGCACGTAATTTTGTCCTCGGGGGGCTGCTGGTGCTGGCCCTGATCGCGACCGGCGGGGCCTTTACCTACCACGAGTACGAGCAGAGCCAGTACCGCGACCGCATCGCGCTGGCCAACGACCTGCGCCTGCTGTCGCAGCGGCTGGCCACCAGCTCGCTGGAGGCCGCCGCGGGTTCCGAGCAGGCATTCTCCGACCTGCAGTCGCTGCGGGATGACTTCGAGGCACGTCTGGAACGGATCCGCACCGGGGGCGAAGGGCTGCAGCCGCTGCCGGAACCCCTGCAGGAGGACATCGCCACCGTGGACCGCGAGTGGTCCGCCTATCGGGACCACATCAACACGGTCATCCTCGGGCGTTCGGATATCCAGTTGATCACCGAGTTCTCCGACGCGGTGGCGGCCTTCTCTCCGGAACTGTCGCGGCTGTCCGATGATGTCGTGCGGCGCATGACCCAGATCGGCGAGCCGCCCGAGCAGGTCTATGTGGCGGCACGCCAGACCATGCTGATCCAGCGGATCGCCAACAACCTCGGCCGGGTGCTGCAGGGTGGCGCCGAGGCGGCCGCCGCCATCGAACGCTTCGAGCGTGACGCGACGCTGTACGGGCGGGTGCTGGACGGGCTGATCGAGGGCTTCGCCCCGCTGGGTGTGGAGCCGGTTGACGACCCGCAGGCACGGGCCCTGCTGCAGGAGATCGCCACGCTGTTCGTGGCCTTCAGCGAGGCGGTGGAAGGGGTTCTGGATACCTCCACCCAGGTGTTCGAGGTCAATGCCGCGGCCTCCAGTGTCGAGGCCAGCAGTGGCGCGATGCTCGAGACCACCGGCGCGTTCGAGACCGCCATCACGCGGGAGGCCGAACGGGCGGGCGTGATCGCCCTGATCGGCTTCGGCTTTGGTGGCCTGGCGCTGCTGCTGCTGATCGCGATGGGGCTGTTCCTCTACCGCGACACCAAGCGCGAACTGGCCGAGACCGAGGCCCAGAACGAGCGCAACCAGCAGGCGATCCTGCGCCTGCTTGACGAGATGATGAACCTCGCCGATGGCGATCTCACCGTGAACGCGACGGTGACCGAGGACTTCACCGGCGCCATCGCGGACTCGATGAACTACGCGATCGAGAACCTGCGTACCCTGGTTGCGACCATCAACACGGTGGCGGCCGACATCAGCGAGTCCTCGGCGTCCACCCGTTCGCAGGTGCTGGGGCTGGCCGAGAAGTCGGAAGAACAGGCCCGCGAGATCCAGCGCGCGGATGACGCGATCGACGAGGTCTCGCGTTCGGTGGACAAGGTGGCCCAGGATGCCGAGCAGTCGGCCTCCGTGGCACGTAACTCGGTGGAGATCGCGTCCCGCGGGGCCGGCACCGTGCGCCGCTCCATTGAGGGCATGGACAGTATCCGCGAGCAGATCCAGGAGACCGCGAAGCGGATCAAGCGACTGGGCGAATCCTCGCAGGAGATCGGCGACATCATCGGGCTGATCAACGACATCGCCGAACAGACCAACGTGCTGGCACTGAACGCGGCGATCCAGGCCTCCGCGGCGGGCGAGGCCGGCCGCGGCTTCGCGGTGGTGGCCGACGAAGTCCAGCGCCTCGCGGAACGTTCGTCCTCCGCGACCCGTCAGGTCGAAGGCCTGGTCAAGGCCATCCAGGCGGATACCAGCGAGGCCGTGAGCTCCATGGAGCAAAGTACCGCCAACGTGGTCCAGGGGGCCGAACTGGCCCAGGCCGCGGGCGAGGCGCTGTCCGAGATCGAACAGGTCTCCGCCGATCTCGCGGACCTGATCGACGGTATCTCCTCCTCGGCCCGCAAGCAGTCCGAGATGGCGCAGGACGTGACCTCCATCATGGCGCAGATCCGCGAGATTACCTCCGAGACCACGCAGGGGACGCAGTCCACCGCGGCGGCGATCGGGGATCTGGCCCAGCTCTCGGCCCAGCTGCAGTCCTCGGTATCGGACTTCAAGCTGCCCGAGCCGGGCAGCGCTACCGAGGCCGTTGGCGAGGACCCCGATGCGATGGATCCCGATCCCGACGCCGATACGACGTCCTCCGACGAACAACGGGCCTGACGGCGGACCCGGCCGATGGCATCCAGCGCACTGAACTGGGTCCGCGACGAGCTCGACAAGCTGTTTGTCGAGGTCCAGGACGCATTGCGGCGGTATTCCGACGACCCGACCTGCGGTGACTGTCTGGCCGAGGCGCGCAGTCGGGTCGAGCAGATCCGCAATACCCTGGTCATGGTCCAGGTCGAGAGCGTGGTCCTGATCCTCGACGAGATGCTCCAGGTCCTGGACGAACTGCAGCAGGCCGACGAGCCCAACGTGGCGGCCACCGAGCCCTTGCTGCGGGCGTCCCTGCAGCTTCCGGACTATCTCGAGAACGAGGGCGATGGCGAACTGCCCTCGCCGATGATCCTGGTCCCCCTGCTGAACGAGCTGCGCAGCAGCCGGGGGGCATCGCTGTTGCTGGACGTCGCGGCGCTGATGCCGGACCCGCAGGCCGTCGACGATGACCGCGTGGGTTCCGGTGGCGCGGTGCTGGATCCGGCGGCGCGGCTCCCGGTCCTGCAGCAGGCGCGCCGCCGCTTTCAGCGTGACCTCCTGGAACTGGTGCGCGGCGAGGATGCGACGGCACCGGCCGCACGCCTGCAGGCGACTGTCCGCACAGTCGAGGAGGTCGTCCCGGCGGGCGAGGCCCGCCGCCTGTTCTGGGTCGCCGGTGCGGTGCTGGAGGCGGTCGCCGCCGGGGGGGTCGAGGCCGATACCGACGTGCGGCGCCTGGTCGGGCGGGTCGATCGTGAACTCGGGCGCTACCTGAACGCGCTAACGGCCCACCTGGAAGCCGGCGATGCGGGTTCGGAGCCCGAATACGCGGCGCCTTCGGACCTGATCAAGACCCTGCTGTTTCACGTGGCCTGTGCCACTTCGGAAGGGGAGCAGACCCTAGCGGTGCGCGAGGTGTTCGGCCTCGACGGCCTCGGCCTCGAGGACGACGCCAGCAGGGTCGGTCGTTCGGTCTACGACAACCTGCGCCAGGCGCTGGAAGACGACCTCGCCGAGGTACGCGAGCGGCTGGACGTACTCATGCGCTCCCCGGTGCGCGGGGCCGAGGATCTGGCTCACCTGCGCGAACAGGTCGAGCGGATCGGTTCCACGCTCAGCCTGCTGGGTCTGGAGTCCGGGCAGGACCATACCGATGCCCTGGCGGCGTCGCTGACCCCCGAGCGTGCGGGCGAGGCCGACGAACAGGTCGACATGGTGCTGGCGGAACACCTGCTGGCTCTCGAATCCCTGCTCGAGTCCGGTCTGCGGCGGAAGAGCCACAGCCCCACGCCGCAGGCGGAGTTCGATCGCGCGCTGGCGGCCGCGGTCTACAAGGAGGCCCTGGTCGATGTTCGCCGGGTGCGTGACATCTTCCTTGGTTTCCTCGACGCCGGGGCGGAGGCCGGCGAGGGTGGCCTCGACGAGGCCCGCGAGGGCCTGCGGCGCATCGAGGGGGCCATGTCGATGTCGGGCTTCGAGGCACTGCATGCCCTCCTCGGTCCGCTGATCCGGCATCTGGATGCCCGCGCCGGCAGGGCGGCCACGGAGCTGGAGGAGGGCGAGGTCGAGGCCCTGGCCGAGGTCCTCAGCAGCATCGAGGTGGCCCTCGAGTCGTCCGGTCAGCCCTGGCGCGAACTGGACAGCGTGCACGAGCGCGGCATCGCGGCCTTGCAGCGCATCGGCGCGATCTCCGGTGGTGATGGCGCGGATGCGCCGCTGGCCGCGGTTCCCGAGGCCGGGGACGCCCCGGAGGCGGCGCCGGAGCACGACTCGGCCGAACCGGTGACTGACAACGAGGTGGCGTTCGACTCCGGCACGCTCGAGGATCTGCCGGCGGAGAACGCCCCGGAGCCGGGGGCCGAGGCCGGGATCCCCGCGACCGACGTCGCGGCCGCTGCACCCCCGACGAGCTCGGTGCCCGCCGGGGGACGTGATTCCCTGCCCTTTGACGATGCGGTGCTGGCGGACCAGGTGCGTGGCCCCGACGTCGATCCGGAGATCCTCGAGATCTTCCTCGAGGAGGCGGACGAGGAGGTGGCCAGCCTGACCCAGCATTTCCCGCTGTGGCAGTCCAACCCGGCGGACCTCGACACCCTCTCGGTGATCCGCCGCTCCTTCCATACCCTGAAGGGTTCGGGGCGGCTGGCCGGGGCCCTGCGTCTGGGCGAGTTCGCCTGGGCGGTGGAGTCCTTCCTCAATCGCCTGCTGGATTCCGGGCATGAGGCGGACCACGCCACCCTGCAGGTTATCGAGGACGCCATCGGGGTCCTGCCGGGCCTGGTGAGCGAGGTCCGGGATGACACCGGACCGGATACCCCCGTCCTCGATATCGCCCTGCGCCTGCGGGCCCTGGCCGGTGGCGAGCCGGAAACCGAGGCCGAGGCGGACGAAGAGCCCATGGCCCCCGCCGCTCCGTCGGGTGCGGAAGCCGAATTCGAGGCACTGGCGCGCACCCTGGATGATCTGGACGCCCCGGCCGCTGTGGCATCCAGCGAGACCCTGGAGCCTGTGGAGCCAGACCAGGATGAGGCTGCCGACGAACTCCTCCAGGAATCCGGTGCGTTCGTGCCGGACCTCCCGCCGGATGCGCTGGAGCCATCCGTCCCCGAGTCGGACGCGTCTGTTCCCGACGCAGAGCCGGAAGGGGAGTCAGCCCCGGTGGCGGGCAGCGACGACTTGCGGGCTTCCGCGCCGGATGTCGAACCGCTGGATCTGGACGATCTCGAGCTCCCGGCCGATGCCTTCGAGGTGACGGAAGAGATCCTGGAGGGGGGCGACTCGCTGCCCGTGGAGGGCGCGCTCGAGCCGGAGGCCGATACCCCGGAACTGGAGGGGGTTGCGCCCGGAGAGCCGGGGATCGACGAACCGGCACCGGACGAGGGGGACCTCGCGGAGGCCTCGGCGGGAGACTCGGCCGCGCGCATGGAGACCGACCCGCAGCTATGGCAGGTCTTTGCCGCCGAGGCCCAGGTGCACCTGCTCACCCTGCGGGGCTGGCTGGATGAATCGCAATGGCGCCCGGACCGGATCCCGAATCATGATCTGGAGCGCGCGCTGCACACCCTGAACGGCAGCGCGCGCACGGCGGACATCCGCGGTATCTACTCGGTCTGCGGCCCGTTCGAGCGCCTGATTCGCATCCACCGGGATATGGAATGGGCCCTGTCGGGCGAGGCCGTCGAGCTGCTACGCCGGCTGGAGACCTACGTCGCCGAGGCGGTGGCCGACGAGGAACCCGATCCGGCCAAGGTGCTGGATCCGCCGTCCTGGGCCCCCGAGGTCTACGCCCTGCTGGATCATGCGACCGCCGAGCAACTGCTGCGTGCCGAGGAGCAGTCCAACGAGGAGGAATCGCCGGAATTCGACGAACCCGAAGCCGCCGAAGCGGTGCCCGAGGTGTCCTCGGTGCCGGAAGCGGGCGCCGAGCCCGAGCCCGAGCTGGAGATCGACTGGGAGTTTGCCGAGGTCTTCATCGAGGAGGCCCGGGATATCCTGGAGGCCGCGTTCGCCGCCCTCCATGGCTGGCGCGAGGCCGGGGGGCGGCCCGGTCCGGACCAGAACGCCTTCCAGCGCGAGGTGCATACCCTGAAGGGCAGTGCCCGCATGGCCGGTTTCACTGTGGTCGGCGCCATCGCGCACGCGCTCGAGAGCGCGCTGAGCGTGGAGACCGAGACCGGTCTCGAGCCGCGCGATGGCTTCTTCCAGCTCACCGAGCGCGCCCTGACGGATGTCCAGCATCTGGTGGAGCGCGGGGTCGGGGCCTGGCAGATGGACGAGTCGGCCAGCGAATCGCTGCCGGCGCTGCGGAGCTGGGCCGCCGGCGAGGCCGGCGAATCGCCCGAGCCTGAGGCGGGCGCACCAGCGGAGACCGAGGCCGATGCGGGCGACGCGGAGACCGACGCACCGGCTGCCGAGGCGGCAATGCCGGCCGCAGCGGGGGACCAGCGCAGCCACGAGCCGCCGGAATCCGAGGGGCGCCGTATTCAGGACCAGGTCCGCATGGACGCCGAGGTCCTCGACAGCCTGGTGAACAACGCCGGCGAGTTGGCAACCTTCCATCGTCGATTCGAGCAGACGGTCGGGCGGGTCGAGGGCCAGGTCGACGAACTCGAGCGCACCATCGCGCGTCTGCGCGACCAGCTGCGCAAGCTCGAGATCGAGACCGAGGCGCAGATCCTGTTCCGGGTGGAGGAGGAGAGTGGCGAGGAGGCCCTGGACTTCGATCCGCTGGAGATGGACCGCTACTCCGGGATCCAGCAGCTGTCGCGGGCCCTGGCCGAAAGTGTCAGTGACCTCGAGGCCCTCAAGCAGGAAGTCGGCGACGAACTCCAGAATGCCGGCGGCATCCTGCTGCAGCAGCGCCGCGTCGGCACGGACCTGCAGGATCAGCTGATGCGCCAGCGTATGGTGCGTTTCGCCCGCATGGCGCCCCGTCTGCGCCGCGTGGTGCGCCAGGCGGGCGAGGATCTCGGCAAGCCGGTGCGGGTGGAGTTCACCGGCCAGGGGGCCGAACTCGACCGCGCCCTGCTGGAACGACTGGTGTCGCCCCTGGAACACCTGCTGCGCAATGCCATCGCCCATGGTATCGAGGCACCGGCCGAGCGCGAGCAGGCGCGCAAGGCGGTCCAGGGTCAGATCGATGTCAGCCTGGAGCAGTCGGGCAGCGAGATCCGTCTGCAGGTGACCGACGATGGTCGTGGCATCGACGCCGAGGCCATCCGCGCCCGCGCGCTCGAGCGCGGGTTGATCGCCCCCGATGCCGAAGTCTCGGACGCCCAGGCCCTGCAGCTGATCCTGCAGTCCGGCTTCTCCACCGCTGCGGAGGTCTCTCAGGTGGCCGGTCGCGGGGTCGGTCTGGACGTTGTGAACAGCGATGTGAAGCAGCTCGGCGGCACGCTGGAGATCCAGTCGACGCCCGGCAAGGGCTCGCGCTTCACCATGCGCCTGCCGTTCACGCTGGCCATCTCCCAGGCCCTGCTGGTCCAGGTGGGCGAGGAGACCTTCGCGGTCCCGATGGCCTCGGTCGAGGGCGTGGTCCGCGCCCGCGCCGAAGAGATCGACTCGCAGGATGCCAAGGCGACCTACAACTACATCGGGCAGGACTACGAGGTGCGTGGCCTGGGCGACCTGATGGGCGTGGAGAGCCAGGCCGGGGTCGAGCACTTCCCGGATCATCCCTTCCCGCTGTTGCTGGTGCGGGCGGATGACCGGCGCGTGGCCCTGCGCATCGACGGCCTGCTGGGCAGTCAGGAGGTCGTGGTGAAGTCGGTGGGCCCGGTGCTGAGTCGCATCCCGGGGGTGGCGGGTGCCACCCTGCAGGGCGACGGCTCGGTGATGCTGATTCTGGACCTCAGTATGCTGGTGCGCTTTGCCGAGGCCACCGCGTCGCTGCCGGAAGCCCCGCAGGCAGTATCCGAGGCCTCGAGCTCGAAGCGGATTATGGTGGTCGACGACTCGATCACCATCCGCAAGGTCACGGCCCGTCTGCTGACCCGCCACGGCTACGACGTGGTGACCGCGCGCGACGGCCTGGACGCCGTGGGTCTGCTCGACGAGCGCCGCCCGCAACTGATCCTGCTGGATGTCGAGATGCCGCGCATGGATGGTTTCGAGTTTGCCGCCCATGTGCGTGATCACCCGGACTTCGGTCAGGTGCCGATCATCATGATCACCTCGCGCAGTGGCACCAAGCACCGGGAGCGGGCCGACCGCCTCGGGGTGAATGGCTATCTGGGCAAGCCGTATCTGGAGAATGATCTGCTGAATGCCATCCGCGAGCAGCTGCAGGAGGTGCCGGCATGAGCGACGACGCACAGACCCAGGCGGTCGAGGCCGTGATCGTGCAGCTGGACACAGGCTCCATCCTGCTGCCGCGCAGCGCCTTTCTCGAGGTCACCACCCGCGCGGGTGCCGTGGAGCAGGACGCCGAACACCCGGAGATCCCCTGGCTGGAGCCCAGCCTGGTCTGGCAGGACGTGCAGGTGCCGGTGATCAACGTGAATCAGCTGCTGGACCCTGGCCGCGACAGCGGCGACGACCGTCGCCGCTTTACCCGCCTGCTGGTGATGCAGGCGGTCATGCAGCCGGAGCACCTGCCGTTCTACGCGCTGGAGGTGCGCGGGACGCCGCACCCTGTGCAGATCACCCCGCAGAACATCTACGCGCTGGAAGATTCCGACGCCACCCCCTGGTCCTGGCGGGTGAAGGCCTCCGGTGTGACCACGCACCTGCTGCGCCTGGACACCCTCGAACAGCGCCTGCTGGAGATTGCCGAGGCCCAGCAGGCCTGAGGCCGCATTGGTCTCCGGGCGGGACGGGCATTATCCCCGCAGGTCGCCCAGGCGGGCCTGGACCAGGGTCAGCAGGGCCATCGCGGCGGTTTCGGTGCGCAGGGTGCGCGGGCCCATCCCGACCCCCAGGAATCCCCGCTCCCGTGCCAGCTCGATCTCCGCGGGCGTGAGGCCGCCTTCCGGCCCGACGAACAGTGCGACCGCCGCTGGACGGTTGCGACCGTCCAGGCACGCATCCAGTCCCGGTGCCCCTTCCTCGGCAAGCAAGCCCAGGGTGTCATGCCAGCCCGACAGGACCGTGTCCGGTGAAGCGGGCTCCTGCAGCTGGGGGAGCTCGTTACGCCCGCACTGTTCCGCCGCGGCGCGCAGGATCCCGTGCCAGTGACGCTGGCGCTTGTCCAGGCCCTTGTGGGCGGCGGCCGAACGTGAGCGTTCGCAGAGCACCGGACGGATGGACTGCACCCCAAGTTCCACGGCCTTCTGGATCGCCAGGTCCATGTGATCGCCGCGGGCAATGCCCTGGAGCAGGTGGATCGGAAAGGCAGGGTGGGTCGGCGGCGCGGCACGCTCGCCTAGGTGGAAGGTGCCGTCGCGGCGACCGTTCAGTTCGAGAGTGGCCTCGAATTCGTTGCCAAGGCCGTCAAAGACGCGGCAGGGGGCGCCGCTCTTCAGGCGCAGGACCGTGGTGGCGTAGTGCAGGCGGTCCTGCGGGGCGGGAAGCGACCGCCCCGCGGCCAGTGCCTCGGATTCGAGCAGCAGCCGGGGGCAGCGCACGGGGGCTACTTCCGGTTGTCGAGGTCCAGGGCCTTCCAGATCTGTTCGGTCGGCCCGGCCTGGTTCATCGAATAGAAGTGGATCCCGGGGGCACCCTTGTTCAGTACGTCATCGGTCAGGCGCGTGGCGACCTCGATACCGAATTTGCGGATCGACTCCTTGTCGTCGCCGTAGGCCTCCATCCGCTTGCGGATGTAGCGCGGGATCTCGGCACCGCACATCTCGGAGAAGCGCACGATCTGGGTGTAGTTGGTGATCGGCATGATCCCGACAATGATCGGGATGGTGATGCCCATCTTCTCCACCCGTTCCATGAAGGCCTCGTAGGCATCCACGTTGTAGAAGTACTGGGTGATCGCGGCGTCCGCGCCGGCGTCCACCTTGGTCTTGAAGTTCTCCAGGTCCTTCTCGGCGTTCGGGGCCTGCGGATGGAACTCCGGATAGGCCGCAACCTCGATCTTGAACTGGTCATCGAACTCGGCGCGCACGAACTCCACGAGCTCGGAGGCATAGCGGAAATCGCCGCCGGAGTTCTTGGTGCCGGACGGCAGGTCGCCGCGCAGCGCGACGATGCGGTTCACCCCAATGTCGCGGTAGCTCGACAGCAGCTCGTGCAGCTCGCCCTTGGTCGAGGAGATGCAGGAGACGTGCGGGGCGGCGGGGATGCCGTCGTTGGTGATGATGTCCTTGACCGTCTCCAGGGTGCGGTCGCGGGTGGAACCCCCGGCGCCGAAGGTGACGGAATAGAACTCGGGATTCAGGGCGCCCAGACGCTTGCGGGCCTTGGCCAGTCGCTCGGCTCCGGCCTCGTCCTTGGGCGGAAAAAACTCAACGCTGTAGACGCGTTCTTGTGCAGACATGTTTGTCCTCCAGACAAAAAGAAGGCGGACCGCACGAACATGCGGCCCGCCCCGGCGTTCACATTAACAACGAATTGAAATGTGAGGCTGGCCGATCAGTAGCGGTAGTGTTCCGGCTTGAACGGGCCATCCACCGACATG
This sequence comes from Thioalkalivibrio sp. ALE16, assembly GCF_000381305.1. Taxonomy (NCBI): domain Bacteria; kingdom Pseudomonadati; phylum Pseudomonadota; class Gammaproteobacteria; order Chromatiales; family Ectothiorhodospiraceae; genus Thioalkalivibrio; species Thioalkalivibrio sp. ALE16. The sequence goes on from NZ_KB906354.1 coordinate 243,688, forward strand.
CCCAGGTACTTGGCCTGATCGTCGGTCAGACGGGTCAGGTTGGCACCCAGCTTCTTCAGGTGCAGCTGCGCGACCTTCTCGTCCAGGTGCTTCGGCAGCACGTAGACGTTCTTGTCGTACTGGTCACCCTTGGTCCACAGCTCGATCTGAGCCAGGGTCTGGTTGGTGAAGGAGTTGGACATCACGAAGCTCGGATGGCCGGTGCCGCAGCCCAGGTTCACCAGACGGCCTTCGGCCAGCATGATGATCCGGTTGCCGTTCGGCAGGATGATGTGGTCGACCTGCGGCTTGATGTTCTCCCACTCGTACTTGCGCATCGCGGCCACGGCGATCTCGGAGTCGAAGTGACCAATGTTGCAGACGATGGCCTGGTCCTTCATGCGGGTCATGTGATCTTCGGTGATCACGTCCTTGTTACCGGTGGCGGTGACGAAGATCTCGGCCTTGTCGGCCGCTTCTTCCATCGTGACCACGCGGAAGCCTTCCATCGAGGCCTGCAGGGCGCAGATCGGGTCGATCTCGGTGATCCACACAGTGGCACCGAGGCCGGCCAGCGACTGGGCGGCACCCTTGCCGACGTCACCATAACCGGCGACCACGGCGATCTTGCCCGCGATCATCACGTCGGTGGCGCGCTTGATGGAGTCCACGGTGGACTCGCGGCAGCCGTACAGGTTGTCGAACTTGGACTTGGTGACCGAGTCGTTGACGTTGATCGCCGGGAAGGCCAGCTCGCCGTCCTTCGCCATCTGGTACAGGCGATGGACACCGGTGGTGGTCTCTTCGGTCACGCCCTGGATCTTGGCGAGCATGTCGGAGTACCAGGTCGGCTGTTCGGCCAGGCGTTCCTTGATCTTGGCGAACAGGGCTTCTTCTTCCTCGTTCTCCGGCTTGGCGATGACCGACTGGTCCTTCTCGGCCTTGGCGCCCAAGTGCAGCAGCAGCGTGGCGTCACCACCGTCGTCCAGGATCATGTTGGCGCCGCCGTCGAATTCGAAGATGCGGTGGCAGTAGTCCCAGTACTCTTCCAGGGTTTCGCCCTTCACGGCGAAGACCGGGGTGCCGTTGTCGGCGATGGCGGCCGCGGCGTGGTCCTGGGTGGAGTAGATGTTGCAGGAGGCCCAGCGCACGTCGGCACCCAGGGCTTCCAGGGTCTGGATCAGCACAGCCGTCTGGATGGTCATGTGCAGGGAGCCGGCGATCTTCGCGCCCTTCAGGGGCTTGGAGGCCGCGAACTCTTCGCGGGTCTGGACCAGGCCGGGCATCTCGGTCTCGGCGATCGCAATTTCCTTGCGGCCGAATTCGGCAAGGTTGATGTCCTTGACGACGTAATCGGTCGTTTTCTTGTCGTTCATCACAGCATTCATGGATTAACTTCTCCGTTTATCTGGATGAGCGCCGTGTTCACGTTTCAGGGGAGCATCCGGCTGAGCCTGACGGTTAAACCGCTGCAGCGCTCCTCAGCCGGATGGGTATTTCGCTTACAAAATGTCGGGTGCTATTAGAGGCCCGCCATCTTCTTAAGTTCCTCGGCCTTGTCGGTGCGCTCCCAGGGGAGGTCGACGTCTTCGCGGCCGAAGTGACCGTAGGCGGCAGTCGCCTTGTAGATCGGGCGCAGCAGATCCATCATCTGGACCAGGCCCCACGGGCGCAGGTCAAACGCTTCGCGGACGAAGCCTTCGATCTTGCGGTCATCCAGCTTGCCGGTGCCGAAGGTGTCGACGGTGATCGAGGTCGGCTCGGCCACGCCGATGGCGTAGGAGACCTGGATCTCGCACTTGTCGGCCAGGCCGGCGGCGACGATGTTCTTGGCCACGTAGCGGCCGGCGTAGGCAGCGGAACGGTCCACCTTGGACGGGTCCTTGCCGGAGAACGCGCCACCACCGTGACGGGCCATGCCGCCGTAGGTGTCGACGATGATCTTGCGGCCGGTCAGGCCGGCATCGCCCACGGGACCACCGATCTCGAACTTGCCGGTCGGGTTGATGTGGATCTGGTCGTCGGAGACCTGGCTCAGCCACTCGGCCGGCAGGACCTTCTTGAAGATCTCTTCGTAGACCGCTTCCTTCAGGTCCTTCTGCGAGATGTCCGGGCTGTGCTGGGTGGACAGGACCACCGCGTCCAGGCCGGCCGGCTTGCCGTCTTCATAGCGCAGGGAAACCTGGCTCTTGGCGTCCGGGCGCAGCCACGGCAGCTTGCCGCTCTTCATCAGTTCGGACTGGATACGCACCATCTTGTGGGCGTAGAAGATCGGGGCGGGCATCAGGGTGTCGGTTTCGCGCGCGGCGTAGCCGAACATCAGGCCCTGGTCACCGGCGCCCTGGGTGGCGCGGTCGGAGACGTCGCGGTCCACACCCATGGCGATGTCCTGGGACTGTTCGCCCAGCACGTTCAGCACGGCGCAGGTCTTGCCGTCGAAGCCCTTGTCGGAGTCGTCGTAGCCGATCTCGCAGACCGTCTCGCGCACCAGCTTCTCATAGTCGATCTGCGCGCCGGTGGTGATCTCGCCCAGCAGCATGACCATGCCGGTCTTGGTGGCGGTTTCGCAGGCGATACGGGCGTGCGGATCCTGCTCGATGATGGCGTCGACGATGGTGTCGGAGACCAGGTCGGCCATCTTGTCGGGGTGACCCGCAGAGACCGATTCGGAAGTAAAGATGTAATCGTTGGACATTAAGCGTTCCTTTGTGGTCGTTTCGATTTAGTTTTGCGCAAAACGACCGCTAGTGTAACGCGACTCGCGGGATTTTTCTAAGCCCCTCCCCGGCGAGGGTAGGGGCATGTGCCCCCCTGGTCGGTGGCGAGGGCGCAGCGTGGCGCGCCCTGGGGGCGACTTGCCCCGGTGCGCGAAAGTGGCCAAAATACACCGCGTTTGATGGGGAGAGCTGCCCGCCGCGCTGGCTGCGCCGTCGGGTGGTACCTGCTCCCGCAGGCTGCTCGGGCCGCCGCGCGCCGAAGCGCCGGCCGATAACCGTGAGCCCCTCGTTCGGCCGACTCGTCCGGGTCGGTCGCCGCTGTCGCCTCGCGCCGCCGCCCGCCATCAGCCAAACCCAACACTACTTTAGAGCAGGAGATCAGCATGCCGACCCGTAGAGAGCTTGCCAACGCCATCCGCGCCCTGTCGATGGACGCGGTTCAGAAGGCCAATTCCGGTCACCCGGGTGCGCCGATGGGGATGGCAGACATCGCCGAGGTGCTGTGGAACGACTACATGCAGCATAACCCGGCGAACCCGAGCTGGCCGGATCGCGACCGCTTCGTGATGTCCAACGGCCACGGCTCCATGCTGGTCTACTCCCTGCTGCACCTGACCGGCTACGACCTGCCGATGGACGAGATCAAGCAGTTCCGTCAGCTGCACTCCAAGACCCCGGGTCACCCCGAATACGGTTACACCGCCGGCGTCGAGACCACCACCGGGCCGCTGGGCCAGGGGATCTCCAACGCGGTGGGCATGGCGCTGGCCGAGAAGATGATGGCCGCCCACTTTAACCAGCCCGGGCACAACATCGTCGACCACAACACCTACGCCTTCCTCGGCGACGGCTGCATGATGGAAGGGATCTCCCACGAGACCTGCGCGCTGGCCGGCACCCTGGGCCTGGGCAAGCTGATCGCCTTCTGGGATGACAACGGCATCTCCATCGACGGCGAAGTCGAGGGCTGGTTCACCGACGACACCCCGGGCCGCTTCGAGGCCTACGGCTGGCACGTGGTGCGCGGCGTGGACGGCCACGACGCCGATGCGGTCAAGGCCGCGATCGAAGAGGCCCGCAAGCACAGCGACAAGCCGAGCCTGATCTGCTGCCGCACCGTGATCGGCTTCGGTTCGCCGAACAAGTCCGGCAAGGAAGAGTGCCACGGCGCCGCCCTCGGCGACGACGAAGTGGCCCTGACCCGCAAGGAGCTGGGCTGGAACCACGGCCCGTTCGAGATTCCGGACGATATCTACGCCGGCTGGAGCGCGAAGGACAAGGGTGCCAAGGCCGAGTCCGAGTGGAAGGAGCGCTTTGCCGCGTACAAGCAGGCGCACCCGGAACTGGCCGCCGAGTTCGAACGCCGCATCGCCGGTGATCTGCCCGCCGACTGGAGCGAGAAGGCCAGTGCCTTCATCAAGGAGACCGTCGAGAAGGCCGAGAAGGTTGCCTCGCGCAAGGCCTCGCAGAACACCATCGGCGGTTACGCCCCGGCGCTGCCGGAACTGCTGGGCGGCTCCGCCGACCTGGCCGGGTCCAACCTGACCATGTACAGCGGTTCCAAGGGCGTCAGTAAGGACGACGCCGCCGGCAACTACGTGTTCTACGGCGTGCGCGAGTTCGGCATGGCCGCGATCATGAACGGCATCGCCCTGCACGGCGGCTTCATCCCGTACGGCGGCACCTTCCTGATCTTCTCCGACTACGCCCGCAACGGCATCCGCATGTCCGCGCTGATGAAGCAGCGCGTGATGTACGTGCTGACCCATGACTCCATCGGTCTCGGCGAAGACGGCCCGACCCACCAGCCGGTCGAGCAGACCCCGAGCCTGCGCCTGATCCCGAACCTCAATGTGTGGCGTCCCTGCGACGCGGTCGAGACCGCGGTGGCCTGGAAGGCCGGGATCGAACGCACCGACGGCCCGTCCGCCTTCATCCTGTCGCGTCAGGGCCTGCCGCACATGGAACGTGATGGCGAGCAGCTCGCCAACATCGCCCGCGGCGGCTACGTGCTGAAGGACTGCGACGGCACCCCCGACCTGATCTTCATCGCCACCGGTTCCGAGGTCGAGCTGGCCGTCCAGGCCGCCGACGAACTGGCCGGCGAGGGCAAGAAGGTGCGCGTGGTCTCCATGCCCTGCGTCGAGTTGTTTGAACAGCAGGACCCGGCCTACCGCGAGGCCGTGCTGCCGAACGCGGTGCGTCCGCGGGTCGCCATTGAGGCCGGCGCAACGACCACCTGGTACAAGTTCACCGGCCTCGACGGCGCGGTGTTCGGGCTGGACCGCTTCGGCGAGTCCGCGCCGGGGGGCGCCCTGTTCGACTACTTCGGCTTCAAGCCGGCGAACGTCGCCCAGGTCGCGCGTGACGTGCTGAACGGCTGAGTCCGTAACGATTTCGCATAAGCAATAGAGAGGAGACTCCCATGTCTATCAAGGTTGGTATCAACGGCTTCGGTCGTATCGGTCGCATGGCCTTCCGCGCCATCGCCAAGGATTTCCCGAACCTGCAGGTGGTCGGTATCAACGACCTGCTGGACCCGGAATACCTGGCCTACATGCTGCGCTACGACTCCGTGCATGGCCGCTTCGACGGCGACATCAGCGTCGACGGCGACCACCTGGTCGTGAACGGCAACCGCATCCGCCTGACCGCCGAGAAGGATCCGGCCGCGCTGAAGTGGGGCGACATCAACGCCGACATCGTGATCGAGTCCACCGGCCTGTTCCTGACCGCCGAGACCGCGCAGAAGCACCTGGACGCCGGCGCCAAGAAGGTGGTGATGTCCGCGCCGTCCAAGGACGACACTCCGATGTTCGTCTACGGCGTGAACCACGGTGACTACGCGGGCCAGAACATGGTCTCCGCCGCCTCCTGCACCACCAACGCCCTGGCCCCGGTGGCCAAGGTGCTGAACGACACCTGGGGCATCAAGCGTGGCCTGATGACCACCGTGCACGCCGCCACCGCGACCCAGAAGACCGTCGACGGCCCGTCCATGAAGGACTGGCGCGGCGGCCGCGGCATCCTGGAGAACATCATTCCGTCCTCCACCGGTGCGGCCAAGGCTGTGGGCAAGGTGCTGCCGGAACTGAACGGCAAGCTGACCGGCATGGCCTTCCGTGTGCCGACCTCCGACGTCTCCGTGGTCGACCTGACCGTGGAACTGAACGGCGACGCCAAGTACGACGACGTCTGCGCGGCCATGAAGAAGGCGGCCGAAGGCGAGCTGAAGGGCGTGCTGGGATACACCGACGAGCTGGTGGTCTCCACGGACTTCCGTGGCTACACCGCCCCGTCCGTATTCGATGCCGGCGCCGGCATCCAGCTGGACCCGACCTTCGTGAAGGTCGTCGCCTGGTACGACAACGAGTACGGCTACACCTGCAACATGCTGCGCATGGTGGAGCACGTCGCCAAGTAATGGCGGATGGCCGGGCCCTCTCCGGGGTCCGGCCGTTTCTCTTCCCGGGTCCAGAGGCCTGGGGCCAGTCCCTTCGGGGACTAGCCCGAAGCCTTTTTCCTTTTCTTTCTTTTCAACCGTATTTCGAGAGGTACTCCCATGTCTGTCATCAAGATGACCGATCTCGACCTGCAGGGTCGCCGCGTACTGGTGCGTCAGGATCTGAACGTCCCGGTGAAGGACGGCAAGGTCACCTCCGACGCCCGCATCCGTGCGAGCCTCGAGACCGTGCAGAAGGCGCTGGACGGCGGCGCCGCCGTGATGCTGATGTCGCACCTGGGCCGCCCCACCGAGGGTGAGTTCTCCGAGGAGGATTCCCTGGCCCCGGTCGCCGAGCACATGGCCGGTCTGCTGGGCCGAGAGGTGCGTCTGGTGCGCGATTACCTCGACGGTGTGGACGCCCAGCCGGGCGAGGTGATCCTGCTTGAGAACGTGCGTTTCAACGCCGGCGAGAAAAAGGACGACGAGGCCCTGGCGAAGAAGTACGCGGCCCTGTGCGACGTGTTCGTGATGGACGCCTTCGGCACCGCCCACCGCGCCCAGGCCTCGACCCACGGCGTGGCGAAGTTCGCCCCGCAGGCCTGTGCCGGCCCGCTGCTGGCCAAGGAGCTGGAGGCCCTCGGCCATGCCCTGGAGACCCCGAAGCGCCCGCTGGTGGCCATCGTCGGCGGCTCCAAGGTCTCGACCAAGCTGACCGTGCTGGAGTCGCTGTCCAACGTGGTGGATCAGCTGATCGTCGGCGGCGGGATCGCCAACACCTTCATCGCCGCCCAGGGCCACAGCGTGGGCAAGTCGCTGTTTGAAGCCGACCTGGTGGACGAGTCCAAGCGCCTGATGGAGGCGGCCCGGGCGAAGGGTGGCGAGATCCCGGTCCCCACCGACGTGACCGTGGGCAAGGAATTCTCCGAATCGACCCCGGCCGAGACCAAGTCGGTCGACGCGGTGGCCGATGACGACATGATCTTCGACGTCGGCCCCGAGACCGCGGCGACCTACGCCGAGGCCCTGCGCAACGCCGGCACCATCGTCTGGAACGGCCCGGTGGGTGTGTTCGAGTTCGACCAGTTCGCCGGTGGCACCAAGGCCCTGGGCGAGGCCATAGCCGAGAGCAACGCGTTCTCCATCGCCGGTGGGGGCGACACCCTGGCCGCGATCGACAAGTACAACCTGGCCGATCGCATCAGCTATATCTCCACTGGCGGTGGCGCCTTCCTCGAGTTCCTGGAAGGCAAGACCCTGCCGGCCGTCGCCATCCTGGAAGAACGCGCCAAGGGCTGACGCCCGGGCGCGTCCACCGCTGACGGAGATCGACGCGGATGAGACGTACCAAGATCGTGGCCACCCTCGGGCCGGCCACGGACAGCGACGATGCCATGGAGGCCATCATCCGGGCGGGTGTGGATGTGGTCCGGCTGAACTTTTCGCATGGCGACCCGGACGACCATCGTCAGCGCCTGGCTCGGTTGCGCGCGGCCTCCGAGCGCGCCGGACGCTGTGTCGGGGTCCTCGGTGACCTGCAGGGGCCGAAGATCCGGATCGACCGGTTCCAGCAGGGCAAGGTGCATCTGGAAGAGGGCGCGCCCTTCGCGCTGGATGCCGAGCTGCATCGGGATGCCGGGGATGCCACCCAGGTGGGGCTGACCTACAAGGACCTGCCGGCCGATGTGGTGCCGGAGGATATCCTGCTGCTGGACGACGGCCGCATCGTGCTGAAGGTCAAGGCAGTGAAGGGCAGCCGGATCGAGACCACGGTGCAGGTCGGCGGGGAGCTGTCCAACAACAAGGGTATCAATCGCCAGGGCGGCGGACTCTCCGCTCCGGCGATCACGGACAAGGACCGCGAGGACATCCGCCTGGCTGCCGAGCTGCAGGTGGACTACCTCGCCGTGTCCTTCCCGCGTTCCGCGCAGGACCTGCACCTGGCGCGCAGCCTGCTTAAGGATGCCGGCTGGGAGGCCGGGATCTGCGCCAAGATCGAGCGCTCCGAGGCCCTGGAGGTGATCGACGAGATCATCGCCGCCTCCGAGGTGATCATGATCGCGCGCGGCGATCTGGGTGTGGAGATTGGTGACGCCGAGCTGCCGGGCGTGCAGAAGACCCTGATCACCCGGGCACGGACCCTCAATCGTCTGGTCATCACCGCGACCCAGATGATGGAGACCATGATCCAGAACCCGATCCCGACCCGCGCCGAGGTGTTCGACGTGGCGAATGCGGTGCTCGACGGCACCGACGCGGTGATGCTCTCCGGCGAGACCGCCACCGGGCGCTACCCGGCGCGCGTGGTCACCAGCATGGACCGGATCTGCGAGGCCGCGGAGCGTCAGCGCGCCGCGCGTCAGTCCGACCATCGCATGGATTCGACCTTCGGCCGGGTCGACGAGGCCATCGCGATGGCCACCATGTACACGGCGAACCATCTGGATGTCGCCGCGATCGCCGCGCTGACCGAGTCCGGCTCCACCGCACTGTGGATGTCGCGCATCAGTTCGGGCATCCCGATCTACGCGCTCACCCAGCACGAGTCCACCAGCCGCCGCATGACGCTATATCGCGGCGTCTACCCGGTGACCCTGAACCCGATCCCCGAGAGCCACGAAAGTGTGAACCGTGAAGCGGTGAACTTGCTCAAGGCCGAGGGCGTCGTGCAGGATGGCGGGCTGGTTATCATTACGAAGGGCGACCTGCAGGGCGAGCATGGCGGTACCAACGCCATGAAGATCGTGCGCGTCGGCGAACTGGCCTGACCCGCGCACCGCCTGGCCGCGCAAACAAGAATCGACTTTTCTACTACCTCAGTCCGAATCCCGTAAGGAGGAATCCATGGCACTGATCTCACTTCGCCAGCTTCTGGACCATGCCGCCGAGCATGGCTATGGCATGCCGGCGTATAACGCCAACAACATGGAACAGGTCCACTCGATCATGGAAGCGGCCGCTGCGGTCGACTCCCCGGTGATCATTCAGGCCTCCGCCGGAGCCCGCAAGTACGCCGGCGAGCCCTTCCTGCGTCACAACATCATCGCCGCGATCGAGCAGTACCCGGACATCCCGGTCGTGCTGCACCAGGACCACGGCTCCGAGCCGGCGGTCTGCCTGCGTTCCATCCAGTCCGGTTTCAGCTCGGTGATGATGGACGGCTCCCTGATGCCCGACATGAAGACCCCGGCCACCTACGAGTACAACCGTGACGTGACCGCCAAGGTCTCCGAGATGGCGCACTCCTGCGGTGTCTCCGTGGAAGGCGAGCTGGGTTGCCTGGGCTCCCTGGAAACCGGCCAGGCCGGCGAGGAAGATGGCTCCGGGGCCGAGGGCACCCTGTCCCACGACCAGCTGCTGACCGACCCGGACGAGGCGGCCGACTTCGTGAAGAACACCAAGTGCGACGCCCTGGCGATCGCTATCGGTACCTCCCACGGCGCCTACAAGTTCACCCGTCCGCCGACCGGTGACATCCTGGCCATCCAGCGCGTGAAGGAGATCCACGCCCGCATCCCGGATACCCATCTGGTCATGCACGGCTCCTCCTCCGTTCCGCAGGAGTGGCTGGACATCATCAACAAGTACGGCGGCGACATGGGCGAGACCTACGGCGTGCCGGTCGAAGAGATCCAGGAAGGCATCAAGCACGGCGTGCGCAAGGTCAACATCGACACCGACCTGCGTATGGCCTCCACCGGCGCGGTGCGCAAGTTCCTGGCCGAGAACCCGAAGGAATTCGATCCGCGCAAGTTCCTGAAGGCCTCGACCGCCGCGATGAAGGATCTGTGCCAGGCCCGCTACGAGGCCTTCGGCTGCGCCGGCATGGCGTCCAAGATCAAGCCGATCTCCCTGGACGACATGGTCAAGCGCTACCTGTCCGGCGAGCTGGATCCCAAGGTCAACTGATCCTGCGGATTGCAGCACGAAAAAGGGGGCTTCGGCCCCCTTTTTTTGTGCCATGATGCCGCCATCGGAACACCGTTATGGAGGATTCCTCGATGCACCGAAGGATGCCCCAGATTCTTGCTCTTCTGCTGTTCGTGGCGTTCGCCGGAGCGGCTCAGGCCAACCCGTTCAGCCGCGAGATCGATCCGCAGGACATCATCGACCGCGCCCAGGCGACGGTGGAGAACATGGCCACCCATCCCGAGTACGAGTCCCTGAAGGAGGACCTGCGCGACGCGCGCGGCGTGGTTATTTTCCCGCGCGTGGCACGCGGTGCCTTCCTGATCGGGGGGTCTGGCGGAATCGGGGTGTTCCTCGCGTGGGACGACGAGCGCGGCGACTATTCCCCGGTGGCCTTCTACTCGCTCGGCTCGGTCAGCTTCGGCATGCAGTTCGGCGGCGATGCCGCCGAAGTGGTGATGGTCGCGCGCACCCAGGATGCGGTCGACTCCATGTTCGGCTCCGCGATCCGGCTCGGGGCCGATGCGTCGGTCGCCGCGGGCCCGGTAGGGGCCGGCCGCAGCGCCACCCCCACGGCCGACTTCCTTTCCTATTCCCGCGCACGCGGCGCCTACCTGGGGATGAGTCTTTCCGGTTCACGCATGACCGTGCGTGACGACTTCAACGAGGCCTACTACGGCGAATCGCAGCGCCCGGTGCATATCATCGAGACCCGCCGGGTCGACCGCGAAGGGACCCGCGCCCTGCGCGAGACGCTGGCCGGTTTCCGTGCCGATGCCGCCGACGAGGAGCCGGCACCGGCCGACTCCGAAGCCCGTGGTCAGGAGCGCGAGTCCTCCGGCGGGGTGCGCCCGGACAACTTCGAGGTCGAGAGCTTCTGAACCAGCGCCGCGCGGGTGATGCCTTCCGGTGACGTGATGACCGGGGCGCGGGTCCGGGCACGCAGGGCCGTGGCGTTGTCGAGCCGCGGGTCGCAGTCCGCCCGGCGGCGGTTGAGCACAATCCCGGCCAGACACAGGCCGCGCCGTTCGAGCGCCTCCAGGGTCAGCAGGCAGGTATTCAGCGTGCCCAGGCGGTCCTCCGCGACCAGCAGCACCGGCAACCCGAGGTGCTCGGCGAGGTCCGCGTTCAGGCCGTCGGCACAAAGCGGCGAGTAGAAGCCCCCCGCGCCCTCCACCAGTCGTGGCCCCGTGCCTTCGCCGGCGCAGGCCGCGGCCAGTTCCGCGAGCGTCAAGTGCACGCCCTGGTTCGCGGCGGCCTGGTCGGGGGCGATGGCATCGGGGAAGCGCCAGGGGGTGACCTGTGCGATCGCGGCGTCCGGCAGGCCGGCCGCGCGGGTCAGGTTCAGCCCGTCCTCGGGCAGCAGGCCGTCGGGGCCCGGCGGGCAGCCCGACTCCACCGGTTTGCGCGGCTGCGGCGCCAGGCCCTGCTGCCGCCAGCACTCCAGCAGCGCGCAGCCGACGAAGGTCTTGCCGACCCCGGTGTCGGTGCCGGTGACGAACAGGCCCTGCAGGGTCTCGCTCATGCGGCGCGGGTCAGGCGCTCCAGGGCCTCGCGGTAGCGCGCGGCGGTTTGTTCCACCACCGTCGCGGGCAGTTCGGGGCCCGGCGGCTGCTTGTCCCAGTCCAGGGTCTCGAGGTAGTCGCGCACGTACTGCTTGTCGAAGGACTCGGGGCTGCGCCCCGGCGCGTACTGGTCGGCCGGCCAGAAGCGCGAGGAGTCCGGGGTCAGCACTTCGTCGATCAGGTGCAGCGTGCCGTTGGCGTCGACGCCGAACTCGAATTTGGTGTCGGCGATGATGATCCCGCGCCCGGCCGCGTAGTCCCGTGCCATCGCGTAGATCGCCAGCGCCGCATCGCGGACCTGGCGGGCCCGCTCCGCGCCGATGGTGGCGACCACCGCATCGAAGTCGATATTGGCGTCGTGGTCACCGACGTCCGCCTTGGTGCTGGGCGTGAAGATCGCCTCCGGGAGCTGCGAGGCGAGTTCCAGCCCGTCCGGCAGCGGAATGCCGCAGACCGCGCCGCTCGCCTGGTAGTCCTTCCAGCCGGAGCCGATCAGGTACCCGCGCACCACGGCCTCCACCGGCAGGGCCTCCAGCCGGCGGATCACCAGGCTGCGTCCTTCCAGTGGGGCACGAATCGCCGGGTCCGGGATGACCTGCTCCAGCGGGATATCGGTCAGCTGGTTGGGGATGCCCAGCTCGCGCTGGATCTTGTCCATCCAGAACCGGGTGATCTCGGTCAGCACCCGGCCCTTGCCGGGCACGCCGGTCGGCAGGATCACGTCGAACGCGGACAGGCGATCGGTGGTGACCATCAGCCAGTGGTCGGCATCCACCGCGTAAAGGTCGCGCACCTTGCCGCGATGGACGAGTTCCAGGTCGGGGATATGGCTTTCGAGCAGGGTATCGGTCATGCGGCGATTCTACCGGGCGCGGGCTTGATGCACCACGAAGCTCACGAAGACACGAAGAAGGTCAACGGCGGTTGCACTACGGAGGACACAGAGAGCACAGAGAAGGCCGTAATGGTATCGGGGGCGGCAGGATGTGCAGAGATGTGCAGAGCAAAGCGAATCGCATCATGTCTCTGTAGCTCCGACCGGGGTTTTCTTCGTGCCTTCGTGTGCTTCGTGGTGAACACGGCTTGTCGGGTGGGGCCGGGGTCGCTATCGTTCGGGCCATGACTGAGACGGCTGGCAATAGGGCGCCGCGCGTGGGCGTGGTAATGGGGAGCACCTCCGACTGGGCCACGATGGAGCGGGCGGTGGATGTGCTGGATGAACTCGGTATTCCGTTCGAGGCCCGGGTGGTCTCCGCCCATCGCACGCCGGATCTGCTGTTCGAGTACGCCGAACAGGCGCGCGGGCGAGGGCTGCAGGCGATCATCGCCGGCGCGGGCGGGGCCGCGCACCTGCCGGGAATGCTCGCCTCCAAGACCCCGGTACCGGTGCTGGGCGTACCGGTGGCCTCGCGTCACCTGAAGGGCCAGGACTCGCTGCTCTCCATCGTCCAGATGCCGCGCGGGATCCCGGTGGCGACCTTCGCGATTGGCGAGGCGGGGGCCGCCAACGCGGCGCTCTTTGCCGCCGCGATGCTGGCCAATTCCGATCCCGAACTGCGCGAGCGTCTGGATGACTTCCGCCAGTCCCAGAGCCAGGCCGTGCTCGGGCAGACCCTGCCGCCGGACCCGTCATGATCCAGCCTCCCGCGACTCTCGGGCTGCTCGGTGGCGGGCAGCTCGGCCGCTATTTCGTGGAGGCCGCGCAGGGCATGGGTTATGCCGTCTGGGTGCTCGACCCGGACCCGGCCAGCCCGGCCGGGCGGGTGGCGGCGCGCCACTTGTGCCAGGCCTTTGACGACCCCGATGCCCTGCAGGCGCTGGCCGGGGCCTGCGAGGTGATTACCACCGAGTTCGAGAACATCCCGCGCGCCGCGGTGGAGTGGCTGGATGCCCACGCCTGTCTGCGCCCCGGGCCACGCGCCCTGACGGTTGCCCAGGACCGCCTCGAGGAGAAGGCCTTTCTCGGCGAGATCGGCGTGGCGGTGGCCCCGTGGCAGGCGGTGCCGGCGGGTCTGACGCCCGAGGTGCAAACCGATGCCGGAGCCCCGGGTTTCCCGGCAATCCTGAAGACCGCGCGCCTGGGTTATGACGGCAAGGGGCAGGTGCGGCTGGCCGCGGCCGGCGAACTGCCGGCAGCGCATGCCGAGCTGGGCCAGGTGGACTGCGTGCTGGAGTCCCGGGTGGAGCTGGAGCGCGAGCTGTCGGTGCTGGTTGCGCGTACCGCCGATGGCGCCACCGAGGCCTTTCCGGTCGCGGAGAACACCCATCGCGACGGCATCCTGCACCTGACGCGCGTCCCGGCACGGGCCGGGGACGAGGTGCGCGAGCGCGCCACGGCCATCGCCCGGCACGTCGCCGAGCGGCTCGACTACCAGGGGGTGCTGGCGGTCGAGTTCTTCCTCACGGCGGACGGCGAACTGCTGGTCAACGAGATCGCGCCGCGTCCCCACAATTCCGGGCATTACAGCCTGGATGCCTGTACCGTCAGCCAGTTCGAACAGCAGGTGCGCGCAGTCTGTGGGCTGGGGCTGGCGCCGGCCCTGCTGACCGCGCCGGTGGCGATGGTGAATCTGCTGGGCGACCTGTGGCCCGCGGGCGGCGCGCCCGACTGGCGGGGCGTGCTGGCGGCCGGCCGGGCGCGACTGCACCTGTACGGCAAGGCCGAGGCGCGCCCGGGGCGCAAGATGGGGCATGTGAACGTACTCGGCCTGCCGGGCGAGGATGATGCCGCCGCCGTGGCCTCCACTGCCGAGACCCTGTGGCAGGGCCTGGCCACTGCCGGCGGGGAGGGCGCGGCATGACCGAGGCATTCCCCAACACCCAGGCGCGGCGCGCCCGACAGGCGGAGCTCAAGCGCGACCTTGAGTTCGAGGACACCCTGGCGGGCGAGCATTTGCGTTTTCGCACCACCTGGGGGCTGTTCTCCCCGCGGCGGATCGACGACGGCACCCGCCTGCTGCTGGAACGCATCGAGGTGAATCCGGCGGACGCCTGCCTGGACCTTGGTTGCGGCTACGGGCCGATCGGCCTGACGCTCGCGCGCAAGGCGCCGCAGGGCCTGACCACCCTGGTGGACACCAACTACCTGGCGGTGGAGTACAGCCAGCGCAACGCCGAGCTCAACGGCATCGCCAATGCGGAGTGTCTGACCAGCAACGGCTTCTCGCGCATCCGCGATCGGCGGTTCGATCTGGTTACCTCCAACCTTCCGGCCAAGGTCGGGCGCGAGATGCTGCAAACCTATCTGCTGGACGCCCACGAGCAGATGAACCCCGGCGGGCGCATCTATGTCGTAACCATTACCGGGTTGCGGCGGTTCATCGAGAAGGGGTTCAAGGACGTGTTCGGCAACTACGACAAGGTCAAGCAGGGCCGCGAGTACACCGTCGCGGCCGCCGTGCGCGAGCCCGACTGAGCATGGTCGAGGGGGCGGGCGAACTGCCGGTCGCGCTCCGCGTGCTGTCTGCCGTGCTGTTGGGCATTGGCATGGTGGTAATGCTCCGGCGCATGCCCTGGGAGGCCTTCTTCGTGCCCGGCCGCGCGCAGTTGTTCGTGATCGCCACGCTCTGCTTGCTGCTGATCTGGAGCCTGCGGGCCCAGACCCTGGATGGCCTGGCCCTGCATTTCCTTGGCATGACCACCGTGACCCTGATGTTCGGCTGGCAGCTGGCGATCCTGATGGTCTTTCTGGTGGTGGCGACCCTCGGTCTGTTCGGCGCCCTGCCGCTGGCCGCCTTTCCGTTGACGGTACTGCTGGCCGGCATCCTTCCGGTCGCGGTTACCTGGGGATTGCTGCGGCTGTCCGAGGCCTACCTGCCCGCGCACATGTTCATCTATCTCTACGCGGTTGGCTTCCTCGGCGGGGCGCTGTCGGTGGTGGCCACCGTGCTGGCGTCGGCGGTGATCTACGGGCTGTTTACCGAGCTGGCCTGGGTCGACATCTATCGCGATTATCTGCGCTACCTGGCATTGCTGGTGCTGCCCGAGGCGGTGGTCAACGGGATCGTGATTACCGGGCTGGTGATGGTGCGCCCCGAGTGGCTGGCGACCTGGTCGGACGAGCGCTACATCCACGGGCGCTGAGGCCGAGAATGGCCTGGTGCCGCGCTGCAGGGATGCCCCTGTTTGATTCTGTGTTAATGCAGCATTCAGGAACACCCTGCTACCGTTCGCTTCAAGACAGGGCGATGACCCTGTCCAGGATCGTGAACGAGGAGACCACAACAATGAAAACCAAGCTGTTCGTGCTGGCCGGTATCGCCGGCAGTGTCCTGATGCTGTCCACCATGGCGCAGGCCGCCGACATCCAGGCCGGTCAGTCCAAGTACCAGAACACCTGCGCCAGCTGCCACGGCGCGCAGGGTCAGGGCCAGGCGATCTTCCCGGCGCTGGCCGGCAAGGACGCCGACTACCTGACCGACAAGCTGGAGCGCTATCGCGCCGGCGAGGAGGTGGGTGACCACACGGCCCTGATGCGTCCTCAGGCCCAGGGGTTGAGCGATGACGACATCGCCAATCTGTCCAGCTACATGGCGGCCGAGTTCAACTGATCCGGGCGCACTGCCGCTGGCAGGCGAGACCGCGACGGGCCGGGGGGGTTCCCCCGGCCCGTTTGCGTTGGAGGGCGCGTCACATGCGTCGCCTTTTGCCTGGCATGGCGGCATCCGGTAAAGTTTCGCGGTTCCGAGAGCGTGGCCGATGGTCGGCCCCGCTATCCCAGAGATCCCTGCGAGGCTTTCCATGGCACAACCCGATTTCATCGCCCCGTCCATCCTGTCCGCCGATTTCGCCCGTCTGGGCGAGGAAGTCGACAACGTCCTGGCCGCCGGTGCCGATACCGTCCACTTCGACGTGATGGACAACCACTACGTGCCGAACCTGACCATTGGCCCGCTGGTCTGCGATGCCCTGCGCAAGCACGGCGTGACCGCGCCGATTGACGTGCACCTGATGGTCAAGCCGGTGGATCGCATCATCCCGGACTTCGCCCAGGCCGGTGCCAGCTACATCACCTTCCACCCGGAGGCGTCCGACCACATCGACCGCACCCTGCAGCTGATCCACTCCGAGGGCTGCAAGGCCGGACTGGTGTTCAACCCGGCCACGCCGCTGTCCTATCTCGAATACGTGATGGACAAGGTCGACATGATCCTGCTGATGTCGGTGAACCCGGGCTTTGGTGGCCAGAAGTTCATCCCGAACACCCTCGACAAGCTGCGCGCCGCGCGCAAGATGATCGACGACTCCGGGCGTGACATCCGCCTCGAGATCGACGGCGGCGTGAAGGCCGACAACATCCGCGAGATCAAGGCCGCCGGGGCCGACACCTTCGTCGCCGGGTCCGCGATCTTCGGTGCCGGCAGCGACTCCGATCCGAACCGCTACGACAGCATCATCCAGCAGATGCGCGACGAGCTGGCCAAGGCCTGAATCGACGGCCACTGGAGACCGGGATGTCCCTGAAACGCCCCCGCATGATCCTGATCGACCTGGACGGCACGCTGATCGACAGCGTGCCGGACCTGGCCTACAGCGTGGACGCGATGATGCGCGAGCTGGGGCTGCCCGAACGCGGCGAGCCGGCCGTGCGCAACTGGGTCGGCAACGGGGTGGAACGGTTGGTCAAGCGGGCGTTGGTGAACGACCTCGAGGGCGAGCCGGACCCGGAGGCCTTCGAGCGGGCATTGCCCGTCTTCATGCGCATCTACCAGGAGAACACCGCCGGGCGCTCGCCACTGTACCCGGGCGTGCGCGAGGGGCTGGACCAGCTGAAGGCCGCGGGCTTCCGACTGGGCTGCGTGACCAACAAGGCCGAGCGCTTCACGGTGCCGCTGCTGCGCGAGAAGGGCATCCTCGACGACTTCGAGATCGTGGTCGCCGGCGACGCCCTGCCGCAGAAGAAACCGGACCCGGCGCCGCTGCTGCATGCGGCGAAGGAGTTGGGTGTAGACCCCTCCGAGGCGCTGATGGTCGGGGACTCGAAGAGCGACGTGAAGGCGGCACGCGCGGCCGGCTTCCAGATCGTCTGCATGACCTACGGCTACAATCACGGCGACGACATCCGCGACGAGAACCCGGACGCGGTTCTCGACCGGCTGGACGAGCTGCCCGGACTGCTGCCCGCTCGGGCGGCCTAGGGAAACACGGACCCATGATTGCAACGGACCGGACAACGGAGCGATGGCGAGACGGCGAATGATCCGCCGCGCCGTCCGTCCCCCTTGTCAGGAACCGTTGTGATGACCCCCGAACAGTTCGATCAGCTGGCCCGCGAGGGCTATAACCGCATCCCGCTGGTGCGCGAGGTCCTGGCGGATCTCGAAACCCCGCTGTCCATCTTCCTGAAGCTGGCCAACCGGCCGTACTCCTACCTGTTCGAGTCGGTGCAGGGCGGGGAGCGCTGGGGTCGGTATTCCTTTATCGGGCTGCCGGCACGCACCCGCGTGCGGGTGCACGGCCATGACATCACGGTGGAGACCGATGGCGAGGTGGTCGAACAGACCACGGAGACCGACCCGCTGGCCTGGGTCGAGGCCTACCAGGCGCGCTTCAAGGTGGCCGAACTGCCGGGCCTGCCGCGCTTCACCGGTGGTCTGGTCGGCTATTTCGGGTTCGAGACCGTGCGCCTGATCGAGCCGCGCCTGGAAGGCCCGGAAAAGCCCGATGCCCTGGGGCTGCCGGACATCCTGCTGATGGTCTCGGAGGAGGTCGTGGTCTACGACAACCTCTCCGGCCGGCTGTACCTGGTGGTGCACGCCGATGCGACCCAGGCCGATGGCCAGGCCGTGGCGGCCACGCGTTTGGATGAGCTGGAGACCCGTCTGGGCGAGCCCCTGGTGCCCCCGGAGGATCCGCCGCATCCGCATGCGGTGCCGGAGTACGTGCCGGGCTGGTCGGCCGAGGGCTTCCAGACCGCGGTCGCGCGGGCGCAGGAATACATCATGGACGGCGACGTGATGCAGGTGGTGCTGGCGCAGCGCATGAGCGTGCCATTCTCCGCGCCGCCGCTGGACCTGTACCGCGCCCTGCGCGCGCTGAACCCCTCGCCGTACATGTACTACCTGGACCTCGACGACCACCACGTGGTCGGGGCCTCGCCGGAGATCCTGGTGCGCCTGGAGGACGACCGCGTGACCGTGCGCCCGATCGCCGGGACCCGCCCGCGCGGGCGCACCGAGGAGGAAGACCGCGCGCTGGAGGCCGAACTGCTGGCGGACCCGAAGGAGCGCGCCGAGCACCTGATGCTGATCGACCTCGGGCGCAACGACGTCGGCCGGGTCTGCGAGATCGGCTCGGTGGAGGTGACCGACACCATGAGCATCGAGCGCTATTCGCACGTGATGCACATCGTCTCCAACGTGGAGGGCCGACTGGCCCCGGGGCACTCGCCGATGGATGTGCTGCGCGCGACCTTCCCCGCCGGGACCGTCTCCGGCGCGCCCAAGATCCGCGCGCTGGAGATCATTGACGAGCTGGAGCCGGTGAAGCGTGGGCCGTATTCCGGTGCCGTGGGCTATTTGTCCTGGTCGGGCAACATGGATACCGCGATCGCGATCCGAACGGCCGTGCTGCATGACGGCGAGCTGCATATCCAGGCCGGGGCGGGTGTGGTCCACGACTCGGTCCCGGAAAGCGAATGGCAGGAGACCCTGAACAAGGGGCGGGCGGTGGTGCGCGCGGCCGAGACCGCCCTGGGCGGCCTGGGGCCGCGCCGCCACCGCGACTGAGGGGGTGGCCATGCGCGGCGGCCTTCGCA
The DNA here is from genome assembly GCF_000381305.1 of Thioalkalivibrio sp. ALE16. NCBI lineage: Bacteria > Pseudomonadati > Pseudomonadota > Gammaproteobacteria > Chromatiales > Ectothiorhodospiraceae > Thioalkalivibrio > Thioalkalivibrio sp. ALE16. The sequence goes on from NZ_KB906354.1 coordinate 263,056, forward strand.
TCCTGTTGCTGGCGCTGGTGGTGTGGCTGCTGCCGGGGCTGGCGGCGGCGCAGATCGTGGTGCTGGTCCCCGGGGGCTGGGATCGCGGCGACGGCTTTCGCCATGCCGGAGTCACCGCAGCCCTGAATGCCGCCGGATATGCCGATGGCGGCCGGGCCCGGGCCCGGCCGGAGGCCCCCTGGTTCGATCGTGCGCCGGATTCGGCGCCGCGCCAGTTCTACACCGTGGACCTGCCGGCGGGCGGGGTGCCCCCCGAACGCGCGCGGGCGCTGGGTCAGGTCGTCGAGGCCCTGACGCGGCGCCATCCGGGGCAGGAACTGGTGCTGGTCGGGCATTCCAGTGGCGGCGTCGTGGCGCGCGAGTTGCTGGTGCGCCAGCCGCACCCGGCCATCTCCACCCTGGTGACGTTTTCCGCTCCGCATGCGGGGGGCGGCTGGTCCGCCCTGGCGCGTTCGGTGACGGATGCGCTGGCCGACTCGGCCCTGGGGCTGTACGCCCCGTTCATCGGGCTCGAGGGCATGCACCGGCGCGAGGGCCTCTGGGGGCCGGAGGGCACCTCGCCGGATGCGGCCCACCTCGAGTGGCTGAATACGCGGGAACACCCGCCCATCCGCTACGTGTCGGTGGTCCGCCTGGCCGACCCCTGGGTGGATGCTGCCAGTCAGGATATGAACCGTCTCCCGGCCCTGCGCGGCCGGGCGCATACCCTCCCGAGCCCCGGCGGGCACCGGCTGGAGGCCGCCGACGGCACCCTGCTGGCGGCGCTGCTGTTGCCGCGATGAGGGTGCCCGGTTTCGCCAGCGCGCATCCGGTTGCGGGTCGGCGGCCCCGGGGCCGGGTTATGCTGGGCCCTGTCCGCTCCACGCGCGTGAACATCGATTCGCGCGGCGGTCCTGTTTCCTCTGTTCTCCAGGGACGTTCGTCATGATCCTGATGCTCGACAACTACGACTCCTTCACCTTCAACCTGGTCCAGTACCTGGGCGAGCTGGGGGCAGAGGTGGTGGTGCACCGCAACGACTGCATCACCCCGGAGCAGATCGCGGATCTGGCCCCCGAGGGGATCGTGATCTCGCCCGGCCCCTGCACGCCGAATGAGGCCGGGGTATCGCTGGAGGTGATCCGGCGCTTTGCCGGCGAGATCCCGATCCTCGGCGTCTGCCTCGGACACCAGGCGATCGGCCAGGTCTTCGGCGGTCGCGTAGTGCGGGCGCGCGAGATCATGCATGGCAAGACCTCGCCGGTGCACCACACCGGCGTCGGGGTGTTCGCCGGGCTCGAGAATCCGCTGGAGGCGACGCGTTACCACTCCCTGGTGGTCGAGGCCGCGAGCCTGCCGGATTGCCTGGAGGTCACCGCCTGGACCGAGCGCGAGGATGGCTCGCGGGACGAGATCATGGGCCTGCGCCACCGCGAGCTGGATGTCGAGGGCGTGCAGTTCCACCCGGAATCCATCCTGACCCGCCAGGGCCACGAACTCCTCGACAACTTCCTCCGCCGACTGCCCCAGCCGGCGTGACCCAGACTCGACGCACCCGGTGGCGCTTTGCGTTGCTGGTGGCGCCGCTGTCGATGCTGGCGCCATTCTCGCTGGACACCTATCTGCCTTCGTTCCCGGCGATGGCGGAGGCCCTGCGGGTGGACTCCGGCGCGATGCAGGCGACCCTGTCGGCCTATCTGGTCGCATTCGCGCTCGCGACCCTGGTGGCCGGCCCGCTGTCGGATACCTTTGGCCGGCGCCCGGTGGTTTTGTGGGCGCTGGTCGGCTACGTGATCAGCTCCCTGCTACTGGTGCTGGCGGTCGAGTACTGGCAGGTGATGGGGTTGCGGGTTGGACAGGGTCTGTCCGCGGCGGCCGGGATTGTGGTCGGGCGCGCGGTGGTGCGCGACCGCTTCGAGGCCATCGATGCCCGCCGCGTGCTGGCGCTGATTACCATGATGTTCGCGATTGGTCCGGCGGCTGCCCCGATTGTGGGGGGGTATCTGCAGGCGGGGTTCGGCTGGCGGTCGGTGTTCCTGTTCCTGACCCTGTATGGCGCAATCCTGTTGCTGGCGATCCGGACCTGGCTGCCGGAGACCCTGCCGCCGGTCGGGCGGGCCTCCGGCAAGCCGGCCCTGATCCTGCGGGGGTATCTCGGGACCCTCGGCAATCCGCCGTTTCTGCGCCCGGCCCTGGTACATGCCGGTCTGTTCGGGGCGATGTTCCTGTTCGTCGCGGCCTCCCCGACGGTGATCTATGTCCATCTGGGCGGGCAGGAACAGGATTTCTGGTGGCTGTTCCTGCCGCTGGTGGGCGGTCTGGTGGTGGGCGGTTTCATCGCGGGGCGCACCGCCAGCCTGCTGAGCCCGCCGCTGGCGATCAGTATCGGCGTGGGGCTGGCCGGGATCTCCCTGGCGCTGGTGGCGCTGGGGATCGTGACCGACGGGCCCGTGGTCGCGGTCACCCTGCCGTTCGCGCTGTACAGCTTTGCGCTGGCCACGGCCGTGCCCTCGCTGAATCTGTTGGCCCTGGACTGCTATCCGGGCGCCCGGGGCATGGCCTCGGCCATGCAGGCCTTCCTGCAACTGGGCTTCAGCGCCCTGCTGGCACTGTTTCTGGTGGATCGCCTGGACGACCATCTGCCGTGGCTGATCGGCGGTTCGCTGGTGATCTGGGCCGCCGCGGCCCTGTTGTGGTGGACCGGGCCGGAGGCGCGCGGTCGTCGCACCCCGGCGCGGGCGTTACACTAGCCGCTTCGATTTTCCCGCAGGAGCGATCCCGTGACCGTGCAACAAGCGATAGCGGCCCTCATCGAGCGCCAGGACCTGGATGCGGCCACCATGACCGCCGTGATGCAGGCGGTGATGACCGGCGAGGCCACCGATGCCCAGATCGGCGGATTCCTGGTGGCCCTGCGCATGAAGGGCGAGACCATCGAGGAGATCCGTGCGGCGGCCGGGGTGATGCGTTCGCTGGCCACCCGCGTGGACGTGCCGCGCACCGGGCTGGTGGATACCTGCGGGACCGGCGGCGACGCCTCCGGAACCTTCAACATCTCCACCGCCTCCGCCCTGGTGGCGGCGGCCGGCGGGGTGCGGGTGGCCAAGCACGGCAACCGTTCGGTGTCGTCGAAATCCGGCTCCGCCGATGTTCTGGAGCACCTGGGGATCCATCTCGGGCTGTCGCCGGAGGCGGTCGGGTCCTGCATCGAGGAGGTCGGCGTCGGCTTCCTGTTTGCCCCGGCCCATCATGGCGCGATGAAACACGCGATCGGGCCGCGCAAGGAGCTCGGCGTGCGCACGCTGTTCAATGTGCTGGGGCCTCTGACCAACCCGGCCGGGGCGCCGAACCAGGTGCTCGGCGTGTTCTCGGATGCCTGGGTGCGGCCGCTGGCCGAGGCCCTGAAGGGCCTGGGCAGCGAGCATGTGCTGGTGGTGCATGCCGAGGACGGCCTGGACGAGATCAGCATCGCGTCGCCCACCCGGGTGGCCGAGCTCAGGGACGGCGAGATCCGGGAATACACCATCCGTCCGGAGGACTTCGGGCTGGCGACCACCGCACTGGATGCCGTGCGCGTCGACAGCGTGGAGGCCTCGGCCGACATGCTGCGCGGCGTGCTGGACGGTCAGGTGGGCGCGGCGCGTGACATCGTGCTGCTGAACGCCGGGGCGGCGATCTACGCCGGCGGTGGCGCGGACACGCTGGCCGCGGGCGTCGAGGCCGCCGCCCGGGCCATCGACTCCGGCGCGGCCCGCGAACGGCTGGAGCGCCTGCAGGCGACCAGCGCACGACTGGCAAACAAGGAAGCACAATGACCGAAGCCAACGCAGTACCCGATATCCTGCAGCGCATCCTGGAGCGCAAGCGCGAGGAGCTGAAGGAGCGCGAGGCGTTCTGGCCGCTGCGCGAGCTGCGCGGCTGGATGGGCTCGGCGCCTGCGCCGCGGGGGTTCCGCGCGGCATTGCAGCGCGACATCGACGCCGGCCGCGCCGCGGTGATCGCGGAGATCAAGAAGGCCAGCCCGAGTCAGGGCCAGATCAGCCCCAACTTCAACCCGGAGGCCTTCGCCCGCAGCTACGAGGAACACGGGGCCACCTGCCTGTCGGTGCTGACCGACGTGGACTTCTTCAAGGGGCGCGATGGCGACCTGCGCGATGCGCGCGTGGCCTGCCAGCTGCCGATCCTGCGCAAGGACTTCGTGATCGACCTCTATCAGGTCTACGAGGCGCGGGTGCTGGGGGCGGACTGCGTGCTGCTGATCGCCGCGGCGCTGGACGACACGGCCCTGCACGAGCTGTACTTCCTGACCCGCGAGCTGGGCATGGATGCCCTGGTGGAGGTGCATGATGCCGAGGAGCTGGAACGGGCGAAGAAGATTGGCGCGGACCTGATCGGCATCAACAACCGCGACCTGCACAGCTTCGAGACCCGGCTGGAAACCACGCTGGAGCTGAAGGATCAGGCGCCCGAGGGCGCGCTGCTGGTAACCGAGAGCGGCATCCACACCCGCGAGGACGTCGCGCGCATGCAGGCCGCCGGGATCCATGCCTTCCTGGTGGGCGAGGCCTTTATGCGGACCGAGGATCCGGGCAAGGCCCTGGGGCAGTTGTTCCGCGGCGAATCGTAACCGCCTCCAGCGGGGCGTCGTGCCTTCAGGCTGGAGGCGGTGGCCAGGTACTACGCCCTTTCCGGCCGCAGGGCCCGGGGCGGCGGCACGGCGTCAGCGCGTGCCGAACACCACGATGGTCTTGCCGTGCGCGGTGATCAGGCCGCGCTCTTCCAGATCCTTCAGCACGCGACCGGCCATCTCGCGCGAGCAGCCGACGATGCGCGCGATCTCCTGGCGGGTGATGCGCAGCTGCATGCCGTCCGGGTGGGTCATCGCGTCGGGCTGGCGGGCGAGATCCAGCAGGGTGTGGGCGATACGGCCGGTGACGTCGACGAACGCGAGGTCCATCACCTTGCGCGAGGTCTGACGCAGGCGGGTGGCGATCTGGCTGGTCAGCAGCATCAGGATCTCGGGGTCGCGCTGGACGATCTCGCGGAACTGGGTGTAGGGGATCTCCGCGGTCTCGGTGTCCTCGCGGGTGGTGACGGTCGCGCTGCGCGGGTCGTCCTCGAACATGCCCAGCTCACCGAAGAACTCACCCTTGTTCAGATAGGCCAGCACCAGCTCGTGCCCGTTGTTCTCGCCCAGTACCGAGACCGACCCGCTGACGACGTAGTACAGCGTGTCGGGAACCGTGCCCGAATGGATGATGGTGGTGCGCTTGCGGTACTGGCGGCGGTGGCAGTAGCCGAGAAAACGCTCCAGCGCGGGCGACGGCTGGGCCGGGCGGTAGACGAACGGGTTGTTCAAGGCTTCCATGGTCACGTCCGATAGCAGCTTCCTGTGGATGTGCGCCAGTGTAATGCAGCATCTGGCCCCCGCACGCCGGGGTGGCTGGAACCGTTCACAAAATCCGCCGACAGGCCACTGATTTTGTGCAGCAGGTCCGCCCTGAGTAGAGTCCCTCTGAAGTATAGGCATGGATCCCTTCATCCAACAGCAGGAAGGGGGCACTGGTTCATTGATCGGCACCTCTTTAAAGGACGAGCGCGATGCAGGTGAAAGTGAAATGGCTGGACCAGGTGGCCTTTGTCGGCGAGACCGACAGCGGTCATGCGGTGGTGATGGACGGCGCGCCGGACGCGGGCGGCCGCAACCTGGGGGCGCGGCCGATGGAGATGCTGCTGCTGGGGATGGGCGGTTGTACCAGCTTCGACGTGATTGCGATGCTGAAGAAGGCGCGCCAGCAGGTGCTGGACTGCGAGGTGACGGTCGCAGGCACCCGGGCGGAGACCGTGCCCAAGGTCTTTACCGATATCCACGTGCATTTTCGGGTGTACGGCCATGACCTGTCGGAGAAGCAGGTGGGGCGCGCGGTCGGGCTCTCGGCCGAGAAGTACTGCTCGGCTTCGCTGATGCTGGGGGCCTCGGCGAAGGTGACCCACGACTTCGAGATCGTCGAGGGGCCGGCCCCGCGCTGAACGGGAACCCGGGTTCTTTCCTTGGACTCGGAGGCCGAGGCGTCTACAATTCGCCGCTCGCTGCGGCCCGGGCAAGAGGACACGCCATGCCTCGTCACAAGAAGCAGATCAAGCTCCACGGTTTCAACAACCTGACCAAGAGCCTGAGCTTCAACATCTACGATATCTGCTATGCCTCGGGTGACCGGCATCGCGACGAATACATCGCGTACATCGACGAGGCGTACAACGCCCAGCGGCTGACGCAGATCCTCTCCGATGTGGCCCATCTGATCGGGGCCAATATCCTCGATATCTCGCGCCAGGACTACGATCCGCAGGGCGCGTCGGTGACCATGCTGATCTCGGAGGAGCCGGTGGCCACCGAGAAGATCGGCTACACCGAGGGCCCCGGCCCGCTGCCGGAGACGGTGGTCGGTCACCTCGACAAGAGCCACATCACCGTGCATACCTATCCGGAGGCGCACCCGGAGGGCGGGATTGCAACCTTCCGTGCCGATATCGATGTGTCCACCTGTGGGCGCATCTCGCCGCTGCGCGCCCTGAACTACCTGATCCACAGCTTCGAATCGGACATCGTGATCATGGACTACCGCGTGCGCGGTTTTACCCGCGACGTGCGCGGCAAGAAGCACTTCATCGATCACAAGATCAATTCCATCCAGGACTTCCTCTCGCGCGATACCAAGGAGAAGTACCAGATGGTGGACGTGAACGTGTACCAGGAGTACCTGTTCCACACCAAGATGGTGCTGAAGGACTTTGACCTCGACAGCTACCTGTTCGGGCTGGGCAAGGATGACTACTCGGCCAAGGAGGCCAAGCGCATCTCCAAGCTGCTCAAGCACGAGATGATGGAGATCTTCTACGGCAAGAACATGAGCCGCCCGAGCTGAGCGGCATGCGCCGCGCGTTGCGCGCGGCACCTGACGCCCGTCCTCTCGCCTGGCGAGTCAGATCCAGTAGGCGGTGCGCGTCATCACGCTGGAGGTCAGGGGCATCAGCAGATTGCGCACCGGCCACGGTGGCGCCTTGCCGCCCAGCGCCATGGCATGCGCGCCGTGTTCCACCTCGTCCTGCTTCATCTGCGCCAGGATGCGCGCCGAGACCTCGTCCTGGGCCGGCAGCCGCTCCAGGTGGCGGTCCAGATGGCGTTCCACCTGGCGCTCGGTCTCGTCGATAAAGCCCAGGCTGTAGGCGTCGCCGGTCAGGCCGGCCAGGGCACCCATCCCGAACGAGCCGACATACCAGAACGGCCCCAGCAGGCTGGTGCGCCCGCCCAGGTCGTGCACCCGACGCGCACACCAGTGCAGGTGGTCGCCCTCCTCGCGCGAGGCCTGGTCCAGGTGGTCGCGGATCGCGGGGGTGCGGGCGGTCAGCATCTGGCCCTGGTAAAGCCCCTGCGCCGCGACTTCCCCGGCGTGGTTCACGCGCATCAGACGGGTGGACAGGTCGCGCTCATGATGCTCCAGATGCGGGCCGATATCGTCCCCGCCCGGCGACGGGCGGCCGGTGGAACGGGCCTGGCCGGAGATGACCTTGACGAAGGCATCGGCCTGGTTGATCAGGTGATCCAGCGGGGAGAGTCGGCGCATGGTTCCGGTCCGGTTGGGGCATCAAGGCGTACCCCTCAAGAGTACCGCAAGCGGGGCCCGGGATCAGCGCCCAGCGGGGTCGTGGGCAGGGTTTTTCAGCCGCCGCGCCAGGAATCGCGCGGGTGACAGGATGGCCGGCATATCCGCCTGGTCGCCGGCCAGGGCGCGCAGGTGCACGCTGCACCCGACATTTGGACTGATGATCACGTCCGGCGTGCCATCGCAGAGCGCCTGCAGCGTCTCGGTGCCCAGGCCGTCCGCCATGGCCGGCTGGGTCAGCATCGCAGTGCCACCCGCGCCGCAGCAATTCGGTGCGCCGGCCACAGGCGTCAGGGAGACCCCGGGCAGGCGCTCCAGCAAAGCGGGCAGTTCGCGCGCCTCGCGGGTGACGTTGCGCTGGGTGCAGGGCAGATGCAGCGCGATCCGGACGGGGGTGTCATCCCAGAGGTCCGCGGTGGTGCCCGCTTCCAGGTGCTGCGCCAGGAAGCGCGTGAGGCTCAGGCTGCGCCGGCCCAGGGTGCCCTCGGGGTATTCGCGCAGCGTGGCCTCGCAGCCACTGTCGAGGGCGATGACTGGCTGATCCCCGTCGCCGAAGGCCTCGAGGTTTCGTGTCTGCAGGGCCTGCGCGGCCGCGCGATGGCCGGTGTGCTGGTCCAGCGCGCCGCAGCAGACCTGCCGTTGCGGGATCGCCACGCGCAGACCGAGGGCCTCGAGGACGTGCAGCGCCGCGTCCAGGTCGGGCCCGGTAAAGAAGCGGTCCATACAGCCGGTGAACAGCAGGACGTCGGCCTCGTCCGGCCTCGCGGTTGGGCGCAGCCGGGGGGCGGGGACCAGGGAGTCCCGGGTATGGGCGAGGCTGCGTTCCCAGCCGCCGCGCGGGAGCAGGCGCTCTGCCCCCAGGCGTGCACCGGTCCGCGCGACCAGTCCCCCAAGGCTGCGCAGGGTTGGATGCAGCAGCGCCCGATGCTGGACGCTGTGCCGCCAGCGGTCCGCCCGCGACGGGGCGGCCGGGTGCTCGTCGAGGATCTCGCGGGCGCGATCGATCAGCGCCCCGAAGGGCACCCGTGCCGGGCACACTGCCTCGCAGGAACGACAGCCCAGGCACCCCTCGAGGTGCCCGCGCAGGCGCTCGGATTCGGGCGCAAGCCGGCCCTGCGCCAGACCCTGCATCAGGGTCAGTCGTCCACGCGGAGAGTCGCCCTCGACGCCGTGCCAGCCATAGGTCGGGCAGTGCGGCAGGCACAGCCCGCAGTGTACGCACTGGTCGGCGGCGGAAAGCCCCGAGAATCTCAGGGGCTGGTCCGATGCCCCCAGCGGCTTTGCTAGGGTTTCGCCTTCATTTGATTCCGGGAGGTTTCCCATGCTCGTGCGTTCGTTTCGGCCCGTCGGGTCTGCGTTTGCCTCGCTCATCCTGCTGAGCATACCAGTCTCGCAGGGCCTGGCCTGGGAGGCCGAAGGCTGGCAGTCGACGATCGAGCTGGGGGCTTCCATGACCACCGGGAATACCGAATCCACCACGGCCTCGGGGCGCTTCCGCGCGGAGCACACCACCATCGACTGGCGGAATCGCATCCGGCTGGATGCCTACTTCCACGAGGAGGATGACGAGACTACCGGCGAGCGTTACGTCGCCGGCTACCAGGCGGACCGCAAGCTGGGCGAACACGACTATCTGTTCGGGGCGCTGCGCTACGAGCGGGATCGCTTCAGCAACTACGACTACCAGGGCTCGGCCACGGCCGGTTACGGTCGTCGCCTGATCGACGGCGAACGCGTGCGGCTGGACGGCGAGATCGGTGCCGGTATGCGCCAGGTGCGCATCCGCACCACCGGCGAGACCGAGAGCGAGCCGGTCGGTCGCCTGGCCGGCAATTTCCGCTGGGAGATCAGCGAGAACGCCCGTCTTACCGACGAGCTGCTGGTCCTGACCGGCAGCGACAACACCGAGATCGAGAACATCCTCGCCCTGACCGCTGACGTCACCAGTCGGATGTCCCTGCGCACCAGCTTTACCGTCAAGCACAACACCGACGTCGAGCCCGGCGTGGAAAATACCGACACCATCACGGACGTCAGTCTGGTCTATCGCTTTCGCTGAAGCGCCGACGCGCTGAAGGCACCGACGCGAACGTTGCCATCCGTCGTGTTGCGGGCGGCAGGGTTATCATGAGCCGCAGGGATCACTGGAGACTTCCATGGGCTACTACCAGCGCCATATCTTCTTCTGCACCAACTGCCGCGAGGACGGCAACTGCTGCGAGGACCACGGGGCGACCGAGATGCGCGCCTACGCCAAGACCCAGGCCAAGGCCATGGGCATCCACGGCAAGGGCCAGGTACGCGTGAACACCGCCGGTTGCCTGGATCGCTGCAACGAGGGTCCGGTCGCGGTGGTCTACCCGGAGGGCGTCTGGTACACCTACCAGGACGAGCGCGACATCGACGAGATCCTGGAAGAGCACCTCAAGAACGGACGCGTGGTCGAGCGCCTGCAGATCTGAACCCTGCCCCGTGCCCCGCTGGCTTGACTTTATGCGCCCGCCTCCGGAGAATTCGCAGCCCGCGTGGCTACGTAGCTCAGCTGGTTAGAGCACATCACTCATAATGATGGGGTCCCCTGTTCGAATCAGGGCGTAGCCACCACCAATTCCAGTACTCAGGCCCCGCTTGGTTGTGCCCTTGGTCCCTGGGGACCACATGGGGACCAAGCGGGGACCATTTCTCGAAGTCCCCATTCTCGGTGAAGCCGCCCGGTTTCCCTTGTCCCATCAGTCGTCTTTCTGGTCAGCACTCTCTGTTGCCACGGCGTATCCCTTGCCGGGCCCATTTCCTGGTCTCGGCGTTCTACCAGGTCCTGGCTTTTTTGCGTTGTTCGGTTCCCGTGTTCGCCTCTCCAATGGAGTTGGGCGCGTTGCCTTGTCGGGTATTGCAGCGGGGCGGAATGTGAGAGGGTGAGCGCGAAAACTGCAGGGTCGATCACGCCCGGGTCGCTGGACGGGCCTTGAACGGCGCGCCTCAAGGAGACTGATGCTATGGAAGCAACCCCCTGGATTCTCTCACTGGACCCCTGGCAGTACTGGCTGGTCCTGGCCGTCACCATTCTCGTGCTGGATCTGCTCTTGTTCGGCGGCCTGATGTCCGGCGGGGGCGGGGTTACGCTGATCCTGGCCGGTGGTGCCTTCGGGGCGATCATCCCGGCCGCCTTCGGAGCCGATATGGCGGGCCAGATCCTCGGCGGGATCGCCGGCATGATCGTAATGGGGATTTTCGTCTTCTGGATCGGCAGGCGGTGGGTGCGCGGGGATGACCGCAACCTGGCCGGGCAGGACATTCGTGCCGGTCGCGAGATCCTGCAGGTCGAGGATCGCGACGGGCGACTGGGCGTGACCCTGCTCGGGGATTTCTATCCTGCGCGCCCCGAGTCGGCGGACTACGCCTTGAGCGAAGGTGAGCGCGTGCACCTCGTTCGTTTCGAAGGGGTCACGGCGATCGTGAGCCCTGAAGCACAAGACCACGCATAACCGCAAAGGAAGGCAACAATGGAAGGACTTGTGATGTTTCTCGTGCTGGCCGTTCTGGTCGGCGTATTCCTCAGTATGGGGATCACCATGATCCCGCAGCGCCGGGCGATGGTGATCGAGCGCCTGGGCAAGTTTCACCGAGTGCTGAACCCGGGCCTGAACCTGATCATCCCGTTCATCGATCAGCCGCGGCCGATCACCATCCTCCAGTTCAAGGGGGCGGATAAGCTGGTGCGCACCGAGACCAAGATCGACATGCGCGAGATCCTGCTCGACTTCCCGCAGCAGGCGGTGGTTACCAAGGACAACGTCGGCGTGACCATCGACGGCGTGATCTACTACCAGATCATGGATCCGCAATCGGCAGTGTACGGCGCCGAGAACCTTGTCCTCGCGATCCAGACCCTAGCCCAGACCACCCTGCGCTCGGAGATCGGCAAGATGGAGCTGGACGACATCTTCGAGAACCGCGAGACCATCAACAAGCAGATGGAGGCGGTGATGGACGAGGCCGGACAGAAGTGGGGCCTCAAGGTGAACCGGGTCGAGATCCGCGACATCTCCATGCCGGAGGACATCGTGCAGGCGATGAACCAGCAGATGGTCGCGGAACGCACCCGTCGCGCCACCGTGCGCGAGGCCGAGGGCTACAAGGAGGCGGAAATCCGTCGCGCCGAAGGCGACCGTGATGCTGCCATCGCGCGCGCCGAGGGTGACAAGCAGGAGGCCGTGCTGCGTGCCCAGGGTGAACGCGAGGCCATCGAACTCATCGTGGGCAGCCTGCGCGACCACCCCGAAGGCGCCAAGGCCGGCGTGAACTACCTGATCGCCCAGCGCTACATCGGCATGCTGCCGGAGCTGGCGAAGGATGGCGACCGCGTGTTCGTGCCGATGGAGGGCACCGCCCTGCTGTCGAGCCTGGGTGGCATGCGCGATCTGTTCGGGCCCGGTGCGATGGGGGCGGTGGACGCCGTTGGTGGTTCGGCCCCAACGGCGACTGGATCAGGCCAGAGCTAACCGCCCATCTCGTCCGAGAAAGCCCGCCCGGGTTCCGATTCGGGTGGGTTTTCTTGTGCCGGGTTATGATGAGGGGGTCTCAAAGTGCGTTTCCGGGTTGTGGTGAAGATGTCTCAAAGCGAATTTCCGGGCTCATAGTGAATTTTGTGGTTGGCGGCATGGAGGCTTGATGTCTACACCGATCGTTACGTTGATACAGTCGCAGCCTGGCTCACCCGAACTTGCGGCTGTTTTGGTGCGGGGAGTCATGATTGCTTACTCCGACGGAATTGAACCCGGAACTGAGGATCGTCCGGACTCCTGTGGTGCGTGCATTCTGTCCGTGAAAGAAGTCGATGCCCTGGCCCATCTCCTTGCCATGGCGTTCGGCGAGAAACCTCGCGTCGTTACACTTGAAAACGTCAATGAAAACGACACGTGGGTGGATGTGCAGGACTTCCTCTGCTGGATGGGTGTCGCAGACGCGGAAGGGGCCTTTTCGACCGATCTGGGGCAGGGGTCTGATGCGTCTCGCCACTGAGTAGCGGCCGGCGCTTGTGTCCTATCGAACCGACCTGCACTTCCGGGCGGGATGGACTTGAAGCTGCGGCCTTAATCCACTTCTCCTGGCGTTGGTCAGGCAGGCACCGTTCCCTGGTCGCACGCGAAAACGATTCGACTGTGATCTCGTGTGCTAACCCGTGTTCTCCTCGGGTTGTGCATTACACAGTGTGGGAGCAGACGTGGCGCATCGCGCGGCGCAGCGCGGTCGAACAGCGGTGCAGAGGGGGTTGGGTATGGCGCACGTCATGGTTCAGGGCATCCGGTATTCGGGAAAGACCTGGATGATCCAGCGGCTTGTGCGAGCGGAGCTGGCTCGGCCGGTCGAGAAAGATGGGCCATCCCGACGAATCTACATCCTGGATTCCGACGGAGCCCACGAGGATCTGGCGGACCAGACTTTCCCGGTGGGTGGGGGTGGGCCTTGGGGCTACAACCCGTTGCAGCTTTCCGCGGAACATCCGGAGTCGACTCCGGCGGATCGAGCGGAGTTTGTGGCGCGGGCATTGAGTGTGGGTTACGGGGCGTTTCGGGCGCGTTTGGGCGCGGCTTTGCGGGCTCTGCTGCGCGAAGCCTATGCGGAAAGAGGATTGCTTCCGGATCGCCCGATTCGGGAGTCGCGTCCCCATGGGTCCGTTGCGGCTGAGGATGCGCCGACACTGGAGGGTGTGCGGCAGCTGGCATTGGCTCGGCTGCGCGCCAGCCGCGACAAGAAAGTGCGCGCTGCGGAGCAGCGTTGGGATGCGGTGGATCTTGCAGCGGTGCGCGAGATCGCCGGTGTGGACGGTGGCCCGGACCTTGCTGGAACTATGGGCATGGATCCCAATGCTATTGGGGCGTACAGCGAGTATCTCCGGAGCCTTGCAGTGGATCCCTTGCAGGGGCCGGATCATCAGGTGTTCCCGGTTTCCCTTCTGGAAGGGTTGATCGAGCAACTGGATCCTGTCTGCTCGTCATCCATGTTGGTTGGTGATTCGCCGCGGTGGGATCCTGATGCCGTAGTGCGGCGCTATGACGTGTCGGCTCTCGGGCGCCCGGAACGCGCCGTTCTGGTTCAGTGTTGCTTGCGGGATATTCTTTTGGAGGCCGAAGCGCATGCAGCGAATGACCGGCGCACGCTAGTGGTCCTGGACGGTGTTGAAGAACATCTCTATACCCGCCGGGGAGCCGTTGAGGCCATGATGCGTTTCGGGCCTGCGGTCGGCTTGGAGGTGTTGATGTCTGCCTATGACCCCCACCCCATGCTGGGCGACGAGTTGCGTGCAACGCTCGGGGCACACGTACTGCTGGGGGACTACGACCGCGAGGCGGTCGACGCCGTCTCAGCCGGACTGAATGTGCCACCGGAGTTACTTTGGTGCGTGGTCCCGCGGCGCCGGTGTGTTGTGCGCACCCGCCAGGCCGACGGCTCGGCCCGTCAGGGCAAGGTGATGATCGATGGGGTTGTGGGTGCGCTGGGCTGGGATGAGCAACCCAGGGACCGCTCCAGGTCGTGAGCGAGCCGGGTGGGCTGCGGCAGTGGTTCGCAGGTAACACCCGAGTCCACCGTGATCCTGTGATCGAGCATTCGCAGAACAGCCGGGGCATGTTTTTCGACGTCAACGTAGTAATCCTCGCCGATACGCCGGGCTCGCATTACTTGGACCTGTTGCAGGATTTCAGGGGCTTTTCAGGGATGCGAAGTCCGCAGTTCCCGCAGAGTGGGTGCAGTAACACGCCGGGCTGGGATCGTTGCTAGATGTGTCCTTTCAGAAGGCTGGCTTCGTCCAGTACTCCGTCCTTTTCGTTCCAGCGGACGACGCCTGCTTCGCCTACGCCCAGCACCTGAGTGCCGCACTCGAGCCGGCTATCGTACCGCTCGTGGTGGTGACCGTGGACGATCATCGTGGCACCCATGGTTCTGGCGATCTCGTCCAGAACCGGGAACCCGTGCCGGTGGGTCGAGGGTGCCTCGTGCGTGATGAGCAGGTCGGCGCCCAGCGTCTTTAGCTGTTCGATATCCTCTGGCCAGATCGCGGCCAGTGCATGCCGGGGCATGCCTTGTCGCCAATCCTGCGGGATGCCGGATTTCTTCTGTGAGGCCAGCACACGTTCGTACTCGATCCTCGAATTGAACTTGGCGGGCGCGGGCGGCATCCACACTTTCTTCCGGAAATGCCCCCCGAGCCCGCCGACACGAACCCCCTGGAGGGTGTGGGTGCGGCCGTCGAGATTGATGGCCCGCCCAGGAGAGCCCAGCAGGTGATCGTAGAACCGGGTCTGGTCGTAGTCGTGATTGCCGGGGATGTACGCGACTTCCATGGAGTCCGGGAGTGTCTGGATCGCGGTGTCAAAAGGCCCGGCGAGATCCAGGTCCCCTAGCAGGACCACCACCCCGGCGTCGGCATGCTCACGTGCGATATAGGCCAGGATTTCCGGAAGACGGCCATGGGGATCGCCGACAAAAAGGAAGTCTCGATTTCGCACGCGTGGTACTCCGGGGGGTGCCGGCGGAGATTGTCGCTGATGTTGGCTTTATGGAGCCACTCCACATTGGGGTAACCGAGCCTTGCCGGTAACTTGGGGTGGGCCGCGCGTCCGGAACGTTCGCTACACGGGTCTCTGATCGATTGACCTATCCGAAGTGGGGTGTTTATGCTCGACCGGCCACCAGCGCAGCGAGTGGCTCCAGGAAAGGATCTATTCGGTCAAACTTCGCACAAGGACGTACACCATGAAAAAACTGCTATTCGCCGCCCCGCTTGCTTTCTTCCTCGGCGCCTGCGGTGCCCCTTCGGTGGAGCATCTGATGGAAAACCCCGAGAAGCTTCAGCAGGTTACTGTCGAATGCATGGAAATGATGGCGCAGGGCAAGGACGTTGATACTGCGGCCTGCAACAACGCGGCCGAAGCGCAAAGCCGTATGGGCGAAAATGTCATGCGGGGCCTTCTGGATCAGCTTTAATTCCTCAAATACACCGGCGAATCGTCTGCCAAGGTGCGGTGCCCTCTGTTCCTTGCGTACGCATCTTCCATGATTTCCGGTTTTCGGGCGCGCTGGTCATGGTTTGCCGTGGCTGTACCACCCCCTCCGAGGTCATTTGGCCTCGTCCTCTAATAACAAGGATGTATCTATGCGCGATTTTCTGTTCTTTGACACGATGCTTACCCCGAAGATCATCACCATCGTCTACTGGCTATTGCTGCTTGTGGTGGTGGTGAGTGGTCTGGGCGCGATGTTCTCCGGGAGCGGGCTTATGGGCCTCCTCATTGGGCTCGCGATTCTCGTGTTCGGAGCGATTGGTGCCCGGGTCTGGTCCGAGCTTCTGATCGTGATTTTCAAGATCAACGAGAACACAAAGAAGATGGCTGACAAGGCCTGATCAGGCTTCTTGCGACGGTAGTCCCGGACCCCTCGACCCGCATCGAAATCGTTGCGCTGGCCGAGGGATCCGGGAACCTTTGACCGGCGTCATCTGCTTAAAGCCGCTGGGCAGACTTGCCTATCCCGATCCTCGGTCACGCAGCTCTAACCTCTATGGACCGTCCGCGGTAAATGCCCTCTCGCTAGAGATCCGTGCGTGTCTGGCGTCATCTACTCTGTCGGGTTGGCACTCGCATGGCCGGTCGGTGAGTGGTGACCTGCTTTGCGATCGGTTTCTCTACCGCATTCATCGGCCTATCGAGTGAAATTGGTGCGCGCCAGTACGCGGATGTGCGCAAGGCTTCCCAAGCCCAGCTCCAGCCCCAGACCAGGCGCAGTACGATCGAGACCGGACGAAATAGGGGTGTCTTCTCGTGCGGTATAGAATCATCCGTTACCCAACAGTTAACGAGGATGGTCTGTGCGGCAAACAGAACTGGCGCCTTCCGAATCGAGACGATCACTTCACGCTCAACGCAGCGATTTTCGGGGAAAGCCTGAGCAGCATGTCTGGAGAGTATCGTGATGCGTTGGAACTGTTCGGCCCCACGGAGTGGGGATGGAGTTCTGAGATGTCTGGGGGTGCGGGTAACGTTATGAGGATCCGCCTGCGACATCAGGTTTCTTCTCAGGCGCGACACGCTACTGATGAGTGGACGGGGGCGAGGCTCGTAGCCGACAATTAACGGGCAAAGGAGGGGTGGAGCCTACGTGTGGGGCCACCCCTTCTTGCTGTTGGGTCGATAAATACAGACCGTTGACCATTAGTATCCCTCGAGCTCCTCTAAAAGCTCGTCAATTGCGCCAGAGATCGCTGCGCCCATTTCGTTGAGGAACTCGTTTCGGGTTATTCCATCTGTGCCTTACCCCGCATCCAACCCGTCATCGCCCACAGAAACCCGAGAATCTCCACACCTGGACCTTCGGTTAGAGCGGCGGGCCGCTTCCCTGTGCTGAAAAAGAAACTCTCGCATTGTCGCGTTGACCAAGAATAAGCGATCGTTTAGCGTGTCCCTTTCAGAGGAAGCGATCGCTTATTTTTGAGGACCCATGAAACGCGTAACCGGCACCTTTGAGCGCAGCACCGTGGCTGGGGAGTCAGTCGAGGCCTTCATTCCCCATCCGCTGCCGCCCAAGGATCCCCCTCTTGACCTCGGCGGCGAGCTCAGTTCGCTGCTCGGCCTGGCGAACGAGAGTCTGCGGTTGCTCGAATTGGCGGGCGACCTGATCCCGTCGGTCGAGTGGTTCGTATACGCGTTCGTTCGTAAGGAAGCGGTGCTCTCGGCGCAGATCGAAGGGACGCAGGCAACGCTGATGGATCTGCTCGAGATCGAGGCCTCCGGGGAGGCGCCGGCCGACGCAGACGTTGAGGAGGTCTGCGGTTACGTCGATGCGCTCAACTTCACCTGGGACGAGGTCGGGCGAGCAGACGGCCTGCCCCTCTCGATGCGCCTCCTGTCGCAGGCGCACGCACGGCTGCTTAGTGGTGCGCGCGGCGCGCAAAAACAGCCGGGCGAAGTACGGCGCTCGCAGAACTGGATCGGCGGGACACGCCCGGGCAACGCTGCGTTCGTGCCTCCACCCCCGCATCGACTCGGCGCGCTGCTCAGCGAGTTCGAGCGGGCAATCCACGACGAGAGTGAGCTTCCGCCACTCATCCGGGTAGGACTCCTCCATGCGCAGCTCGAGACGCTGCATCCGTATCTCGACGGCAACGGCCGCATCGGACGCCTGCTCATCACGCTACTACTGCGGCACTGGGATCTACTCACCCGGCCTCTTCTCTATCTGAGCCTGTTCCTCAAAAGGCAGCGTCAGGAATATTACCGGCGGCTCAGAGCGATACGTGACGAGGGCGACTGGGAGGGGTGGCTGTCGTTCTTCCTGGAAGGCGTGGCGGAGGTCGCTGACGAGGCCGTCGCCACCGCGCGCCGGCTTCACGTCATCATTGGCGAGAACCGAAATCGCCTCCTCGCCCGCGACGACGCGACTGTGTTGAGCCTCCGTTTGTTCGAACTACTTCCAGACCACCCAATTCTCACGGTGAACCGGGCCATGGAGCTCCTCGACTGCTCGCGGCCTGCGGCGGCCAAGGCCATGCGCGTCCTTGAGGCGGCGGAAATCGTACACGCGCTCGACGAGCGCAAGAAAAATAGGGCCGTCCTGTTCGAGGACTACCTTGCGCACTTGCGGCAAGGAACCGATATCTAGCGACCATTACTCTGGCCGGCTGTGTTGCCTCATTAGGAAACGTTACCGACTTGTCCACTTCCCCCGATTAGGTCCACGCATCACTGGAGGTTTCCGGATGTAGCGCCCAATCTTGGACCGGCATTCGAATCCTCACAGTGATCTGTGTGCTTTCCGAATTCGGTGGGCGTCTACATTGACCGAATGGACGGGAGGGAGGCATTGCGTGTGGCCTTCCCATCCGCAGATCCGGCACTGTGTCGGTCAAATACCTGTTTTGGGTCGTCGGGTGGCCTCATGAGTCAAGAAGATCCCTTCCCGGATACGGCGCACACTGCTGATCTCTTTAGCGACTTCCCGGAAGAGTCGTGCGAGGGGCAGGGTGTTTGGCCACCGCCGGATCGTTTCCCGCTAAACGTCGACGGGCGGACGGTGCGCGAGCGGGTGATTGCGGACCTGGTGTCTGCGGACTCGCCGTTGGTGGTGACAGGCTACGGGGCGCTGGAAGAGCTCATTCGTCTGGAGGCGGATCTGGGGGAGGTTCGGCCGCTTCGCGTTCTCTTTGGTAACGAGCCGAGTGCGGGGGAGGGCGGTCACCGCAGTCTGAAGGCGTCGAGTTTTCCCGAAGAGGTCGAGCAGTACTGGCTGGATCGAGGGATCTCCCTGCGTCTGTCGGCCCGGCTGATTCATTTTCGGGAGCGACTCCGGGAGGGCGCCGTCGAGGCGCGGTACTGGCCCGACACGCAGCGGCCACTGCACGCCAAGATCTATCTCGGGGAGGGGGCTGTAACGCTCGGTTCGAGCAATTTCAGCAAGAATGGGCTGGAGCGTCAGCATGAGGCGAATGCGCGGTTCACTGCAACGGGTGAACCGAGGCGTTACCGCGAGGCGGCGGCGCTGGCCGAGCAGTTCTGGTCGCTTGGGCATGACTACACCGATGCGTTGCTCGCGCTGCTCGAGCGTCTGCTGCATGTCGTCGGGTGGCGCGATGCGCTGGCCCGCGCCTGCGGGGAGCTGCTGGAGGGTGACTGGGCGAAGGGTTTTCTGCAGCAGGTCGACCGCGAGGCTTTCCGTGCGCTGTGGCCGGCCCAGCGTCAGGGGATCGCACAGGCGCTGTATCTGCTGGATCGTCAGGGGGCGGTGCTGATTGCAGATGCGACGGGTTCCGGCAAGACGCGCATGGGTGCGCATCTCCTGCGGGCGCAGCAGGCGCGTATCCAGGGGGCAGGCGGGATGCCCCGCTCGGTCATGATTGCACCCTCGACGGTCGTGGAGGAGTGGGAGCGGGAGGCCTCCCGGGCCGACACCGCGCTGGATGTCTTTTCGGTTGGCCTGCTCAGTCACGGCAGCCGCAAGGCATGGCAGCTGGATGATGCCCTGAGGCGGGCGCGCCTGCTCGCCGTGGACGAGTGCCACAACTTCCACAATCGCCGCTCGCGCCGGACACGCCGACTGTTTACCAACCATCTTGCCGATGACGTGCTGCTGTTTACCGCTACGCCGATCAACCGGAATGTCGATGACCTAGTCCGGATCGCGGATCTCCTCGGCGCCGACAACCTGCAGCCGAGCACGCTGAAGGCCCTGGAGCGGGTCAATCGCCCCGGTCGTTGGCACGGACTGGGCGACGATGAGGCCGCCCGGCTGCGGGACGAGATCCGCACATTTACGATTCGCCGTACCAAGCGCATGTTCAATGCCCTGATTGATCGCGAGCCCGAAGCCTATCGGGATCACTCGGGACGGCCCTGCCGGTATCCGGAGCACCGCTCGTACAGCTATTCCCTGGGGGAACCGGCTGCCGACCGTGAACGCGCCAGCCGAATCCGGGGGCTCCTGGACGAACTCTACGGTGTGGTCCAGATTCCGGTGGTCCTGGAACTGAGCGCCGTACAAAGGCAGCAGGGGCTCACCGAGGACCAGTATCGCGACAACCTGCTGCTCGGGGCGCACAAGCTGGTCCGCTACCGGGTCATGGCGGCCCTGCGGTCTTCGCGTGCGGCATTGGTTGAGCACCTGTGCGGAACGGCGGTGGCTCGGGCCGAGTTCGGGTTGGAGCATTACGCCAAGTCCGCCGACACAGGAGATGTCTTGGGCAAGCTCAAGCAACCCGGGCGTGTGCCCGAGAACCGGCTGGGCGTGCCCTTGCCTGCGTGGCTTACCGATGCGGACGCCTGGGCATCAGCCCACGCGCACGATCACCGGATCCTCTCGCAGGTCCTGGACGAGGTGCGCGCCATGAGTCCGGCGCGGGAGCACGCCAAGGTCGCCCATCTGGCTAGACTGGCGGCGCGCCACGAACGGGTGCTGGCTTTCGACAGCCGTCTGATTACCATCGCGGCCCTGAGCGCGCAGCTCGAAGAGCGGCTGCCGGGCGTCGAGATCTGGCAGGCCACGGGCAGCGACGAGCGAAGCCGCCAGGCGGTACTCCGCGCATTTCGGCCGGGCGACGGCGAGCAGGCCGGCGTGGCGCTGTGTTCGGACAGTCTGTCCGAGGGGGTGAACCTGCAGGCGGCCTCGGCGCTGGTCCATCTCGACATGCCCTCGGTGATACGCGTGGCCGAACAGCGAACCGGACGCGTCGATCGTCTCGACAGCCCCCATGCCGAGGTCGAGGTCTGGTGGCCTCGGGATGCCGAGGAGTTCGCTCTCAGCGCCGATGCTCGCTTCCTGGACCGGGCCGATGCGGTGACGGAGCTTCTCGGGACCAATCTCCCGTTGCCGGAAGACCTGCAGCAGCGGTCACGGGATAGCGTTGACGCTGACACCCTGATCCGCGAATACGAGCGTACCGCTCGCTCCATCGAGGAAGCCGAACCGCATGATGCCTTTGCCGCAGTGCGCGGACTGGTGGAAGGCGCGGGTGCGCTGGTCGAGCCCGACATTTATGAGTATTACCGTCAGCGCTCCGTGCGAGTGCTCTCAAGAGTCAGCGTGGTGGCCAGCGACACCGTCTGGGCCTTCTTCTGCCTGGCCGGCAGTGCGGACCGCGCGCCGCGCTGGTTTTTCTTCTCCGGCCCGGATGCCGAAGTCACGACTTCACTGGACAAGGTGGCCGCCGCCCTTCGCGAGCGACTGGCTTCGGATCCGCCCAACGGTGAAATCGACGAGCCGGCCGCGAGATGGCTGGCGCACTTTTCCGAGCGCCTCCCGGAGGCCGAGCGGGCGCAGTTGCCGCTGCGCAAGCAACGTGCCCTGCAGGAGATGGCCGAGGTCCTCAAGGGTTTTTCCGAGGAGGCGGCTCGCCAGAGGGAGCAGACACGACTCGACGCCTATCTCGATCTGCGCAATCTGCTGGCGCGAAAGTCGGAGGCGTTGACGGCCGGCGAGCCGGATTGGGAGGCAATCGCCAATCGCTGGCTGGAGCTTATCCGTCCCTACTGGTATCGCCGCCTGACCCAGCAGCGCAGGGGTTTTCTGCGCCTGCGGGACCTGCGCAAGGAGCTCATTGAGGCGGAGGCCGAACTGGGACCCGAGGTGCTGGAAGCGTTTGCCACCCTCCCGCTTCACAGCTCGGCGGAGGAGCGAGTAGTCGCGGCCATTCTCGGCATGCCCGTTCGTTGATCCGGCGCCGGCCAGGTCAGCCTGCTTCGTCGGAGAGATGGCTCATCGGCTCCATGCACGATCCACAGATAACCTCGGTTTCCGGTCGGGCCCAGACCCGCGCCTCGCAGGTCGGGCAGTTCATGCGCACACGGGGATCCGGGCGTGGCGCGGGCGGCGCGAACACCGCCGGTTTTTCGGTATCGTCGGGTATCGCGATCGTCTCGGCCGGTGCGGGGGCGCTGGCGACGGCCAGACCCTGTTCGGCCAGGGCCTCCTGCACCTGGGCAACCGATTCGGGATCGGTGGGGGCATGCCGGTCGAACCAGGGCAGTTCGAACCCGGTGGCCAGCAGGTCCGAGCAGGCCCGGGCGAACGGACCGTCGGGCTGGATGTAGTGCGTGACCCGGCGTCCGGTCTGTTTGCCATCCGGCAGGCCGGTATCGCTCGGCACCAGACCGATTGCTTCCATCTTGCCGACCCACTCCCGGTTATGGTGGTTTGATCGGCTCGGCCGGCCGAAGCACTCCTGCCAGTGATGCACCATCTCGTGTACCAGCGTGGACAGCGCGACCTCCAGCGGATTCAGGGTGAAGTACCCCGGATGAACACCCAGCTCATGGACGATCGTGCCATCCGAGGAGATGAAGCGTTCGGCGTGGTGGTAACCTCGCTGCCGGCGGGAGCTGCGCAGCGTGATCAGACAGGGAGGCAATTCGTTGTCGAACAGCCGTTCGTTGAAATGATCGAAGGCCCGCTGCAGGGCGGAGTACATCGACAGGGTGGGGGAGTCGGTCATGGTGCGTTTCCGGCATCGAGTCTTGAGTCCCGAGATTGTATCGCCCCGTTTTTGTCACAAATCCGGTCACAAACCTGGCGAGCCGAGACCTGTCCCGTCCAGGATCGAGGTCGTCCATAGGATCGTTTCACTAAATGCTTGGAGAGAAATTGAAGGGTTATATATCAAACCCTTAATGAGGTAGTATCTTCTCAATAATCATTTCAATAGGCAGGTTCGGATGAGGAGCAAGCGAGAGGCAGCGCATCAGCGGCTCGGCCAGGCGCTTGCCAGGCTCGCCCCGGCGCGCGCAGCCGATCTTGCCCGCGAACTGGGGCTGTCGGTCCCCACCCTTCACCGACTGCTGCAGGAGACGCCCGAGCCCGTGCTTGCGGCCGGGCGGGCCCGGCGCACTCGCTACGCTCTGCGCAGAGCGCTGCGAGGCGACTTCGCGCCCACTCCCATCCGTGTGATTGATGAAGCCGGCCAGCCGCACGAGTTCACGGAGCTCTCGCCCATCCAGCCGCAGGGCTGCCATGCCGACTTCGGTGGCTCGGATTGGCCTTTGGAGGATGACGACGAGAACCCCGAAGGATGGTGGGCCGGTCTGCCATACCCTTTGTACGATATGCGCCCCCAGGGCTACCTCGGGCGCCAGCTGGCGCATCGCTTGCAAGACACGCTCCAGGTGTCACCTAATCCAGAGGCCTGGAGTGACGACGATATTCTGTGGGTTCTGAGTCGTGTGGGCTTCGATCTCCCGGGCAACCTGGTCGTTGGTGATGCCGCATTCAAGGGCTGGCAGAAGGCCCGCCTGGATCCCCCTCCGATTCTCGGGGCGGATGAACTCGAAGGGATGTATGTGAAGGCAGCGGAGGAGGCCATCTCGCTGGGCCTTGCGGGCTCCAGTGCCGCGGGTGAGTTCCCGAAGTTCACCGCCCTTCGGGACCTGCAGGGCAGTCATAGTCCGCACGTCATCGTGAAGTTTTCGGGTGCGGACGAGTCCGCGACCGTGCAGCGCTGGTCCGATCTGCTGGTGGCGGAGCATCTGGCACTGGAGGCGGTCGCAGGGCTGCCCGGTGTGCAGAGTCCGCCCAGCCGAATCCTCCAGCAACAGGGCCGCACGTTCCTGGAGATCGAGCGCTTCGATCGCCACGGACTGTTCGGCCGCAGCGCGGTGGTGACGCTGGAGACCGTGAACGCGGCCTTGCTCGGTCATGCGCCTTCGGCATGGGACGCCCTCGCCCAGGGGCTCGCCGACAAGCGTCTGCTGGCGCCGGAGGCGGTTGCAGCCATCCGCCACATCACCTGGTTCGGAAGACTGATTGCCAACAGCGACATGCACCCGGGCAACCTCGCCTTTCGACCGGAGGGCGGCCGGCTCCTCCTGTGCCCGGTCTACGACATGCTCCCGATGGCGTACGCGCCGCTCCCGGGTGGGGAACTGCCGCGCGTGACGTTTGAGCCTGCCCTACCATTGCCTCGTGAACATGGCGTGTGGGTCACCACTTGTCACGCCGCGATCGGCTACTGGCAAACCGTGGCGGATGACACCCGCGTCAGTTCCACGTTTCGCAGGATTGCATCCGAAAACGCCCTCGAAATGCAAAGGCGCCTGGCACTTGTTGCGCCCTGATCGCCGGTCGTGCTGTGCCAACCGACCGCTGGCGTCTACCCTGCTTCGGGTTGGTTTCAGCCCGGTTGAGTCGCAAGCCTGTATACAGCCTGTGTATACAGAGATCTGATAGTGGACTCGCAGGGGAAAGAGACGATAGAGTATCGAAAGGTATTACCATGTGATAAGAGGCCGCTATGGCAACCTCCCTGAAGATTGACGACGTGTTGAAAAGTCGGGTCCAGCATCTCGCCAGCCAGCGTCGGCGCTCGTCTCACTGGATCATGCTCGAAGCGATTCGGCAATATGTCGAGCGCGAAGAAGCTCGCGAGGGCTTCAGGCAGGAAGCCCTCGCGAGCTGGGCTGCTTATCAGGAAACCGGCCGACACGTGACCGGGCAGGAAGCACGCGCCTGGTTGAACACCTGGGGCACGGATGAGGAAAAGGCTGCTCCGGAGTGCCACAAGTAATCGTCACCGAAGGAGCGCTGGATGGTCTGGACCGATGCCGGCGTTTTCTTTCCACCAAATCGCCGGATGCCGCCCGGCGAGCAGCCCAGGTGATCGAACGGCAGCTCCTGCTGCTGGAAACGTCACCGCATATGGGGCGCCCCGATGCCGAAGTACCCGAACTGCGCGAGTTGCTGATCGATTTCGGTGATTCCGGATTCGTAGCCCTCTATCGACACGATCCGGCCGAGGACACGGTTTACGTGCTGGCCTTCCGACATCAGAAAGAGGCGGGCTACTGATAAGGACCGCACGCACCGGTTGTCGGGACGGCTCCGTACCACGGAACTTCGATCAGAGTGCTTCGTTTCAGGAATGCAGCGCATGGCTGGGGTGGCATTGAACCGCTTCTGCGGACACCTTTCAGCTTGTAGCAAAGTCGCCAGGCACTCGTCGCACCCTGATCGCTGGTCGTGCTGTGCCAATCGGGCGCTGGTGCTGCCCTTCCTCCGATAGGCGAGCCCGCATCGGCCTGATTGAAGACGGTGGAACCGCTCCGACCGTTTTGGCCGTCTTAGCCTGCATGTGCGGTTGTTCCTGCTACACGTGCTGCCGTCTCTGCTTGCTCACATTCATCTCCAGGTACCCATCCGTGTGGCTTAACTGGGGTGTCCGCTGTCATTGGACCACTTCACACCGGCACTCCACTGATAAGTGGTGAGTCCGCCTTGCTGCATGCCTCAGTCCACGAGGAAACTCCATCCGCGGGTTTCGTCCCGCATCCAGGTGCATGATCCGGTGACTCTTCCCAGAGGGCCGACGAATCGGCTTTGCAACACGGGAATCATTGCGATCTCCTTGGTTTTTTCGTTTATCGCCCATGCATGATTGAAGTGGGGTAGAACCCGTCTACGCATTGGAAATGCGGAGATTGGCGTGCGATATATCTGGGAACTGACCGGCTGGCCCCACTGGCAGTGGGACGCGGAACATATCGCGCCGATGCTGGCCGCGGCCGCGCGCGAGCAGGGCAGGCTGCTCGGGCGGATGCAGGGGTTGGGTTTCGCGTTGCGCGAGGAAGCGTCGCTGCGGGTGCTGTCGGAGGATATCGTGGACTCCGGCGCGATCGAGGGCGAACGTCTCCCCATGGATCAGGTGCGCTCTTCCCTGGCACGTCGCCTCGGCCTGGAGGCCGGGGGACCGGTCGCTTCAGGGCGAGATGTCGACGGCATGGTCGAACTGATGCTGGATGCCACGAAGGCCTTTGATCGTGAGCTGACAGTGGATCGGCTGTTCGACTGGCATGCGGCCCTGTTTCCGACGGGGCGTAGCGGAATGACGTGGATTCCGGTCGCGCGCTGGCGGGATGCCGAAGAAGGGCCGATGGGTGTGGTGTCGGGTCCCGTTGGCCGGGAGACGGTGCACTTCTCCGCGCCACCGGCCGAACGAATCCCGGGGGAGGTCGACGCTTTCTTCGCCTGGTTTAAGACACCCGGCCCGCTGGATCCGCTATTGGTGGCGGGGCTGGCTCATCTCTGGTTCGTGACGATTCACCCCTTCGCGGATGGAAACGGGCGTATCGCGCGGGCGATCGCCGATATGGCGCTGGCACGAGCGGATGGTTCGGCGGAACGTTTCTACAGCATGTCCGGGCAGATCCTTCGGGAACGCAGCGACTATTACGCGATCCTGGAGCGGACCCAAAACCAGGGGGGGGCTGGACATCACCCTGTGGCTGGAATGGTTCCTGGGCTGCCTGCAGCGTTCGCTGGCCAGCGCTCAGGATGCACTCGAGCACGTGCCGTTCAAGGCGCAATTCTGGGAGCGGTTCGCCACGGAGCCGCTCAATGCCCGACAGATCAAGGTGCTCAATCGTCTGCTGGACGCCTTCGAGGGTCGGATGACCTCTTCGCGTTGGGCCCGGATGGCCAAGTGTTCGCAGGACACGGCGCAGCGTGACATTGCGGACCTGGTGGATCGAGGTGCATTGAAAAAGAACCCGGGCGGTGGACGCAGTACGAGCTATTCCTTGCCGGACACGCGCGGTTTCTTCTCGTTTGAATCTACATGAGCGGTTTCTCGTGCCATACGTGCTGCCGTCTACGAATTTCGAGTCGCGGAGCGATCGAGAGTATTTGAGATATTCGCTGTAATCGTAGTCAGGCTACTGGTTAAACCAGTCGTCTTGGTTGATGTTGGGCGAAATTGTGTGGTTTATTCGTAGTGTGGCTACGATAACGAGATCCAATCTAAAGGCGCTCTATACCAGAGTGCCTCCGGGAACGCCGCTGACCACGGCCGACCTCAATGAGCTGGGCATTTCGGCCGACCTGGCGGTCTATTACGTCCGGTCGGGGTGGCTGGAACGCCTCGCGCGGGGTGTCTATTGCCGCCCGGGTGAGGATCTGGGGTTGGAGCCCAGTCTTGTCATGTTGCAGCGAAAGTTTCCGGGCATGCACGTGGGGGGCAAGTCAGCCCTGGAGTGGTACGGCATTCGGCACTACGTCATGCGCCAACCCACGCTGCAGTTGTATGGCTGGGCCTCTGGGCGGCTTCCGGGCTGGTTTTTCGAGCGGTTTCCGGCCGAATATCATCGCAAGCGCCTATTCAACGAGACGCCGGAGGCCATGCTGCATGTCGGCCCCTTCGAACATCAGGCGGGGGCACCTGATGTTGCGGCGCCGGAACGGGCGCTCCTTGAGCTCCTCAGTGAAGTGGGTGTACGGCAACCGTTGCAGGAGGTACGCGAGATCGTCCAAGGGACCTACAGTCTGCGAGCCAATGTCCTTCGCGAGCTCCTGTGCAAGACGAAGAGCATCAAGACTGTTCGTCTGGCTCTGCAGTTGGGACGCGAGTTCTCGCTCCCCTGGGCGGCTCAATTGGATCCCGTCGAGCTCCCAACCGGCAGTGACCGGCCCTGGGTATCCGGCACCGGCGATGATCTGCTGGTCCTCAAGCCATGAACTCGGCCTACCTTGAAACGGCGCGCCTGCTGACGCAGGTCGCTCCCTTCGTGTTCGCGGACGATACCTTCGCGTTGAAAGGTGGAACGGCCATCAACCTCTTCGTCCGCGACATGCCGCGGTTGTCCGTGGATCTCGATCTGGTGTTTCCCGATCACGCGGCATCGCGAGACGAAGCACTGGCTCGCATCAACGCCGCCATTGAGCGTATGGGGAGGCAGTTGGCCGAGCGTGGCTTCCAGACGTTTGCCCCCACAACCGAAGCCGGAGCCACCAAGCTTCTGGTTCGGCGCGGTCATGTCGAGGTCAAGATCGAAGCGAACTACGTCCTGCGCGGTACCGTTCAGCCGGTCCGTTCGGCTTCGTTGAGCCCTCTAGCCCGCGACATCCTTATGGCCGACCTCGACATTCCAGTGGTGTCACTCGAGGACCTCTATGGCGGCAAGCTTGTTGCGGCCCTAGACCGGCAGCACCCACGGGATCTCTTCGACGTCATGCAGCTCTTTGAGCATGAGGGGATTACACCGGGCATTCGCCAAGCCGCTGTCGTTTACCTAGCCAGCCATAATCGCCCCGTACATGAAGTGCTGTCTCCGGCGCTACGGAACATTGAGCGGGACTACCGGCATAACTTCCAAGGCATGACAGCCGAGCCGGTGCCAATAAGCGACTTGCTGACGACACGCGATCGACTTATCCAGGGTCTCCACCAAGGGCTGGAAGACCGCGAGCGAAGGTTTCTACTCTCTCTGGTCGAGGGAGCGCCCGACTGGAGCCTCATGGATATCGCGCATGTCGAGCAGTTGCCGGCCATCCGCTGGAAGCTTCAGAACCTGGGTCGCCTCCGGGAGAACAGCCCGCAGCAATTTGTCGAGCAGGCCGACGCGCTGCGGCAACTCCTCAACCTTTGAGGGTGCCTAGGGTCGCTGTTTCCCCACGATGCTGGAACAGACATCGGGGAGCCATCTTTGTCCCGGATGCCGAGTGTTGAATGTCATGAGCGGGGCTCGTCAGGCACGCGCTGACGGCTTCATTGGCGCCCGTTTCGCGCCCGCGAAACGACGGTTGGGGCCCGGCTTGGAGAGTTCATCGAGCTCAATGTGGAAGATCATCTGATGGTCAGGCTGGCACACATTCTGTGCCACCGCGGTACAGTTTTATGCGCGCTTGGAGGGCGCAATCGGCGCGAATTGGTTTTTTGGTGGATGGGGTTGCGGCCCTTTGGAATCGCTTCATAGAGCCGTTTAAGGCCGATCCAGGGTGTTGGGAAACCATCTGAGGGTGCGCACTCATAATGATGGGGTCCCCTGTTCGAATCAGGGCGTAGCCACCATCGAATCCCGGACAGGGGCTGTCAGCGATATGGCAGCCCCTGTTTTGTTTGGGGCCCCGGGTGGGGCGGTGTTGTATTGCCGGTATGCAGGGGCTCGGATAGACTGCGCGCCGGGTCGCGTGCCTGCGCGCGGGCGGCCCCTCAAGGGAGCAACCTCGGACGAATCCATGAAACGCTACGGAATCCGCATCCGCCTGCCGGAAGGCAGCACCATGGCCATGCCGCACCTGCTGGGGCCGGACTGGGAATCCTATCGCTGGTACGACAGCGAACAGGCGCGCGAGAAGGCGCTGGCCGACATGCAGCGCGACCTCCCCAACTACCGCAAGGGTGATCACGTCGCCCAGGTCCTCGAGCGCGTCGAACGCGACGCCTGACCGCCTCCGTCTTTCCGCCGGTCGCCCGGCCGGCGCTCGCATGATCACGTCATCCTGACCGACTGGATGCCGCGAACGGCGCCCTTCGCATCTTTGTGTCTCCTCGTGGTTGAAACATGCCCCCCTGCGTGCTTTAGTGCGGGGCACAAACGGAATTGCATCACATTTTTGGGGCCTATTCCGGCCGCTCGGACTGCAGGAGTCGTTGACCATGCCGACAGAAGACACCAACGAGAACATGGACCACGCAGTGCAGACCGAGCCGGAGTCGCCCCGGACTGCCGATACCGAGACCTCGATCCGCAATCCATCGCGGGCGGCCCGGGCGACCCAGCCGCGCAACGCGGCGCGGTCGAATGTCCTGGAGGGTCAGGTCGAGCGCGGCGGCGAGCCCCACTACTTCACCGAACGCGATCTGGACCGGATCCTCGAGAATCTGGACCACCTGCGCAATTCGGTCTTCCCGCGCCTGACCAAGGGCAGCCCGACCGAGGAACAAAAGCAGCAGTTCTTCCCGTCGGTGTGTCTTATTGGCGTTGGCCGCTGCGGTTCGAACATCGCGCTGGACGTGGCGGCGCTGGTGCACAGTGCGCGCTCCAACTATCTGCGCGAACTGGATAACGAGGAGGCCGGTGGGCGCGAGAAGGAAGGCCGTCCGCTGCGCTGGATTCGCAAGAGCCTGAATCTGCCGCCAGCCAACGCGGTGAAGCCCGTCTTCCTGATCGAGCCGATGGTGATGCTGGGCGACCTCGACAAGGACATCGAGGGCCGCATCCGCTTCTCCAACCGGGCGGGGCAGAACAACTTCATCGACAACTACAACAAGATGAAGATCATGGACCTGTCCGAGGTGCACGCGGGTGGCGCGGGCAATGCCCCCATCCTGGGCCAGTACCTTGCGCGCATCATTCTGAACAAGGACACCGACCAGTTCGCCAACGAGGACTGGAAGTTCATCCATTCCTATCTGATCGATTCCTGCGGTATCAAGGCGAATCAGTCACGACTGTACTTCTATATCTTCAGTGCCGGCGGCGGCACCGGCTCCGGGATGGCCTCCGAATTCGGCCTCGCGCAGCAGTACTCCTATATGCGCAAGACCTTCGATCCCAAGCTGGAGAAGCGCGAGGCCGCGAATCGCGACCATTCCTTCGTGTTCGAGCCGATCTTCGCGGCGGGGATCTGCATCCTGCCGAACATCCAGGACAACCGCGTCGAGATGTCCGAGGCGCTGCACATCAACGCGGGGCGTCTGCTGTGCAAGTACCTGGCGGAGGAATGGGACTTCTCCTACAACTTCGAGGCCGAAGAGACGCGTGACGAGGACATGATGCATCGCATCCGGCCGTGGAACGCGATGATGCTGATATCCAACGACATCATGCGCTACGCGGAGGAGACCGACGACGGCAACATCCGCCACGTCGACGTGAACGCGATGGAGCGTTACGCCAACCAGTACATCTCCCAGCAGATCTTCAACATCCTGACCGCGCAGGCGGTGACCACCGACTACGACGAGGACTACTTCCGGCGTGCCGGGGTGGATATCGGCGAAACCATTCGCCTGGATGCCAACGACCTGTTCATGAGTCTGGCCGGTCCGGTTGCGGTCGCCTACGCGGAATCGGAGGTGACTACTGGCGAGGAGGCTTCCTCCAAGAGCTCTGCGCTGGATATCGACGACTTGTTCTTCCGCTCGATCGACCTGCCCCACTTCAACAAGCAGACCGAGGCCATCGAAGGGATCAGCCTGCTGCCGATCGACGCCCCGCGCTACCGCGAGGCACTGAAGGGGTACAAGGAATCGGACATGGACGCGACGCACCTGCGCGATCTGCATTTCTTCAAGAACTGCTCGTCCATTGTCACGATTCTGTCCCTGCCGAAGGACTACAAGCTGTCCTACATGGACCTGAATCGCCTGAAGTCCCACCTGAACGGCCTGTTCCCGAATACCACACTCAAGCGCTACGCCCTGGTTATTGGCGCCTCGGCCAATCTGTCGCTGACCACCCTGGTGGTGAAGAGCCCGTGCCTGTCGGACGACTTCCTGACCCTGTTCGTCGCCTACATCAAGCGCTGCTTTGCCAACGACAAGACGCGCTTCGACGACACCCTGGACCATGCGGTGCTGGATCTCATCCGGGCCGAGGAGTTCGACGAGGCGCGCATCGACGAGATGCTGAACGAACACGAGAACCCCACGCGCATCCTCGATACCAACTGGTACGCGATCAAGCCGATGTACGAGAAGAAATACCGCGAGATGTGCAGCAACGAGAAGAGCTTTGTCTCGATCAACGACATCCGTCTGAGCCGCGAGAACGTCAAGCAGGCGATCCGTTACCTGCGCGAGATCTACCGTCACCGCACGAGCAAGACGCAGATCATCAGCCTGAACGACGGCGGCAAGGCGGCTACGGCGGCGTCGAAGCGCCGCGCCAGCAGCAAGAAGTAGGGTGGCGGCCGCCGCAACGGCAGCCGCTGGGGCGCGTCAGGGAAGGGACAGCGGCTCCATCAGGTAGCACAGGCAGTCCTGGGCGATGACCCGGGTGTCCAGTGTGAGCATGGACGGCATGGCCGGGCGCTTGAGCCGGATCTCCTGGCCGGCGCGCTCCAGATAATCCCCGGTGACCTCGGAGCCGTCCTCGGCGATCGCGACCAGCGGCTCGTCGGCATCTTCGTGCACCTGTACCAGACGGGAACCGGCGGGCAGCAGCTGGAAGTTCAGGCCGTCGAGATCGGGTTCCAGGCGCACGTCGTGCTGTGCCTCCAGCCCGGCCTGCAAGCCGGGGCGCACCCGGACCTGCGCGACGGTGTGGAAGAGCTCGATGGCGCCCTCGCGTGGCGGCTCGGGCACGAAGTGGTCCAGGTGCAGCACCGCGTCGATCATCTCCCGGGCGTGGTCCACGCCGGCGGCGTCACCGGGGTGGCCGCACTCCAGAGTGACGGCCGGCGCGATGCGTGCCAGGGCCATGGAGGCAACCCCGCGCGGCCGGGTGAAGTAGACCACGGTGCGCCCGAACAGCGCGGCCAGGTTCAGAAACGGGGACTCCAGGCGATTGATGCAGGCGTAATGGGGGTTGCGCCCGGTGTTGTTGTGCAGGTCGATCGCGGCGAACAGGCCGCGTCCCTCCAGGCGGCGGCAGAGCTCGGCAAAGACATCGGCCTCGCGCGAACCGGCCTGTTCGGTGCCCGGCCAGATGCGATTGAAGTCCGGCTGGTCGTCCAGGTGGCGCTGATTGACGGCCGCCGCCCGCGGGTTGCCCACGATCAGCGTCAGGGCGCGTGGCAGCGGCCGCCCGGTGTAATGACGCAGGAGCTGCTGTACCGCGTGCAGGCCCACCGGTTCGTTGCCGTGCAGCAACAGGACCACGGCCACCGCGGGTTCGCGCTGGCCTTCCAGGTGGATCAGGGCCGGGCCGGGCACGCACTGGTGCAACGTCTCGGGCGTGGCTTCGAGGAAGCCGTCGGGTAGTTCGAAGTGTTCGATGATGGATTGCGTCACGGGTTTCCTCAGAGTCCCCAGGTGTGGACCGGCGCGCCGGTGTTCTGCCAGCCACGATAGGCGCGAACCAGCCCGGGCCAGTCGCGCCCGTGGCGTGCGACCCAGTCCCGCTGCCAGCGTGCGCCGGTCTGGCGGCTGGCCACGCGCGCGGCGATGATCCCGAGCAGGGCGTCGCGTTCGCTGCGCTCGATGCCCAGGCGCTCCAGGCCTTCGGCTGCTCGGGGCAGCAGGTCGCGGGTGATCAGGCGGGGCGCCGGGGCCGGTTCGCGGTGGCCCCAGCGCAGGCGAGCGTCCAGTCCGTGCCGGGCTGCATTGTAGAAGTTGTCGCGGGCCTCGGAAAACGGGGTCTCCAGCGTGCCGTCCGGCGATTCGGCGACCAGGTGCTCGATCAGGCCCAGGGCGAAGGCCGTGTTGGCCAGCATGTCGATCAGTGAGGGGCCTGCGGGCAGGCAGCGGAACTCCAGGCGCAGACTGCGGTGGCCATCGGCATCGCAGCCGACGATGGGGCGGTTCCAGCGCCAGATGGTCCCGTTGTGGAAGGCGAGGTGAGCCAGCTGGTCGGCCGGTTCGTCCAGTGCCACCGGCAACAGGACCGGAAAGTGCTCCAGGTTCTCGGTGAACAGCTCGCCGATCGAGTCATGCAGATAGCCGGTGCCGAAGGTCACGCGCCGGATCGGGCCGCGTGCCGAGTTGGCGAATCCGCCTACCTCCACGGACTGCTCGAACAGCGGGATGCGGCTCTCGGCCCACAGGTCGTGGCCGAAGATGTAGGGCGTGTTCCCGGCGGCGGCGAGGACCGGAGCGGCCGCCACCAGCGAGGCGTTGTAGGCCCGATGGGCGCGATCGGGCCGGGTCTCGATATGCACCTGGAAGGAGGTCGCCGCCGCCTCCAGCATCACATCCGCGTGGCGGTGCTGCAGGTGTTCGTGGCCGACGATATCCACCTCCAGCGGGCGCTGGGCGCGCTGTTCCAGGATGGCGCTGTTCAGCGCCCGGTAGCGGGCCTGCCGGGACATGTGGTGGAGCCCGAGATCGGCTGGCTCCAGGGTCGGCAGGCTCCCGGCCATCAGCAGGTCGGCTCCGGCATGACGGGCGGCTCGCCGTGCCTGGCGCAGGGTCTCGCGCAGCTCCTCGAGGATCGCGCCGAAGCAGCCGGGGCCGGCGCGGAAGACGCTGCTGTTCAGTTCGACATTGAACTGGGCCAGCTCCCGGGTGGCCAGCGGGCTGTCCATCGCCGCGAGAAAGGCCTCGTTGACCGGCAGCGGGCGCCCTTGTGCGTCGCACAGCCAGGCCTCGATCTCGAAGCCGAGTCGCGGCGGCGCGGGGTCGGCGGCCGCCTGTGTGCGCAGCCAGTCCAGCAGCCGGGCCGTCTCGTCGGCCAGAGCCTGGTGAAAACGGTCGAAATCCGCCGCGCCGAAGTGCTCTTCGCGGATTTCCCGGCCCAAGATCTAGTCCTCGTCCCGGTCGTCGGTGTCCGGGGCCTCGTCGTAGAGGCTCTCCAGGAGGTCGCCCCAGATCTGTTCGTGGTGCTCGATGAAGGCCAGCAGGTGCTTGCGGAAGGCGAGGTAGTCGGCCTCGAAGGTCTCGAAATCGGCACCACCGTTCAGCAGCTTGGCGGCGCGGTCGGTCTGCTGCAGGCTGTCGCGCAGGTTGAGGCTGGCGGCCATCGCGCCCTTCACGCGTTCGCGTTCGTGCGGGATCCAGGCGCGGTCCGACAGCATGGAGCGCAGGTTCTCGCCCAGCTCCAGCAGGCGCTTGCGCAGGCGCGGGACGGCCCCGATGGTGCCGGTCTTGAGTTCGCCCCAGACCGCGTCGGTGATCAGCCGTGACCAGCGCTCGCGCAGGTCCTGCACGGTGTCGGGGTCGAACGCGAACGCGCGCTCCAGTTGTTGCGGATCGAATGGCATTGGGTATCCTGATCGACGGAATCGGGGATGCGCGATTTGTGCGGTCGCAAGGCCGGAGTATCGGAATAGCCCCGCGCCCGGTAGCGTCCTACAGGGTACAAGAACAAGCAAGGCCGCATGTACGGCCTGCGGATGGAGGAAACACAACATGGCAACCTGGTTCGCGCAGCGCAGGCTGCGCCAGAAGGTATGCGACCTGCGGCCCCAGATGTACCGCATGGCCTTTGCGTGGTGTCACGATGCCGCGCTGGCGGATGACCTGGTGCAGGAGGCGATGATGAAGGCCCTGACCCGGCTGAAGTCGCTGCAGGACGAGAGCGCCCTGAAGGCGTGGGTGTTCCGGATCATGACCAACTGCTACCGCGACTGGGGACGGCGGCAGAAGGACACGGTGGACGTGGACAGCATGGAGCTGCCCTGCGAGGACTGCCCGGAGCAGCAGACCGAACGCAACCGCATGGTGGCGGACGTTCACCGGGCGATGGCCGAACTGAGCACCGATCACCGGCAGGTGGTCGCGCTGGTGGACCTCGAAGGCTTTGCCTACTCCGAGGTCTCGGAGGTGCTGGATGTACCCATCGGCACCGTGATGAGTCGCCTGAGCCGGGCTCGGGCACAGTTGAAGAAGGTGCTGCTGGAGCAGCAGGCCGACACGGGGAAAGCGGCCGATACACCCTATCTCAAGGTAGTGAGGAATCGGCATGTCGAATGAACGACTGAGTGCAAGGAACCGCCCCAGCGAGGAGATCCTCAACGCCTTCGTGGATGGCGAGTTTTCTCCCGAGGATCGTCTCCACACCCTGAAGACGATTGCCTCCAGCGAGCACCTGAGCCGCGAAGTCTGCGACATGCACCAGCTCAAGGAGCTGGTGAACATGGCGTACGAGGATGTGCCGGCTGGTCGCACCGGGGCCCCCGGCGGGCGCTGCCGGTTGTCGCGCGGCGGTCGTTCGGCCTGGTTCCCTTCGGTCGCCGCCGGAGTGCTCGCGCTGGTCGTGGGTTCGCTGGGCGGCTACGAGATCACCCGGGATGCTGGTTTCTTCGGCGGCGAGCCGTCGGCCGCGATCGATCAGGACGCCGGGGCCATGGCGCAGATGGCCGCCAGCGATGACGTCGCGGGCGGCGCGGCGGCGCCACAGCAGGTGTTTTCCGCCACCGAGACCGACCAGATCCTGCTGCATATCAATGAAGCCGATCGCCGCGCGATGGCGGAGCTCCTGGATGACATCGAGAGCATGTACCGCGAGGCGGCCACCGTCGGGCGCGATCTGAACGTGCAGGTCGTGGTGCACAACAATGCGATGGACCTGCTGCGTACCGACAGCGCCCCGTATCCGGAGCGGGTTGCCAGCATGGCGCAGGATTACCCCACGCTGCGCTTCACCGCCTGTGCCCAGACCCTGAACCGGCTGGCGCGCGAGGAGGGCAAGACGGTCGACATCCTGCCGCAGGCCGAGCTGATCGATTCCGGCGTCGCCGAGGCGGCCCGCCGTCAGGCCGAGGGCTGGATCTACATCAAGGTCTGATCCGGCCTTGCCGGCACCCCGCATGTCGCCCGCGAACCGCACAAGACGCCCCGGCTGGTTTCTGGCCGGGGCGTTTCTGTTGATGCTGACCGCGGGCGGCGCGACGGCATTGTTGTTTGGCACGGTCGCCGACGCCCCGGCCGCCGACGAGCCGCTCCGGGTGGTTTATCACATCAATTCCGATGACCCGGAGCTCCACCTGAACGCCCTGCGTAATCTGCAGAATCACATCGATGGCAGCCCTGATGGCTCACCGCTGGAGATCAAGGTGCTGATGCATGGCAGTGGCATCAGCCTGCTGCAGCACGCGCGCAGCGATCCGGATCTGCGCAGTACGGTGAATACCCTGAAACTGCAGGATGTCCGCTTCCTGGTGTGCGGCAACACGATGGCCTCGCGCGGGCTGGAGCGCGAGGATCTGCACGAGGTGGCGGAGCAGGATGTGGTGCCCAGCGGCATCGTGGAACTGACCCGGTTGCAGCGTGCCGGGTATACCTACATCAAGCCCTGATCGGGGCGATGGCGCGGGTGCCGTTCACTTCGTGACGGCGGGCGCTCAGCGTTTCCCCAGCTCGGCGTCCAGTGCCGCCAGGCGCTCCGGGGTACCGATGTCGCGCCAGTCTCCGGTGTGGTGCTCCCCGGTGACACGGCCGGCGGCGATGGCCGGGCGCAGCAGGGGGGCGAGCGCATGGCGGCCGGGCGGCAGATCGCGGAACAGGGTCGGGTCGTACCAGCCGATGCCGCTGAAGGTCAGGGCCTCGCCGTCGTCGAGTCCGATCTGTGCGTCCTTCAGGGTGAAGTCGCCCCGCGGGTGATGCTCCGGGTTGTCCACCAGCACAAGGTGCGCGAGGGGCCGGTTGGTGGACCGGCGCAGGGTCTCCGGCGGGGTCAGCGGATGGTCGCACCAGACATCGCCGTTGACGACCAGGAACGGCGCGTCGCCCAGCAGCGGCAGCGCCTTGCGGATGCCGCCCGCGGTCTCCAGGGCCTCCTCGGGCTCTGGTGAGTAGTGGATCGCCAGACCGGCGTGCTGCGCGCCCAGCGTCGTGCGGATCTGCTCGCCCAGGTGCGCCAGGTTGATCACCACCTCGCGGTAGCCCGCGGCCGCCAGGCGGTCCAGGGTGTAGGTGATCAGTGGGCGCCCGCCGACTGGCAGCAGGGGTTTCGGGCAGTGGTCGGTCAGCGGGCGCATGCGTTCGCCGCGGCCGGCGGCCAGGATCATCGCGCGCATGGATCCGTGTGTCCCCATGGTCTAGTTGTCCTGCAAGCGTTCGGGCATGTCGGTACGGAACCAGGCAGCGACCGGCTCCAGCTCCGGATGCATCAGCCCCTGCGCCAGCAAGCGGTGCAGGCGGGGCAGGTGCTCCAGGTAGCGGGGCTTGGCATCGCGCCGCGCGAGGCGCACGAAGATCCCGAGGATCTTGGTGGTGCGCTGGACGCCGAGGACCCGGTAGTGGTGCATGAATGCCGCGCGGTCCCAGGATGCAGCCGCGAGGTAGCGCTCCAGGCCCTGCGCCACGGTGTCCGGGGACGGCTCGCGGCGGGCATCCTCCAGCAGCGAGACGACATCGTAGGCCGGGCTGCCGATGACTGCGTCCTGAAAATCCAGCACGGCGCAGGCCCGGTCCTCGCCGGGGGGCAGCATCAGGTTGTCGACGTGGAAATCGCGCAGGACCAGGGTCCCGTCCAGGCTCGGGCGCCCGTCCAGCGCCGATCGCCAGGCCTGCAGGAAGGCGTCGCGCCGGGCCGTCGCCAGCGGCGCTCCCCGCTGTTCCGGCCAGTACCAGTCGACAAACAGGGCGACCTCGTCGAGCAGACGCGGCATGTCGTAGGCGGGCAGGGCCGGGGCCGTCGCGGCCCTGGCCGGCCAGGCGCTGTGGAGCTGGAGCAGGGTGTCGATGGCGCGGTCGTACAGCGGGCCTTCTGCGGACCCCTCGGCCAGTGCCCGGGTAAAGGTCCGGTCACCCAGATCCTCGAGCAGGACGAATCCGGCTGCCGGGTCGTGCGTCAGCACGCGCGGCGGGCGCAGACCCAGCGACTCCAGCAGCCCCGCGATCTGCACGAACGGTTCGGTGGCCTCGCGCTCCGGCGGGGCGTCCATCAGCACCACCGGCTCGCCATCGCGGTGCAGGCGGAAATAACGGCGGAAACTGGCATCCGCACGCAACAGGGCAAGGTCCGTGAAATCGCCTGGCTGGCGCGCGAGCCAGGCCTGGAGCTGATGGCTGCGGGCGTCATCCGAGATCATGTGCGAGCCTCCTCGCTCACGCGCTGGATGCGGGTGTCGATCCGCCCGTCCGGGTGCAGGTCCAGCACCCGATAGCCGGCGGCCTCGGTATCCAGCGCGAAGCGTTCGGATTCGGGGGCGAACTGGATACAGGTGGAGGGGCAGCCGAGCAGCTCGATGCCCTGGCGTTTGCCGCGGAAGTCCTGGTGGATGTGGCCGAACAGGCAGGCGCGCACACGCGGGTGGCGATCCAGCACCGCGAACAGGTCGTCCGGATTCGACAGGCCGATCCGGTCCATCCATGCGCTGCCAATCGGGACGACCGGGTGATGAATCGCGATCAGGCCCCAGTGGTCCGGATGGGTGGTCAGTACCTGATCCAGTCGATCCAGCTCGGCGGGTTCGATATGGCCGGCCGCCTGGCCCGCGACCGCCGAATTGACGCCGATCAGGAGCCAGCCGCCCAGTATGCGATGGCCGTCCAGGGGGTACCCGGCCGCGTCGAACGCGCGGTGCAGGGTGTGCCAGTCGTCGTGATTGCCGGCCAGCCCGGCGACGGGCCAGCCCTTTACGTGCTGGTCGAGCAGGTGCAGCAGACGCGCATAGGCGGCCGGCGCCGGATCCTCGGCCAGGTCGCCGGTCAGCCAGAGCAGGCCCGGGCGATCCTCGTTCCGGGCCAGTGCCTCGAGGACCCGTGCGAGCTGGCGGTCGCTGTCGGGGTAGCCGGCCCGGATCGGGCCTGGCTCCCGTCCCAGGTGGGTGTCGCTGATCTGGAGGATGCGCTGCATGCGGGCTGTGTCGGTGTCCGTGGTTCCAGGGATGTGCATCGGGGCGGGTTTTTCTGTTTGCCGCCCGACGGGGGGATTGCCCTATACTCGATCGGGTGTACCGCGTATCGCGCCGGGGCCTTTCCGCATGGGGCGGAAAGGGGCCTGGCGAGGGGCCCGAGATGAGCCAAGATGCCAAGACCCGCCCGGATTCCGGGTACCGCCCGTCCGAGGACGAACCCTACATGAATCCGCGTCAGCTGGACTACTTTCGCGCCAAGCTCGAGGCCTGGCGTGCCGAGCTGATCGAGGAATCGGAACAGACCCTGGAGCACCTGCGCAGCGAGAGCTGGCAGGAGCCCGACCCCAACGACCGGGCGAGTCACGAAACGGATGCCGGCTTGGAGCTGCGCACGCGGGATCGCTACCGCAAGCTGCTGAACAAGATCGACGCGGCGCTGGCGCGCATCGACCGCGGCGAATACGGCTACTGCGAGGAGACCGGCGAGCCGATCGGGATTGCCCGACTGGAGGCGCGGCCCATCGCCACCCTGAGCGTTGCCGCCCAGGAGGCCCACGAGCGCGACGAGGCCCGCTACGCGCAGTAGTCCCTGGCTATGCTTCGGTCAGACTGCGGGTGAAGACCCGCGAGTTGCGCGCCTGGTTGTACCGGGTCTGGCGGCTCGCGGGGAGATCAT
This sequence comes from Thioalkalivibrio sp. ALE16, assembly GCF_000381305.1. Lineage (NCBI taxonomy): Bacteria > Pseudomonadati > Pseudomonadota > Gammaproteobacteria > Chromatiales > Ectothiorhodospiraceae > Thioalkalivibrio > Thioalkalivibrio sp. ALE16. Next base: position 303,025 of record NZ_KB906354.1, read on the forward strand.
CCACCTGGCCCGGGGTGTAGCCACGCTCCTGGAACCACTGCGCGGTGCGCGTAGTCAGCACGAACACCCGCCGGATCCCCTGCTCCCGCGCCAGCTGTTCCATCGCCTGCAGCAGGCGGTCGCCGCGGCCGCTGCCGCGGTAGTCGCCGTGAAGGGCCAGGCAGGCGATCTCCGCCGCATCCGCCTCGAACGGATACAGCGCGGCCGTGCCAATGATCAGGCCGTCCGCCTCCAGCACCTGAAAGCGGTCGATCTCCAGCTCTAGGTGTTCACGCGCGCGATGCACCAGGATGCCTTCGGCCTCCAGCGGTTCCAGCAGCGCGTGGATGCCACCCACGTCGTCGAGCGTCGCCGGGCGCAGGCGTTCCAGCGGCTCGCGCGAGACCAGGGTCCCGATCCCCTGACGGGTAAAGAGTTCGGTCAGCAGCCCGCCGTCGTCGTGCCGATCCACCAGGTGCACCCGCATCGCGCGCTGATGGCAGGCATCGATCGCGCTTCTCAGGTGGTTCGCCAGTTCCTCCGGCAGGTCGGGGCTGGTCTCCAGCAACTCCTGCGCGGCCGGTACGGTGAGCTGGTCGAGCACGCCGTGTTCCGGGTCACGCAGCACGCCGGCCTCGGTCAGGAAGATCAGCTTGTCGGCATTCAGCGCGATCGCCACCTGGGTGGCGACGTCTTCCCCGGAGAGATTGAAGACCTCGCCGGTGGGGGAGTAGCCCAGCGGTGACACCAGGGCGACCTGCTCGCGCTCCAGCAAGGCCGCGAGCGCGTTGGTGTCCACCCCGCGGACCTCGCCGGTGTAATGGAAGTCCACCCCGTCGCGCACGCCCAGCGGGCGGGCGGTGACGAAGTTGCCGCTGGCCACACGCAGCCGCGCGTTGCCGGTACCCGGCTGGCCCAGGCTGCGGGACAGCAGCCCCTCGATCTGCAGGCGCAGTCGGCCGACCGCATCCAGCACGGCCTCCAGCGCCGGGGCGTCGGTCACGCGCAGGCCATTGGCATAGGCCGGGGTCAGCCCGCGCTCGCCCATGCGGGCCTCGATCTGCGGCCGGGCGCCGTAGACCAGCACCACCCGGATGCCGAGGGCATTGAGCTTGGCGATGTCGCGCATCAGCGCCGGGAATTCCGGCGCCTGGGCGGCCTCGCCCGCCAGCGCGATCACCATGGTGCGTCCGCGGTGGGCCGCGATATACGGCACGGCATCGCGGAACCACGCGAGTTCCCCGGGCTGCGGGGCTCGCCGCGACGGTGTGTGCTGGCCTGCGGGTGTTGGGGGGGCGGTAGCCACGGCGCGTTCCGTTTCCTTCGGATGTCCTGAGCCGACAGTCTAGGGAAACACGGATCAATTTGCGCGTCGGCAGCCCGGGCCGCGTTGTGCTGGAAAGGTGTCAGTCGTTCCCGCCGACGATTCGCTCCAGGTCGGGTACGCGATCGCCGGCCGCGACGCCGTGCCGCTCGAACCAGCCGGCATTGACCTCCAGCGCGTAGCGCACGGGGCGTTTCGCCTCATGGATGCGGGTGGAGTGGGGTGTCATGGATGCGATGTTGGTGATGGTGAAATCGGCATCGATAAAGGCCACATCCAGCGGGATGCGGGTGTTATGCATCCACATGCCGTACTGCGCCGGACGCGGCCATATGAACAGCATGCCGTGGTCGTCCGGCAGGTGGTCGCGGTGCATCAGGCCGATCCGGCGGGCGCGGTCCGTCGCGGCGATCTCGACGGTAAGGGTCTGTTCACCGATGTCCAGGTCGGCCGTCGGGAGCCCGTTTTCGGCCTGCGCGCACCCCGCGCCAAAGCCGACGAACAGGATCAGCCAGGCCAGCCCGGCCCAGGCCCGGCCCGGCGATCGGAGTGGCACGGCCTAATCGCCGCTCATGCGCCCCACAGCGCAGCTGGCGAAGGACTTGGCCTTGGCACTGGTGGAACGCCAGCCGGAGACCGATCCCACCTCGGGGTAGCCCATGCTGGCGAGCTTGGCGGCGACCGCTTCGCGGGCGCTGTCCGGGGCCTGGACCTCGACGGCGCCGCCTTCCACGTCGACCTCGGCCTCAGTGACGCCTTCGACCTGCAGCAGGCCCTTGCGGATGGAGCTGGCGCAGCCGCCGCACTTGATGTTCTCGACCTCGATTTTCATTGCCGGGACCTCGGGATACTGGGGTTTGTACGACTCATTATGTACGATTCCGCTTCTGCGTAAACGTTCACGAGACCCGACCATGCCCGCCTATCGCTCCCGCACCACCACCCACGGCCGCAACATGGCCGGTGCCCGCGCCCTGTGGCGCGCCACCGGCATGAAGGATGGCGACTTCGGCAAGCCGATCATCGCCATTGCCAACTCCTTCACCCAGTTCGTGCCCGGGCACGTGCACCTGAAGGATCTGGGCCAGCTGGTCGCCGGCGAGGTGGAGAAGGCCGGTGGTGTGGCCAAGGAGTTCAACACCATTGCGGTGGATGACGGCATCGCGATGGGTCACGGCGGGATGCTCTATTCGCTGCCCTCGCGCGAGATCATCGCCGACTCGGTCGAGTACATGGTCAATGCCCACTGCGCCGACGCGCTGGTGTGCATCTCCAACTGCGACAAGATCACCCCCGGGATGCTGATGGCCGCGATGCGCCTGAACATCCCGGTGGTGTTCGTCTCCGGCGGCCCGATGGAGGCCGGCAAGGTGCAGGCCCCGGGTAGCGACAAGGTCATCCATCTGGACCTGGTGGACGCGATGGTCAAGGCCGCCGACTCCAGCGCCAGCGACGAGGAGGTGGAGTCCATCGAGCGCTCCGCCTGCCCGACCTGCGGCTCCTGCTCCGGCATGTTCACCGCCAACTCGATGAACTGCCTGACCGAGGCCCTGGGCCTGTCGCTGCCGGGCAACGGCTCGCTGCTGGCCACCCATGCCGGCCGCAAGTCGCTGTTCGAACAGGCCGGCCGGCGCGTGGTCGAGCTTGCGAAGCGCTATTACGAGCAGGACGACGCATCCGTGCTGCCGCGTTCGATCGCTACCTTCGAGGCCTTCGAGAATGCGATGAGCCTGGACATCGCCATGGGCGGCTCCACCAACACCGTGCTCCATCTGCTGGCGGCCGCGCGCGAGGGCGAGGTCGACTTCACCATGGCCGACATCGACCGCCTTTCGCGCAAGGTCCCGAACCTGTGCAAGGTGGCCCCGGCCACCCAGCTCTACCACATGGAGGACGTGCATCGCGCCGGTGGCGTGGTCGGCATCCTCGCCGAGCTGGATCGTGGCGGGCTGATCCACCGCGACATCCCGACGGTCCACGCCGACACCATGGGCCAGGCCCTGGAACAGTGGGACGTGATGCGCCACGCCGCCGAATCCGAGACTCTGTACAAGGCCGCGCCGGGCGGCGTGCCCACCCAAGTCGCGTTCAGCCAGGACAAGACCTGGGACAGCCTGGATATCGACCGCGAGAACGGCTGTATCCGCGATATCGAACATGCCTACTCGACCGACGGCGGCCTAGCCGTGCTCTACGGCAACATGGCCCCGGACGGCTGCATCGTGAAGACCGCAGGCGTCGACGAGAGCATCCTGAAATTCTCGGGTCCCGCGCGGGTATTCGAGAGCCAGGACGCGGCCGTCGAGGCAATCCTCGGCGACCGCATCCAGGCGGGTGACGTCGTGATCATCCGCTACGAGGGCCCGAAGGGCGGCCCCGGCATGCAGGAGATGCTCTACCCGACGTCGTATCTGAAGTCCAAGGGGCTGGGCAAGGAATGCGCGCTGATCACCGACGGGCGCTTCTCCGGCGGCACCTCCGGGCTGTCCATCGGCCACGTCTCGCCGGAGGCCGCGCAGGGCGGCGCGATCGGCCTGATCGAGGAGGGCGACACCATCGTGATCGACATCCCCGGGCGCGAGATCCGCATCGACGTCGACGACGCCATCCTGGCGGCCCGGCGCGAGGCGATGGAGGCCCGCGGCGCGAAGGCCTGGAAGCCCGAGTCGCGGACCCGTCCGGTCACCCAGGCCCTGCGCGCCTACGCCCTGATGACGACCTCCGCCGCCTTCGGCGCGGTGCGCGACATCTCCCGCTTCGAGGACTGACCGAGGGCAACAGGCGGGCTTGCAGGATGTCTTGAGCGGCGCCCTGGACCGAAAAACCAAACGACCGAACCACAGGGAGGTGGGGATGGCGATTACCGACTGGCCCGCGGCCGAGCGTCCGCGGGAGAAGCTGATCGAGCGCGGCGCGGCCGCGCTTTCCGATGCGGAGCTGCTGGCGATCTTTCTGCGCACCGGCGTGGCCGGCAAGAGCGCGGTCGATGTCGCCCGCGATTTGCTTAACCGTTTCGGCGGGCTGCGGCCGCTGCTGCAGGCCGATCAGGCGGGGTTCTGCGCGGCGCCGGGGCTGGGCGATGCCAAGTACGCCCAGCTCCAGGCGGTACTCGAGATGGGGCGGCGGCACCTGGCCGCCGACCTGGAGCGTGGCGATGCACTGACCTCGCCAACCGCGACCCGCCAGTTCCTCGCGGCGCGCCTGCGCGACTATCCCTTCGAGGTCTTTGCGGTCCTGTTCCTGGACAACCGCCATCGGGTGATCGCCTTCGAGGAGCTCTTTCGCGGCACCATCGACGGCGCCTCCGTACACCCGCGCGAGGTGGTGCGGCGTGCCCTGCGGCACAACGCGGCGGCGGTGATCCTGGCGCACAACCACCCCTCGGGCGTGGCCGAGCCGTCGCGCTCGGATGTCGCCATCACCCGCCGCCTGGCCGATGCCCTTGGGCTCGTGGACGTCCGGGTCCTCGATCATCTGATCGTCGCCGACGAGAGCGTGTCCCTGGCCGAGCGCGGCGAGTTGTAGCGCCTTGTCCCTGGCGGGCCCCGCCGGTCAGCCGCGGATCTCCCAGTGCCCGGGCTCCGACGGACAGGCGGTGCCGGTGTGACGCTGGCCGTCGATGGTCATCTCGAAGTCGCGGCAGCCACTGTCGCGGTTGCGGCGCGGGGTCAGCTGTACCGGCTGGTCATGGGCATTGCGCCAGTGCACGGTCTGGCCGGTCTCGGCCAGTTCCAGGGCGTGTCCCATGCAGGCCTGGTCGTTGCGATCCATCTGGCGGCCGATCATGCCGCCCAGCACCGCGCCGCCGGCCGCGCCAATCAGGATCGCGACCGGGTCGCCATCGCCAACCCGATGGCCGATCACAGCCCCCGCGCCGCCACCGATCGCGGCCCCGATCGCGTCGCGGTTGCAGCGCCCGTCCATCACGCCGTAATCCCGCTCCCAGCGGTCATAACTGTGACCGTGGTAGCCGTGATAGCCCGGGTCGTTCTGCGCGCGCCAGCCGTGGGCCGGTGCCCAGGGCGGTGGCGAGGCCAGGGTATCGGCGGCAAATCCGAACAGCAGTGCGGCGGCCAGTACCTTCAGGTGCGCGGGCAGGCCGCGACGGGATTGGGTGCGTTTCCGTGCCATGGTCCGTCTCCTTTTGATCGGATACGGGCCCAGCTTGGCGTTGTTTCGCTGAACGGTTGTTTAACGTGGCGGGGTGTTTTGCGGAAGCGTGAACGGCTGCGTGTCGGGACTGTGCGCGGTTTCACGTGGTGGTGGCGGCGAGCGCGTGCTCCAGCGCCCGTAGCAGCGTATCCACTTGAGACTCGGTGTGGCTGGCGGACAGCGTGATGCGCAGCCGCGCCTGGCCCTCGGGGACCGTCGGCGGGCGGATGGCCGGGACCAGGAAGCCGGCGGCCAGCAGTCTCTCGGCTACGGCACTGGCGCGGCGGGCGTCACCGATGTGGACCGGCTGGATCGGGGTCAGGGGCGGCGGGTGCTGCAGGCCGAGCCGGTCCAGGCCTTCCCCCAGGCGTTGCAGCAGGCCCTGCAGGTGCGCACGGCGATCCTCGGCGGCCTCGGCAATGCGCACGGAGGCGAGCGTGGCGGCGGCCAGGGCGGCCGGCATCGCGGTGGTGTAGATGTAGGGGCGCGCGGTCTGGATCAGGGCCTCGATCAGGGCCTTGGAGCCGGCGACGAAGGCCCCGGCGGTGCCGAAGCCCTTGCCCAGCGTGCCCATCAGGATCGGCACCTCGTCCGCGCCGAGGCCGTGGTGTTGGCAGCTGCCGCCACCGGTCGCGCCCAGCACCGACAGGCCGTGGGCGTCATCCACCATCAGCCAGGCATCGAACTCGCGCGCCAGCGCGGCCAGCTCCGGCAGGGGTGCGATATCCCCGTCCATGGAGAACACCCCGTCGGTGACGATCAGCCGATGCCCGCGATCGGGAGCTCGCTCCAGGCGATCGCGCAGGTGCCCGGGATCGGCATGACGATAGCGCTGGCTGCGCGCGCCGGCCAGGCGCACGGCATCGATCAGCGAGGCATGGTTCCAGCGGTCCTCGAATACCGTGTCGTGGCGGCCGGCCAGCGTCTGTACCAGCGCCAGGTTGGCCATGTAGCCGGTCGAGAACAGCAGCGCGCGCTCGCGCCCGGTGAAGCGCGCCAGCGCCTGCTCCAGTTCCACATGGGCGCGGGTGTGGCCGTTGATCAGGTGGGCGGCCCCGGCCCCGACCCCGTAGCGGTCGAGGGCCTCGCGGGCGGCGGCGGCGACGGCCGGATCGGCCGCCAGACCCAGGTAGTCGTTGGAGCAAAAGGCGACGATAGATTTACCGTCGATGACCTGCTCCGGCTGCTGCGGCCCGTCCAGCGTGCGCAGACGGCGCCAGCGACCGTCCGTGCGCACGCGGTCGAGGCGGGCCTGCAGAAAGGCCTGCAGCGACTCGCTCATGGTGAATCGCTCACGGCCGCAGCCCGGCGCGCAGGAAGATCGGCCAGTGCACGCGGGCGGTGATGTCCGTATTCGGCCACAGCGCGCGCAGGGCCGGCTCCAGTGCGGCCAGTGGATCCTGCCCGACGGCCTGCGCGCGGCGGATGGCCGACCAGGTGCCGAGGTAGCCGAGCAGGGTGTCGCGGTCCCAGTCGCGGTCGATCCGAAACTCGGGCGTTTCGATCTCCGGCCAGGGGAACGGCAGGTCGCTGTAGTGGCTGCGGATGTGGCTGCGCTCTTCCGGCCACCAGGGCGCCAGGGTGGTGTCGTGGAAGTCGGTCAGCAGGCGGTCCAGCGCCGGGTCCTCGGCGCGCAGGATGCCGTAGCCCCAGATCGCCAGCAGGCCGCCCGGGCGCAGGACGCGTGCAACCTCGTGATGGAAGTCGGCATGGCGGAACCAGTGCGCGGCCTGGGCGACACAGGCGAGATCTATCGAGGCGTCGGCCAGCGCGCAGGCCTCGGCGGCGCAGGCGATGCGGTCGATGCCGGTGGTCGCCGGCAGGGCGGCCAGCAGGGCCGGGGCGGCATCCGTCGCCACGACCTGCGGGAAGTGCGGCTGCAGGCCCTGCGCGGCCTGGCCGTTGCCGCTGGCGCAGTCCCAGGCCCGTTCGTGGCGCGGGGTGTGCGCGGCCAGCCAGTCAAACAGCTCGGCGGGGTAGTCCGGACGGTGGCGGGCATAGTCCCCCGCCACGGCGGAAAAATGATCGGGGAATCCGCCGCCCACTGTTGTGCCCTCCGCTCGTCTGGCTCAGGCCGATGCGGAGGCGGGCCGATCCGATTCCGCAGGGGCCTCTGGTCCGGTCTCCGGGCGCAGGCCCAGGCGTTCGAACAGCGCGAGGTCGTGGTTCTCGCCGGGGTTTGGTGTGGTCAGCAGGGTGTCGCCGTAGAACAGCGAGTTGGCGCCGGCCAGGAAGCACAGGGCCTGCATCTCGTCGGACATCTCGGTGCGCCCGGCGGACAGGCGCACGTAGGAGGCCGGCATCAGGATGCGGGTCGCGGCGATGGTGCGCACGAACTCCAGCGGGTCGAGGTCCTCGATCCCGTGCAGCGGCGTGCCCTCGACCTGGATCAGCTGATTGATGGGGACCGATTCCGGGTGCTTCGGCAGGTTGGCCATCTGCTGCAGCAGGCGCGCGCGGTCGCGCCGCGACTCGCCCATGCCGAGGATGCCGCCGCAACAGACGTTCATGCCGGCCTCGCGCACATGCTCCAGGGTCTCCAGGCGGTCCTCGTAGGTGCGCGTGGAGATGATGTGCCCGTAGAACTCCGGCGAGGTGTCGAGGTTGTGGTTGTAGTAGTCCAGCCCCGCCTCGGACAGGCGTTTCGCCTGCTCGGCCTTCAGCATGCCGAGGGTCATGCAGGTCTCCAGCCCCTCGTCCTTGACGGCGCGCACCATCTCGATCACGCGCTCCAGGTTCTTGTCGGTGGGGTTGCGCCAGGCGGCCCCCATGCAGAAGCGGGTCGCGCCCTGGGCGCGGGCATTGCGCGCGGCCTCGAGCACTTCCTCCAGCGGCAGCAGGCGCTCGCGCTCCAGCTCCACGTCGTGGTGCGCGCTCTGCGGGCAGTAGGCGCAGTCCTCCGGGCAGGCCCCGGTCTTGATCGACAGCAGCGTGCTCACCTGCACCGCATTGGGGTCGAAGTGCTCCCGATGCACCGTCTGCGCGCGAAAGATCAGGTCGTTCAGCGGCAGGTCGAGCAGGGCCTCGACCTCGTCGGTATTCCAGTCGTGGCGGGGCGTGCTCATAGGTGGTGGTCCTCGTCGGATTCGGCGGGGATCTCGACATCCGCCCAGGGCTCGCGGTAGATGGTGAACAGCGCGTAGATCGTCCAGGGCAGCAGGATGGCCGCGGCGATCGCCCAGTAGGCGCGGTAGTAGTCGAGATCCGGGGGGAAGAAGGTGGCGACCACGATCAGCGCGCCCATCAGGGCGTAGTAGCGGTACGCGGCCCACTGGGTGTGATGGCCGACGCGCGGATCGGGGTGGTGTTTGTTCAGGGCGTAGACCAGCATGGAGCCGCCGAACCACAGGACCAGCGGGACGATCCCCATGATCGCGGCGATGATGAAACCGACCCCGACGCCCTCGCTGCTGACCACGAACAGCGGGATGCCGGCGATCGACACGCTGATCAGGTTGCCGATGTCGAACATCGACGCGGCGCGCCGAGAGCTGCGCCCGGAGACGGTCCTGGTGGCCATGGTCTACCCTGCATGCAAAACGCAGAGCATACCATCATGCCCCTGACCCCTTCATCGCAACCGGGCCCTGTGCATGCCGTGGCCGCGCGCTGGACGGCCTGGTCCGCTGCCTGCGCCGAGTGGCTGGCGGAGGCCCTGTACCCGTCCCATTGCGGCCTGTGCCTGGCGCCCGGACCGGCGGTCTGCACGGGCTGCCGGGGCGATCTGCCACCACTGGAGCGCCCGTGTCCCACCTGTGCGCTCCCCTTGCCGACGGCCGGGGTGTGCCCGGCCTGCGTGCGCCAGCCCCCGGCGCTGGACGCGCTGCACGCCGGATGGGCCTATGCCTGGCCGCTGGACCAGTTGATCCTCGCCTACAAGCATGGCGGCAATGTTCGGGCCGAGCGGGCCCTGGCGGCGCTGGCGGGCCATGTCGCCCGGGTGGCCTTTGACGGTGGCGGCCAGGGACGTCGGTCCTCGCCCGATATGGTGCTGCCGGTGCCGCTGCACGGGCGGCGGCTGCGCGAGCGCGGTTTCAATCAGTCGGATGTCCTGGCCCGGCGCGTGGCGGCGGAACTGGGGGCGGCGCTGGAGACCCGGGCGTTGCGGCGTATTCGGGCCACTGCGTCGCAACAGGCGCTGGGCCGCAAGGCCCGCCGGAGCAATGTGAAGGGGGCCTTTGCCTGGCGCGGCGACGATCTCGCGGGGCGGAATGTGCTGCTGGTGGATGATGTGGCCACCACCGGGGCGACGCTGTCGGCGCTGGCCGGCGTGCTGCGGCGGGCGGGTGCCGAGCGGGTGGAGGGGCTGGTACTGGCGCGTGCCTGAGCCGCCCCGGGGGCGCGTGGGGGCGGGTCAGGCGCCGAGGTGATGGTCGGCGATCATCGCCAGCAGGACCACGGCGCCCAGGTAGTGGTTGTTTTTGAAGGCCCGCAGGCAGTCGGCAGGCTCGCGCTCGAAGATCAGGAACTGCTGGTAGAACATCAGCATCGCCACGATCACCAGCCCGGCCGTGTAGTAGCCCCCGAACCCGGCGTGCTGGCCGACCAGGTAGAGCCCGTACCAGACCAGGACCTGCAGCCCGGCGGTGATCAGGCGGTCCAGCTCGCCGAAGGCGATCGCGGTGGACTTCACGCCGATCTTCAGATCGTCCTCGCGATCCACCATGCCGTAGAAGGTGTCGTACACCACGGTCCAGGCCAGAACCGTCACGAACAGCAGCCAGGCGACGGGCGGTGGATGCTCGCCGGTGACCGCGGTGAAGGCCATTGGCACGGCCCAGGCAAAGGCCGCGCCCAGATGGACCTGCGGGAAGTGGTGGAAGCGCTTGGAGAACGGATAGGTGCCGGCCAGCGCAACGGCCACCAGGGAATACAGGATGGTCAGCACATTGGTGAACAGCACCAGCACGAAGGCGACCACGCTGAGCGCCACGAAGGTGCCCAGGGCCTCGCGCGGGGTGATCGTGCCGATCGCCAGCGGACGGTCGCGGGTACGGGCCACGTGGGCGTCGAAGTCACGGTCGGCGTAGTCGTTGATCGCGCAGCCGGCCGAGCGCATCAGGACCACGCCGGCGGTGAAGATGAAGATCAGATAGGCGGGCGGCCAGCCGTCGGCCGCTACCCACAGGGCCCAGAAGGTGGGCCATAGCAGCAGGTAGATGCCCACCGGGCGATCCAGTCGGATCAGGCGGGCGAGTTCCCACAGGCGTTCGCGCTCGGTCATGGCGGCTTAGGGAGACACTGATTGGATTGCACGCTCGCGCTCGCGCTCGAGTCGCTTTTGCGTGCGAACAAGGCACGGTGACTGCCGTGCAGTCATTCTGCACAAGGGAACCGTAACGCCGTTCCCACGCAAAAGCGGCCGAGCCCCTTCGTGAAATAAATTGTGGGGGTGGCACCCCCTGTTCCCCGATCCTGCGTTGCGGCCCTTGCCGGTAGAACCACTACCGGCTGCGCACCGCGCCTTGTCTCGAGAAACAGGGGGTACCAACGCGAGCGTGCAATCCAATCAGTGTCTCCCTAACTTACCAGCCTTGTGGCGCAAGGGCGCCGGGCGCGCCACTCCGGCACTTGGGGATGCTACAGGTGCGCCTCCAGCCATCCGTCCAGGTCGGCCGGTTCCACCTCGCCGCGATGGGTGTCGAGGATGGTGCCATCGCGGGCGATCAGCACGGTGTAGGGCAGGGCGCCAATGCGGTTGCCGTATTCGCGGCCCACGGCGACCGCCTCGTCCTGGCCGATCAGGACCGGGAATTCGATGCCGAAGTCGTCCACGAAGTGCTGGGTGGCTGTCTGTTCGTCCACCGCCACCGCGACGATGGTGAAGCCGTCGTCCCGGTGGGCCTCGTAGGTGTCCTGGAACAGTGGCATTTCCTTCTTGCAGGGCGGACACCAGGTGGCCCAGAAGTTCAGCACGATCAGGTCGCCGTCCCATTCGCTGAGCTGGCGTTCGTCCCCCGCGAGATCGGGCAGGGTGAAGTCGATGCGCTGGTTGCCCGAGGCCGCCTCGGCCGCGACCTCGGGGGCTGCGTCGGCGGTGGCGCCCGCGGTATCCATCTCCGGCTCCGGATCGCCGCAGGCGGCCAGAAGGAAGGCGCCGGCCGTGGCGACTGCCAGCCCGGTGAGCGCGTGCGAGTGAGGCCTCATGGCGTCACCCCGATGGCGCTTTCCACATGCGCCAGGAAACGGTCGGCATTCAGGTACCCGACGTTGCGGTAGTTGCGCAGTTCATTGCCGTCGGCGTCCCAGAAGATCATGGCCGGGGGCCCGAACAGGTTGAACTCGCGCATCAGGTTGCGGTGCTCCGAGGTGTTGTCGGTGACATCGGCCTTGAGCAGGTGCACGTCCGCCATCGCGTTGATGACGCGCTGGTCCTGGAAGGTGGTGCGGTCCAGGCGCACGCAGTCCACGCACCAGTCGGCGTAGAAGTCCAGAAACACCGGCTGGTTATTGCCCTGTGCCTGCTCCAGCTCGCGTTCGAGATCTTCGAGGCTGTCGATGTAGGTGAACTGCATCTCCGTCGGCCCGGCCTGTTCGCCGCTGGCGGTCACCGCGGGCTGATTGAGCGTGGCCAGCGGGCGGAAGATGTCCTTGCCGCCGGTGGCCGCGCCCAGCATCAGCAGCACGCCGTAGATCAGGAGCACCACGCCCAGGCCTTTCCACAGGGTGTGCCAGCCGGAGGTGCCCTCCGGCAGGGTCTTGAGTGCACCCATATAGACCGCGGTCACGATCAGCAGGATGGCCCACAGGAACATCGCGATCTCGCCCGGGATGACCCGTTCGAGCAGCCAGATGCCGATGGCCAGCAGGCCGACCCCGAAGGCCGCCTTGATGGTGTCCATCCACGGGCCGGCCTTTGGCAGCAGGCGTCCGGCGGAGGTGCCGATGGCCAGCAGCGGGGCGCCCATGCCCATGCTCAGCGAGAACAGGGCGATACCGCCCAGCACCGCGTCACCGGTGTGGCTGATATAGAGCAGGGCCCCGATCAGCGGCGCGGTCACGCAGGGGCCGACGATCAGGGCGGAGAGAAAGCCCATGATCCCGGCGCCGACGTAGGTGCCGCCTTCCTGCTTGTTGCTGATCTGCGACAGCTTGCTCTGTACCCCGGCCGGCATCTGCAGGTCGTAGAAGCCGAACATCGACATCGCCAGCGCGATGAAGATGGCGACGAAGGTGCCGATGATCCAGGGGTTCTGGAACGCGGCCTGCAGGTTGGCACCCGCCAGGCCCGCGAACACCCCGGCCACGGTGTAGGTCACCGCCATCGCCAGCACGAACACCAGCGAGATCAGGAACGCCTTGCGCGTGGTCAGGTTCTTCTGTCCGATGATGATGTTCGACAGGATCGGGATCATCGGGAACACGCAGGGCGTGAACGTCAGCAGCAGCCCGAAGCCGAAGAACGCCAGCGCCACCAGCCAGATCTGGCCGTCGGCCAGCTGGGCCGCGATGCGGTCCTGCTGGGTGACGGGCGCGGCGGCCTCGTCGTCCTCGCGCGGCTCGTCGCCGGTCTCCGGCAGGGCATCGGTGTCGGCCTCGGCGGCCAGGTCGGAGGCGAAGGTGACCGACACTTCCTGGGTCAGCGGCGGATAGCACACGCCGGCGTCGGCGCAGCCCTGATAATCGATCGCCAGGGTGATGTCGGCGACGTCGTCCGCGTCGCGCAGCACCGGGACGAGGATCTCAACCTGATCGCGGAACACCTGGCTCTCGCCGAAGAATTCGTCTTCCTGCAGCTCGCCGTCCGGCGGGTTGACCGGGCCCAGTTCGATGCCGTCGCCCTCGGCGATGCGCACATCCAGCTGTTCGCGGTAGAGGTAGTAGCCCTCGGCGATATCGAAGCGCAGGATCACCGCGTTCTGGCTGATGGCCTCCAGCGACGCGGCAAAGGCCTTTTCCGGTTCCAGCAGGTCGTCAGCGGCGCCGAGATCGCCGGATAGCTGGCCGAGATCACCCAGCGCGCTGCCTTCCTCCTGTTCGGGCTCGTCGCGGGGTTCTTCATCCGCGGCGGCCTCCCCGTTCCCGCCCGGCAGGCCGGGCAGCTCGATGGAGACGGTCTGGAAATGCGGCGGATAGCACACGCCGAGATCCGCGCAGCCCTGCGAGCGCGCGGTCAGTTCGATGGTTGTGCTCTCGGCCGCCACGATAGGCAGCTCGACCTGCACCTGGCCACGATAGGTCTCGACCCGGCCGAAGAACTCGTCTTCCTTGACCTCGCCGTCCGGGATCCGGGCTTCGCCCAGTTCGAGTCCATCGCTCTCCGGCGTGAACTCGAATTGCTCGCGGTACATGTAGTATTCGTCCGCGATGTCCCAGGTGAGGCGCACAGTGTCGGCGTCGATCGCTTCGGCACTGAGGGCGAAGGCGTCGTCCGGGTCCAGCAGGTCGTCCTCGAAGACGGCCTGGGCCAGGGCGGGCAGCAGCGTCAGGGCGAGGAGCAGGCTCGCCAGCCAGGTGCGCGGGTTCAGGAGGTGCATTGTGTAATCCAGTCCAGGTAATCGGGCAGCCCGTGTTCGATCGGCAGGGCGATGATCTCGGGTGTCTCGTAGGGGTGTTGGTCCGCCAGGCGCGTCTGGAGTTCGTCCAGACGTGCGGGCGAGGTCTTGATCAGTAGAGTGACTTCCGCGTCGATCTCGATATTCCCTTTCCACAGGTAGACCGAGCGTCCGGGCGGCAGGATGTGCACGCAGGCCGCCAGGCCCTGTTCCACCAGGGTGCCGGCCAGGGTGTCGGCCGCGGCCGGGTCATCCAGGGTGGTGATCACCAGCCAGGCGCGGGCTTCGGTGGCTTGCCGGGTGGTAGTCATGGTTCAGGAATCCCGTTCGATGCGCGCTGTCTGGCCCGGCCGCAGCGGCACACCGTCCGCCGGGGAGAACTCGACCTCGACGCGGTAGCCGCGTTCGGGCTCCTCGCCGGTCGGCTCCCAGCCCACGCGCGCGATGGTGCCGGGCAGGCGCTGGTCGCCGACTACGACCGTAACCGCGGTCCCGGGTTCCAGGGTCGTGGCCGTGTCGGCCGGGACGGTCGCCGTGGCACGCATCGGGTCGGTGGTGCCGAGGATCGCGAGCACCGGCGGCAGCAGGGCCGGGTTCACGTACTGGCCGGGGTTGGCCTCGACGCGCACCAGGCGCCCGCTGGCCGGGGCGCGGATGGTGGCGTCGTCAAGATCGGCGCGGATGCGGTCACGCTGGGCGCGGGCCTCGGCCAGGCGCGCGGCGACCGTCGCGTAGTCGATGCGGGCCAGTTCCAGCTCGCGCGCGGCGATCAGGGTCTGGTCGTAGAGGTCCTCGGCCTTGTCGCGTTCGCGTTCGGCCTCGTCCAGTTCCATCTGCAGGCGCTCCAGCGTGGCCCGGGCGGCCCGCAGGTCGGCATCGGTGCGTCGAGTGTCCAGGCGGAACAGGACGGCATCGGCCTCGACCCGATCGCCGGCGCTCGCCTCGATGGATTCGATGCGGCCGGCAACCGGGGCGGTGATGCGGTAGCGCTCGCCCCAGTCGAGCTGGGCCGCGAAGCCGTCCTCGGCCAGCACGGGCGCCGGGGTGACGGCGAGCAGGGCCAGCAGGCTGGCCGTGGTCAGCAGGGATGGGCTCGTGAATACGCGGGACATGGGCAGTTCTCCCGTCCGGTCGCCAGTGGGCCGGCGGCTCAAGGGGTTTCCTGGGTGGCGCGGAACGGGCTCAACTCGTCACGGCCGCTTAGCAGGGCCAGGCGCTCGTAGGCCAGGGCCAGTTGGTATTCGGTGCTGGCATTGAAATGCGCCGCGGCGCTTTGCTGCACCATCGAGTCGCCCAGATCGGCCTGGTCCTCGATGTCGTAGAGGTAGCGCGCGCGGTCGATGTAGAGCTCGCGGTAGTCCATGCGCCAGGCGGCCTCGTCGCGCTGGGTGCGCAGGGCGCGGATCTCGTCGTGCAGTTCGCGCAGGCGGTTGCGGGCCTCGATGCGTGCCTGGCCCAGTTCGGCCTCGGCGCGGTGACGGGCGGCGACGGCCTGGCCGATGCGGCTGTCGTGGCGACGGCCTTCGTACAGCGGGATCTCCAGCACCAGGCCGGCGGCGAACGGGTTGCGGTCGCCGCCGCCGAGGTCGCGGTTCCACCAGCCGGATTCGGCCTCCGCATACAGGCGCGGACGGCGCTGGGCGCGCGAGGCGGCCACCTCGCGGCTGGCGGCCTCGACCTGGCGGCGTTCGGCCAGCAGGCGCGGGCTGGTGTTGTCGAGCTCGGCCAGCAGGGTGTCCAGATCCGGCAGTTCCGGCAGGTCCAGCGGCAGCATGGGAGCGAGCACGGTGCGCACACGCCGGTCCGGGCGGTTCAGGGCCTCGGCCAGGGCGGCGCGGGTGCGGGCCTGGTTCTGCAGGGCGCGGGTGCGCTGAACGCGCAGGGTCTGATATTCGGATTCAAGGCGAAAGACCTCGATATCCGACACCTGACCGCGCTGGTTGCGCTCCTCGGCGCGTTCCTTGGAGACGTAGGCCGCGGCCATTGCCTCGGTGTCGCGGGCAAAGGCCAGATCGGCCAGCAGCACATCGAAGTAGCGCTCGAGGACGTGGATGCGGTGGCGGGCGTGGGCCAGTTCCTCGTGCTGGCGGGCGGCAACCAGACGCTGCTCGCTGGCCGATTCGCGCGCGTGGGACTGGCCGAAGTCGCTCAGCAGCTTGCGCGCCACGATGGCGGCGCGTGAGTCGTTGCGGCTGCGGTCCTCGATCTGGTCGTTGGGTTCGATCCAGCGGGCCTCGAGCCGGGCGTTTACGCTGACGTCGCGTTCGGCACGGGTCGCTTCCAGCTCCGCGCGGGCCTGCTCGCGTTCGGCGCGTGCTGCGCGCACCCGTGGGTGCAGGGCGTCGACGCGTTCCAGTGCGTCACCGACCCGCATGGGGTTGGGCAAGGGCCCGGCATCGGCCGCGCCGACGCTGTCCTGTGCCATTACCGCTCCGGCCAGCGGCCACAGGAGCAGGCCGGCCAGCAGCAGGCGGGCCAGTCGGCGCCGGTGGTGGGGGCCGGACGAGCGGGGGTGCATCGGCGACATCAGGCGTCGATCCTCGCGGGTTGAGCGGATGGGGCTCAGCGGCCGTCTTGTTCGCGCTTGAAGCGCGTGAAGTTCTGGTCCTTGTAATGCCCCTCGGCTACGAACTCGCCCAGCTGGAGGAACTCGCGGACGTCGCGCGTGGCCCCGGTGAACCGGGCGATGGGTTCGCCCTCGAGGTTGAAGAACTGGAACACGGGCGTGGCGCGCACCCGGTAGTCACGGGTGGCCCAGTCCATTTGGGTCTTGGTCTCGCCCTCGAAGGTGACGATCTCGATGGCGCCCTCGACGTCGACGCTGAATACGAGAAAGTGCTCGCTGAAGTATTCCTGAACCTCGGGCTGGTTCAGCACCTGGTTCTTCATGCGGTGGCAGAACGGGCAGTCGGCCATCTCGAAGAAGATCAGGATGCCCTTCTTGCCGGCCGCGCGCGCCTCCTCCAGCTCCTCGGGGAACTCGCCGAAGGTCGGGTCGAAGAAGTGGTGTTCCGGATCGCGCGGGTCTTCCACGGCGGCGGTCGTCAGGGCCGGGACGAGGAAGGCCAGCAGGGCCAGCATCAGGATCGGTGTGCGCAGCATGGTTCGTTTGCTCTCCGGAATATCTCGTCAGGCGTATGCACCAAAGACGTGCGGAAGACTGGCTTAATTCCCTTCCCCTTGCAAGGACAAAACGGGTCGCGGCCAGCGCGTTCCGGTGTCAATGGTTTTTGGAGTATCCGCGTCGCACCGGGGTTCCAATCGACAGCACCCGGGGGGCATGTTCCAATAATCGGGCCTGATCTGCGGAACCCCCTCGATGCGCAACCCCCTCTTTCCCCTGTTTGTCTTTCTTGGTCTGGTACTGCTCGAGATCTTCGGCTTTGCCTGGGTAGGTGACGCCGTGGGCGCCCTGATGACGGTGGCGCTGGTGATTATCACGGCCGCGGCCGGGCTGCTGCTGTTCCGGTTGCAGGGTTTCTACCACTGGCGCCGTCTGCAGCAGAGCCTGGCGCGCGGGGAGGTGCCGGCGCGGGGTCTGGTCGAAGGCTGGCTGCTGATGAGCGCCGCCGTGTTGCTGTTGCTGCCGGGTTTTTTCACCGATGCCGCCGGCTTCGTGCTGTTGATCCCGCCGCTGCGGCGCTGGGCGGCGGACGGCATCCTGCGTCGCGGCATGGTCCGCGCGCGTGGGGCTGGCCCTGGCGGCGCACAGGGCAGCGACACCATCGAGGGCGAGTTCCGCCGTCACGAGGACGGTGGCGAGCCGCCTGACGACCGGCTCGATCACGACGACCGTCGCTGATCTCCCCGCGGTCTCCGGATTTGTAACGCGCGCCCTTGACTCGCCTTTGTGTGCCCCTATTATTAGCACTCGTCAGGGGCGGGTGCTAACAGGGTGCCCGTCCGACACCCCAACTTTCCTGTTGCAGACACTTTATAAGGAGTTCGCACCATGAACCTGCGGCCTTTGCACGATCGAGTCATCGTGAAGCGTATGGAAGAAGAGCGCACCACCCCCGGCGGCATCGTGATCCCGGATTCCGCGGCCGAAAAGCCGATCCGCGGCGAGGTCCTGGCGGTGGGCAACGGCAAGATCCTGGATAACGGCGAGTCTCGTCCGCTGGACGTGAAGGCCGGTGACAAGGTCCTGTTTGGCAAGTATTCCGGCACCGAGGTCAAGGTCGAGGGCGAAGACGTCCTGGTGATGCGCGAAGACGACATCATGGCCGTCATCGAGGGCTGAGCCCCCGTCCCGCGTCCGTCTAACACGAATTTTCAGGAGTAGAACGAATCATGAGCGCTAAAGAAGTACGCTTTGGTACCGACGCCCGTACCCGCATGGCCAAGGGCGTGAACACCCTGGCCAACGCCGTGAAGGTCACCCTCGGTCCCAAGGGCCGCAACGTGGTCCTGGACAAGGCCTTCGGCGCCCCGACCGTGACCAAGGACGGTGTGTCCGTGGCCAAGGAGATCGAACTGGAAGACAAGTTCGAGAACATGGGCGCGCAGCTGGTCAAGGAAGTCTCCTCGCAGACCTCCGACGCCGCCGGTGACGGCACCACCACCGCGACCGTGCTGGCCCAGTCCATCGTCCGCGAAGGCATGAAGGCGGTCACCGCCGGCATGAACCCGATGGACCTCAAGCGCGGTATCGACAAGGCCGTGAAGTCCGCGACCGAAGAGCTGAAGAAGCTGTCCAAGCCGTGCACCGAGCACAAGGCGATCGCGCAGGTCGGTTCGATCTCCGCGAACTCCGATACCGCCATCGGCGAGATCATTGCCGATGCGATGGACAAGGTCGGCAAGGAAGGCGTGATCACCGTCGAGGAAGGTTCCTCGCTGGAAAACGAGCTGGATGTCGTGGAAGGCATGCAGTTCGATCGCGGCTACCTGTCGCCCTACTTCATCAACAACCAGCAGAACATGAGCGCCGAGCTGGAGGATGCCTACATCCTGCTGTTCGACAAGAAGATCTCGAACATCCGTGATCTGCTGCCGATCCTGGAAGGCGTCGCCAAGGCCAACAAGCCGCTGCTGATTATCGCCGAGGACATCGAGGGCGAGGCCCTGGCCACGCTGGTGGTGAACTCCATGCGCGGCATCGTGAAGGTCGCCGCCGTGAAGGCCCCGGGCTTCGGCGATCGCCGCAAGGCCATGCTGCAGGACATCGCCGTGCTGACGGGCGGCCAGGTGATCTCGGAAGAGGTCGGCCTGTCGCTGGAGAAGACCACGGTGGAAGACCTGGGTCGCGCCAAGAAGGTGCAGGTGACCAAGGAAAACACCACCATCATCGACGGCATGGGCACCAACAAGGACATCAAGGGCCGTGTTGACCAGATCCGTGCGCAGATCGAGGAAGCGACCTCCGACTACGACAAGGAAAAGCTGCAGGAACGCGTGGCCAAGCTGGCCGGCGGTGTTGCGGTGATCAAGGTCGGCGCCGCCACCGAGGTCGAGATGAAAGAGAAGAAGGCCCGCGTCGAAGACGCCCTGCACGCCACGCGTGCGGCGGTGGAAGAAGGCGTGGTCCCTGGCGGTGGCGTGGCCCTGCTGCGTGCCTGCGCCGCGATCACCAAGCTCAAGGGCGACAACGAAGAGCAGACCGCGGGTATCAACATCTGCCGCCGTGCGATGGAAGAGCCGCTGCGCCAGATCGTCTACAACTCCGGTGACGAGCCGTCCGTGGTCCTGAACCAGGTCCTCGAAGGCAAGGGCAACTACGGCTACAACGCCGCCACTGGCGAGTTCGGCGACATGATCGACATGGGCATCCTGGATCCGACCAAGGTGACCCGTTCCGCACTGCAGAACGCCGCGTCCGTGGCAGCCCTGCTGATCACCACCGAGGCCATGATCGCCGACATCCCGAAGAAGGATGACGGTGGCGGCGCCGGTGGCGACGACATGGGCGGCATGGGTGGCATGGGCGGTATGGGAGGCATGGGCGGCATGATGTAAGCCGCGCCTTCTCCGTACATCGCCGATGTACCCGGGACCCCGCTTCGGCGGGGTCTTTTTGTCTGGCGAGACGATCGGCCCCAGTGTGGTCTCGTGGGTCGGCGCCGCGTCAGGGAACCCTTAATGCGGCTGTGTGTCCCTTGAGATACGCGGGATCCCCGCAGGGGCTGTTGCAATGACGTGACAGTTCGGCCGAAAGTGGCTGGATCCCGGCCAGTTTGCGGAATGTGACGGCGTTGTGATGCCGACACAAAAATTGCGTCTCGTTGCGTGCAAAACCCGAACTTGTGTGCCAGTATCAGGGTACTGTAGAGGGCTTGGCGCAAGGAGCTCGCTGCTTTGGATTGCGGATGCGCGTGCGACCACTGATTTCCGCACGACCGCAAACGGGGTCCGACGTCGATTGTTTTTACAAGGAGGCTATGCAATGAATCATAAGCTCGTTAAGAATCTTCTGGCCGCGTCCGTGGCTTCGCTGGTGCTGGGCGCCGCCGGGCAGGTCGTTGCGCAGGAACCGCCGGCCGCGAACGTCACTGACCGCAGCGGCAAGGTCGTGGTCGATCGCTCTGGCGAGTGCGTGCGCACGCGTTCCTGGGCCCCGGAAAACGTGAAGTTCGAACAGTGCGCGGGCTACATCCAGGAAACCGCCGAAGCCCCCGAGCCCGAGCCCGCCGCTGCCCCGCAGCCGGAGCCGGAGCCGGAATTCACCACTACCACGCTGAGCGCCCAGGCGCTGTTCGACTTCGACAGCGCCGAGCTGCGCTCCGAAGGCCGTTCCGCCCTGCGTGACCTGGCCCGCAGCCTGACCGCCGACGACGCCGAGTACAGCTCGGTGCTGGTCGAAGGTCACACCTGCACCATCGGCCCGGCCGACTACAACCAGGGTCTGTCCGAGCGTCGTGCCCAGGCCGTCGCCGACTTCCTGGCCAGCGAAGGCGTGCGTGAAAGCGACATCCGCACCGTCGGCTACGGCGAAGACCGCCCGACCGCCGACAACTCCACCCAGGCTGGTCGTGAGGCCAACCGCCGCGTGGAAGTGACCTCCGACGTGCGCCAGCGCGCCAACTAAGGTCGCTCGCAACACCCCGGTCGCCGGTTCGCCGGCGAGCCGGTGCAAGGCCCCGCTCCAGCGGGGCTTTTTTGTGCGAGTTTCCCCGCCAGGTCGCCGATGAACCCCTCTCCGCTCCCGGGCTGGCCGGGTTGGCGCGAAACCCCCTTCAGTCTGCGTTAATCTTGTGCCCCTAGACTGGGACCAGATATCTGGAGAGGCCGATCATCATGACGATCCATCGAATCCCGAGACGCAATCCGTTCGCGGCCCTGCTGGGGGGCGTTACCCTGATGGCGGGCTTGCTGCTGACGACCCCCGCGGCCGCCGGCGGCGTGGAACGCGCGACCGATCTGCGGGCCCTGGCCGGTAACGGTGATGGTCGGCCGACCGTGATCATGTTCGCCTCCAGTAGCTGCCCCTACTGTGACCGGGCGGAACAACAGCACTTGGGCCCGATGGCCGAGGATCCGGCCTTTGCCGGAGTGCATATCCGTAAGGTGATGCTGGACCGGGACGAGGTCCGCGACTTTGATGGCGAGACGCTGCCCGGGAATCGCCTCGGCCGGAACTACGGGGTGCGCGTCGTGCCGACCATCATGGCCTTCGATGCCGAGGGTCGTCCGGCCGGCACGCCGCTGGTGGGCATCCCCAACGAGCAGCTGTACCGCAGCCAGATCCGCACCCGCATCGAGGCCGCCCGCAACGGGGCCCGCGACGCCTCGAGCTAGGGAGACGCTGATTTAATCGCGCGTCCGCGTTGGTGCCCCCCAGTTTTTCGAAACAAAGCGCTCCGAGACAAGGCGCGTCGTGTAGCGGGTAGTGGTTCTACCCGCAAGTGGCGCAACGCAGGATCGGGGAACAGGGGGCACCAACCCCACAAGCTATTGAAAGCAGGGGCTCGGCCGCCCGTTGTTCATCAAAAACGGGCGCGCGCACAGCGTTGCGGCTCCCTTGTGCAGAATGACTGAACGGCAGTCACCGCGCCTTGTTCGCACGCAAAAGCGACTCGAGCGCGAGTGTGTACATTGATCAGTGTTTCCCTAGCAGCGCGCGGTTGTGATGCCCGCTGCGAAAGTCGCCCACCGAACGTACCGATCGACATCGCCGCGTTGGCCTCGCTCAGGTAAGAGCCGGACCGATCGCCACGTCGCTGCGCTCCTCGCGATGACCGGCGGTTGAGATGGTGCCGTCGCACGGCATCAGGGTGGCGTTATATTCTCGCCTCGTTCATCCCCTGCGCGAGGCCCATCCCCCGGAAGCTCTCCTTGGCCGCGTGTTGCAACCGGAAAACGGTCTTCTTCGTCCCTTCGTGCGCTTCGTGGTGAAAAAACGGGTTTACAGGCCGCAGCGTCTCCTAGCGTTCGATGCGGTAGATCAGGTCGACGGACTGTTCCGTGGTGCCGGAGGCGGTTTCCACGCTCAGGTTGCGGGTCAGTTCATAGCGCAGCAGGACCTTCGAGGTGTTGTCGAACAACCCGATGGAGTAGCGCAGCAGGAGCCTTGGCGAGAGGTACAGACCCAGCGTCAGCGCGCTCTCGTCCAGCCCGCCCTCGGTATCCAGTTCCACCTCGTCCAGGCCCAGTTCGCGGCCGATGCGCTCGGTGATCACCGCGCCCTGTTCCAGGCCGTAGGCCGCCGCGGCGGCGGCGATCATGTTGCCGTCCGATTGTGACGCGCCCGACAGGGGCCGCCCGGTCAGCAGGAACGCCATCGCCTCGGTCTCGTCCATCGGTGGGTCGGAGATGACCCGCGAGCGCAGGTTGTCCGGCGTACCCCGGACCTCCAGGCCGACCGTCACGTTGTACTCGCGCACGGTGCGCATCGCGCGCAGGTCCAGTTCCGGGTTCTCCGCCGGCCCCTGGAAGACGAGGCTGCCGCGTTCCACCCGCAGGTCCTGGCCGTAGTCGCTGTACTGGCCCTCGGGGATGGTGATCTCGCCGAAGAGCTGGGTGGGCTGCCCGGTGATCTCCTCGACATCCACCTCGCCGGCGAAGCGCGCGGTCAGGCCGAAGCCGTCGAAGCGCACGTCGTCGCCCAGCCGGATCCGGATCCGGATGTCGGTCTTCAGCCCCTGGGCCTCCTGGATCTCCTCGCCGAGGATGATCTCGTCGCCGGAGACCCGGATCGCGCCCGGCGGCAGGTCCGGCGGGCGGATGCGCGCCCAGGGCAGGAACACCTCGCCGCGCACGCGAATGCCGTCGGCGGGGGTGAAGACCAGCTGCAGGTCCGGTGTGATGCGGGCCTCCGCGTCCACCCGATTGACCACCAGGAAGTCCGTGCCGGCCAGATTCAGTTCGGCGCGCGGGCCGTCGCCCCCGAGATCGACCCGGCCGTCGAGGTCGATGCCGCCATCGCCCGACTCCAGCCGCCCGGCGAGCGTCAGCTCCTCGGCCGACACCACGCGGGCTGTGATCTCGGGGATCACGACGTCGATACCCGCCTCCGGGATCAGCACGCCCCCGTCGCGGAAGGCCACCTCACCCTCCACCAGCGGTGCGTCGAGGCGGCCACCAAAGTCCAGGCGGGCGTCCAGCGACCCTCTCAGGCGCTGGATCTCGGGGCTCAGGGCGGCCAGCCAGGCCAGGTCCTCGAGCCGCGCGACAAAGTCACCGTCCAGGCGCAGGTCCTCGCCGTCCGGGCGCAGGCGGATGTCGCTGCGGGCGGTTCCGCCCTCCAGGAAGTCGAGGCGCAGGGCGGCGTCCACGTCGCGGTCGCGTATCCGGGCGGTCAGGCGCCCATCGCGATAGGGGACCTCTTCGAGATCCCCGTCCTCGTCCCGCACGATCAGGTGGCCGTCGGTCGGGGTCACGGCCAGGTCGGCCGCCAGGGTGCCGTCGGGGTCGAGGCGGCCGCTGGCGTCGGCGTTCAACTCGCCGGCGATGGCCAGTTCCGGCGGCAGGAAGGGTTCCAGCCACGCCAGGTCCAGGGCCCGGATGTCGGCATCGAATTCCGCCCCTGCGGTGGCGCTCCAGCGGGCCTCGGTACACAGGCGTGCGTCGTCCCGAGCCAGGCACAGGCGCCCCAGCCGCGCCTGCTCGGGCCCGCCCTCCAGCGCGACCGGCTCGGCCAGGTGCCAGGCCCCGGCGGCGGGCTGGTCCAGGTCCAGTCGTGCGAGCTGTCCGCGCCAGTGCAGGGTCTCGGGGTCCAGGCCGCCGCGCAGCGCCAGTTCCAGCGAACCCAGGTCTGCCGCATCTGCGGCGAGGGTGACGCGGTGTTCATCCACGCGGCCGGAGGCGTCCAGCCGCAAAGACTCCACCCGCGTACCGTCGCCCGGTTCGAGCCCGCTGAGGCGCAGCTCGATCTCGGCGGGTGCGGCCACCTCGAGGCCCGCATCGGCCTGCAATTCCAGCCGTTCCAGGGTGATGTCCGCCAGTCGCAGGCCGGCGCCGCTGCCGCGCGCCGCGACGCGCGGACGCTCGGGGTCCCCCGTGATGTGCGCATCCAGTTCCAGTCGGCCGCCAAGGTCGGGCCAGGCCCGGTCCAGCTCCGGTGCATCCAGTTGCAGTTCGAAGTCGAGGGCGTCGGTCCACTCGCCGCGGGCGCTCAGCGTGTTGCGCCCCAGTGCCAGGTCCAGGCGGTCCACGCGCAGGTGTTCGCCCTCCAGCGCGAGGTCCGCCTGACCGGAAACGGGCTGTTCGCGCAGGCGGCCCTCCAGGCGCTGCAGTCGGGCCTGGAGGCGCGGGCGGCCGTCGGCGTCCAGGTGTCCCTTGCTGGTCAGGGCCAGCGCGAGCTGACCGGGGAGTTCGGCGGCCACCAGCGACGGGTCCAGCCCCTCGCCGTCCAGCGCGAGATCCCACGCCAGGCCTTCGGACCAGTCGAGGTCGCCGCTCAGGGCCAGCCGGGCACCTGTGTCGGCAGCGAGCTGCAGTCGTTCGATCTGGCCGCCGGTCTCGCTCAGCGCGACCCGGGCGTCACCCGTGATGTCGATCCCGCGCAGGCCGGCCTGCAGCGGGGCCAGCTCGAGCTGCGCGGCCAGCCCGCCGCTGGCGGGGACGTAGTCGCCGTCCAGTGCCACGCGCAGTTGTTCGATGCGGCCGTCCAGCTCCGGGTGCAGGCGTGCCAGTTCCGGGGCCGCGAGGTCCAGCCCGAGGTCGAAGGCGATGCGGTGATCGGGATCGGTCAGGTCGCCGGCCAGGCCCGTGGCCGCACCCGCCAGATCCAGCCGCGCGAGGTCGCGGATGGCCAGGCGGGTGTCCTCGATGCCGGCCTCGCCGTCGGCCACCCACGCGTTCAGGCGCCCGCTGATCGGGTGATCCTCGAAATGTCCTTCCAGTTCGGTGACGCTCGCGCGTGCCTCGAGGGCGGCCAGGGGCGGGGCGTTGGTCCCCAGCGGCAGGTGACCCTGCAGCTGCGCCTTGAGATGCTCGATCCCGGCATCCACTTCCAGGCCCAGCGGCGCCGGCGTCAGTTGACGGGCCTCCAGGGCCAGATCCCAGTCCAGGGCGTCGTCGAAGCGGACCGGGCCGGACAGGGCGATCCGACCGGCTTCGGAAGCGATCTCGAGACCTTCAAGCTGCAGCGATTCGAGGTCTCCCCGTGCACGGGTGCTCACGGCGATGCGCGGCCAGGGTGCGAGGGTGGCGGCCGTGTCGATCTCCAGGGCCCAGGCCTCCGGTGTGCCGTGCACCTCAAGGCGCCCGGCCTCCATGTCGACGTGCTGTTCCGGATCGATGTGGTAGGCGAAGGGCTGCCACTGCGCGGTCAGTTCCAGCTCTGGCGTGGCGAACAGTTCGCGGGCGCTGGCATGCAGGCTCAGCTCGATGCCGGCGCGCAGGTCATGGTCCACCTGTACGCGTTCCCGCAGGGCCCCGGTGACCCGCAGCTCGCCGTGTGCCTCGTCGGTTCCCAGGCCCTCGGCGACGTCCGCGGGTAGCGGCGCCTGCCACTGGCCGCGTAGCTCCAGTGGATAATCCCCGTCGGTCTCGATCTGCCCGGTCAGCCGGGCACGGATCTCCGGCATGTCCAGTTCCAGCGCCTGCAGCTCGATCCGCGAATCGCGCGCCAGGGCGCCGCCGGTCAGGCGGGTGATGGTGGCCAGTGGTTCGCCGGCCTGAAGGATCTCCAGATCCTCGACGCGCAGCTGGCCCAGGCGCACGGCCAGCGGCAGCCGGATGGATTCGGGCAGCGCGAAGGGTTCATCGTCGGAGGCCGCCTCGGGGTCGGGCGGCGGGAGATCGACGCGCATGCCCGTGGCGGCCAGCACCCGGATGTTCAGTTCCCCGAGCAGGAGGCTGCGGGCACTGACGCCGATGCGGCCCGCGGGCAGATCGATCTCCGGGCCATCGGGGAGCGCCAGGTACAGGCCGTGCAGCCGCAGTTCGGTAAACAGCGTTCCCTCGACCCGGTCGATGCGCAGCTCGACCGGGACCAGGCGCTCGCCCTGGGCGGCCAGCCAGCGGGTACCGGATTCGGTGGCGAGCAGGGCGCCGAGGGTCCCCAGCAGGATGATCACCAGGGTCAGGAGCGTGGACAGCCCCCACAGGCTGGCGCGCAGAACGGGCTTCACAGGTCCGGCCCCATGGAGAAGTGGATGCGGAAGTCGTCTTCCGAATCCGGGCCGTGGGCCAGGTCCACGCGGATGGGACCGACCGGGGAGCGCCAGCGCACGCCGATCCCGACCCCGTAGACCGGGTCGAATTCGTCCCACTCGTTGACCACGTTGCCGGCGTCCACGAAGGCCGCGGCGCTCCAGTTGCCGACGACCGGGTAGTCGTACTCCAGGCTTCCAACCACCTTGTGGCGCCCGCCGATCACATCGCCGTCCTCGTTGCGCGGGCCCACGCGCTGGTAGCCGTAGCCGCGGATGCTGGCGTCACCGCCGGCGTAGAAGCGCAGGGAGCTGGGGAGCTCCTGCACCGCGTCGACCTCGGTGAAACCGGCGTCCGCGCGCGCCAGTACCCGTCCGGGGCCGAGGCCGCGCACGATCTTGCCGCTGGCCAGTACCTGCGCAAACGAGGTACTGGACAGGATCTCCTCGCGCGCGCCCTGCACGGTGGCCTCGAAGCGGTAGCCGCGCCGCGGGGTCATCGGATCGTCCGCATCCATGCGGCTGATGCGGTAGGACGGGATCAGCAGCTGGCTGCGGCCGCTGTCGTCCTCGCCGGCGGTGTAGTCCTCGTATTCGTAGCGCAGCCCCTCGGTGGTCTGCCAGCCACTGCGGCGCTGCAGGATACGGTTGGCCCCGATCTGGAAGCGGTCGGATTCCTGGGTGTCCGTCTTTTCCGTGCGGTAGGTGGTGAACAGGTTCAGGCGTTCACGCAGCGGGTCGCGCAGCGGGATCTCGTAGTTGTAGCCGATGCCGGATCGCACCGGGGACGCCTCGATCTCGGCCTGGTAGCGGTGGCCCCGGGTGTTGGCGTAGCGATGTTCGTAGCGCAGGCGGATGCGCGGTCCGATATCGGTGGAGTAGCCGATGCCGGCCTCGTAGCTGTGGCGTTTGCGTGGTTCCAGCTCCGCGAGGATCGGGACTTCCAGCCCGTCCGCCGCATCGCGCTGCGGGCGCACGCGGACGCCGCCGAAGTAGCCGCTGTCGTTCAGGTTGCGTTGCAGTGCGATGATCTGCGCCGAGCTGTACGGGTCGCCGGCCTCGAAGGGCACCATGCGCTGGACGAAGTCGTCGGCGAGGATGTCCTGGTCGATACGGACCTGGCCCATGCGGTAGCGATCCCCGGTCTCCATGTGCAGGCGGATGGTGGCGGCGCGCGCGTCGCGGTCTACCTCGAGGCGCCGGGTGTGGAGATCGGCGTCGAAGTAGCCGCGATCGGCGGCGATCCGCGTCATGCGGTTACGCAGGGCCTCGTAGCGGTCGTGGCGCAGGGTGTCACCCACGCGGATCTCGGTCTGGCTGCGCACGGCCTCGAAGCCCAGGTCGTCGGCCCCCTCGCCAGTGATCTGGATATCGATCCGCTCGACCGTGGTGGGTGGCCCGGGGTCCAGGGTGATACGGACGTCCCAGCAGTCCTCGCCGCGCTCGAAGTCCAGCTCCAGCTCGGCGTCGTAGAAGCCGATGGCGCGCAGGGCGTTGCGGGCGCGTTCCTCGGTGTCGCGCAGGACCCGGCGTTCGCGAAACCCCGGCAGGTCGCAGGGGTGCCGCGCCAGGTTGATGCTGTTGCGGATGTTCTCGCGCTGGGCGTCGGTTCCGCCCTCGATCTGCAGACCCGGGGTGGCGCCGTTCTCGGCGCCGGCCGGGCTTGTCAGACCCGCAAGCGCCAGCATTACCAGTGCGACCCCGCCGACGCGCGACAGGGCTAACCGGCGAATGAACAGGGCGCGGAGACGGGTCATGGAACGATGATAGCGGTTGCGAAGCGGGGCGCGTGTGAGGATCGGAACGCGCCAACTCACGCGAGTTCCCGCCCGACCGGCCGTTGCATTACGCCGGCGGCGGATCAGGTCGCCGGGCAGTCCACCCCGCTGCCCCGCGAGAACACCACCAGGTGGGTGAAATCGAGACGCAGGCGTACGTGTTCGCCGATCACGAAGTTGTCGTGGGACGGGGCCATGCACAGCACGCTGAGCCCGTCCGGGAGGCGCAGGGTGTAGAGGAAGTCCGCTCCGCGGAAGGCCTTGTCGAGGATCTCGGTGCGGATGGTGCCGGCCTCGTTGTCGATCGCGATGTCGTCCGGGCGGACCAGGACATCCACGGCCGTGCCGGGCGGCAGTTGCTCCGATAGGGTGCCCTCGATCTCGCCGAAGGCGGTATCCACCACATGCTCGGCGCAGACCATGCCGGGGATCAGCGTGCCCTCGCCGACGAAGTCGGCGACGAAGCGATCCGCCGGGCGGTGGTAGAGGTTGTAGGCGGTATCCCACTGGGCCACGCGGCCCTGGTGGATGACCGCGATGCGGTCGGCGAAGGCGAAGGCCTCGTGCTGGTCATGGGTGACCAGGATGGCGGTGGTGTTCTCCGCGCGCAGGATACGCCGCACTTCGCGTGCGAGCTCGCCGCGCAGCTCCACGTCCATGCTGGAGAAGGGCTCGTCCAGCAACAGCAGTTTGGGCCGCGGGGCCAGGGCCCGGGCCAGCGCGATGCGCTGCTGCTGGCCGCCGGACAGGGCATGCGGGAAGGACTCGCCATAGCCCGACAGGCCCACCAGCTTGAGCAGCGAGCGGATGCGCTCGTCGCGATCCTCGCGGCCCCAGTGGCGAATGCCGAAGGCGATGTTGTCGGCCACGCTCAAGTGCGGGAACAGGGCGAAGTCCTGGAACACCATGCCGACCCCGCGCTTCTCCGGCGGCACCGTGCCCCGGGCGTCGCTGACGCTGCGCCCGTCCAGCTGGATGCTGCCGGCCATCAGCGGCTCGAACCCGGCGATGGCGCGCAGGAGCGTGGTCTTGCCGCAGCCGGAGGGGCCCAGCAGGCAGCCGATCTGGCCCTTGGACAGGGCCAGCGATACCTGGTGGACCACGGCGGTGCCGTCGTAGCCGATGTCGACCTGATCGAGGGCGATCAGCGGCGTGTGAGGCACCTGCAGGCTGGTGTCGATGGGCTGGGTCATGGCGGGCTGGGTCATGGGGAATT
Source organism: Thioalkalivibrio sp. ALE16 (assembly GCF_000381305.1). Lineage (NCBI taxonomy): Bacteria > Pseudomonadati > Pseudomonadota > Gammaproteobacteria > Chromatiales > Ectothiorhodospiraceae > Thioalkalivibrio > Thioalkalivibrio sp. ALE16. The sequence continues at coordinate 332,505 of NZ_KB906354.1, forward strand.
CGTCGTGCCTGCGGGCATGGCGAGGGGTTTCTGCGGCGGCTGTTCGTCCGCCGCGCGGGTCGGGCCCTGCTGGCCGGGGCGCGAGCGGCCGATGGTCACGGACAGCAGGATAACGGGAACCAGGCCCACCAGCACGATCGCCAGTGCGGCGGAGGAGGATTCGGCCAGGCGTTCGTCGCCGGCCAGCTCGAAGGCGCGCACCGCGAGGGTGTTGAAGTCGAACGGGCGCAGGATCAGCGTGGCGGGCAGCTCCTTGAGCACGTCGACGAACACCAGCAGCAGCGCGGTCAGCAGGGTGCCGCGCATGATCGGCAGGTGCACCCGCGTCAGGGTCTGCAGGGGGCGCATCCCGAGCGAGCGGGCGGCGTCATCCATGCTCGGCTGGATCTTGCCCAGCCCCGCCTCGACCGTCTGCAGCGAGACCGCCAGGAAGCGCACGGTGTAGGCGAACAGCAGGGCGAAGACGGTACCCGACAGCAGCAATCCGGTGGACAGCCCGAAGGTGTCGCGCATGAAGCCGTCCAGGGCGTTGTCGAACGCGGCGAACGGGATCATCACCCCGATCGCGATCACGATGCCGGGCACCGCATAGCCCATCCCGGCGACGCGTACGGCGGCGTTCGTGAAACGACCGCCTTCCATGCGCCGGGCATAGGCAAGGAGCAGGGCCAGGGCGACGGCGATCACGGCAGCCGCGATCGCCAGCCAGAAGCTGTTGAACACCAGGCGCCCGAAGGCCGGGTTCATCCAGTGATCGGTGGTCTGCACGGTCCACAGGCCGAGCTGGAGGGCCGGCAGCAGGAAGCCCAGCAGCACCGGCAGCAGGCAGCCGACGAAGGCCGCGGCGCCCTTCCAGCCGCGCAGTTGATAGCGCGGCAGGGTGGAATAGCGGCGGCTGGTGTGATGGAAGCGTGCCCGGGCCCGGGACCAGCGTTCCAGTACGATCAGGACGAAGACGAAGGTCAGCAGCACGGCCGACAGCTGGGCGGCGGCGGCCGGGTCGCCCAGGCCGTACCAGGTGCGGAAGATCCCGGTGGTGAAGGTGCTGACGCCGAAGTAGGCGACCGTGCCGTAGTCGGCCAGGACCTCCATCAGGGCGAGGGTCAGTCCGGCGATGATGGCCGGGCGCGCGAGCGGCAGGGCGACCCGGCGAAAACCGCCGAACGGGCCGGCGCCCAGGGTGCGGGAGACCTCCAGCACGCACACCGACTGTTCCAGGAAGGCGGCCCGGCTGAGCAGGTAGACATAGGGGTACAGCACCAGTGTGAGCATGGCCATGGCGCCGCCGAGCGAGCGAATCTCGGGGAACCAGTATTCGCCGTAGCCCAGGCCGGTCAGGTCGCGGATCAGCACCTGGACCGGGCCGCTGAAATCCAGCATGCCGGTATAGGTATAGGCAATGATGTAGGCCGGCATGGCCAGCGGCAGCATCAGCGCCCACTGGAAGATACCGCGCCCGGGGAAGTCGCAGACGCTGACCAGCCAGGCCACCGGCACCCCGATCAGCAGGACCCCGATGCCAACCCCGATCAGCAGCGCCAGGGAATTGAACACGTAATCCGCGAGGACGGTCTCGCGCAGATGGGTCCAGACCTCCCCGGCGGGGATGAATACGTGCCCGAAGATGACCAGGATCGGCAGGGCGAGGGTCAGCGCCACGACGAGGGCGATCGCCGTCCACGGGCTCGACGGCAGGCGCCGGCGGGTCGCGTGGGGTGCCGCTGGGGCGGCCGTGCTGGTCGTCTGTGCGCTCATGGAGTGCGAATAGTAAAGGTTCTTGTTTCGAATACCACTATGGCCGCTTCAGGACTAGCGGATTGACGCCGGCGCGATGGCGGGTTCCCTTCATCCGGGGGTTCTGTGTGCGCGCTCCGTGGTGCAAACAAAACGCCCCCGGAGGGCCGGGGGCGAGTGGGGTGCATGGTGTGATGGTTCAGGCTCAGCGCCAGCGGGCCCGATCCATCACGCGCACGGCCTCGGCGTTGTGGTTGCCCAGCCGGTAGAGCTCGATGTTGTCGGCCTTGAAGTCGCCGAATCCCTGAAGGATCTCGCTCGCCGGGACGTCGTCGCGGATCGGGTACTCCTGGTTGACCTCGGCGTACCACTCCTGGGCCTCGGTGGCGGAGAGGAACTCCAGCAGGCGGATCGCGTTGTCCCGGTTCGGGGCGTGCGCGGTGACACCGGCGCCGCTGATGTTGACGTGCGTGCCGCGGCCGTCCTGGTTGGGCCAGAAGACGCCGATCTGTTCGGCGACTTCGCGGTCACGCCCTTCGCCGTCCAGCATCAGGCCCAGGTAGTAGGTGTTGGCGATCGCGATGTCGCAGACCCCGTCGGCCACCGCGCGGATCTGGTCGCGATCCCCGCCCTGCGGCTGGCGCGCCATGTTGGCGACGATTCCGTTGGCCCACTCCTGGGCGGCGTCGGTGCCCTCGGTCGCGATCATCGCGGCCACCAGCGACTGGTTGTAGACGTTGCTGGAGGAACGGATGCAGATGCGGCCTTCCCATTGGCTATCGGTCAGGGCCTCGTAGGTCGACAGCTCGGACGGGTCGACGCGATCCTTGTGATAAAGGATCGGGCGGGCCCGCGAGGACAGGCCGAACCACAGCCCGTCGGGGTCGCGATAACGTTCGGGGATGTTCTCGTGCAGCACCTCGGACTCGATTCCCTGCAGCACGCCGGCCTCGCGGGCCTGATGCAGGCGCGCCGCATCTACGGTGATGAAGAGATCGGCCGGGGAGTTGCGGCCCTCGTGGCGCAGGCGCTGCAGCAGGCTGTCCGCACCGCCGGTCACCAGGTTGACCTGAATGCCCGTCTGATCGGTGAAGTCGTCGAGCAGTGGCTTGATCAGGTTTTCCTGGCGCGCCGAATAGAGGTTGACCTCGTCCTGATCGGCGGGGCTGCAGCCGACCAGCGGCATGCTGACGGCGATGGCCGCGGCGGTGCCGATCAGCCAGGCAAGTGGACGAAGCGTCATGGTGCGGTTCCTCATTGAAGAATGGTCAGGTGTTGGTATCTAGTAGACGAGAACGATTGTTATTTGTGTTCTCATCCCGTGTCAATACCCATTGGGTCGGCGGCGCGCTGGGCCGGGCACCCAATCGGGTGCAACGCTGATAGGCTTGGCACATGGACAAGCCTCTGCCCGAATCCCCCGCGTCCCTGCCCGTGTCGTTGCAGCAGGAGGTTCGCGACCTGCTGGCCGAGCTGGATGAGAAATGCGCCTGGCCGGATACCTTCCTCGCGGCGACGCCCGTGGCGCTGGCCTTCAGCCATTACCTGGCGCAGACGGTGCGCCAGCACCCGGAATACCTGCTCGAGGCCCTGGACCCGGAGGGCCGGGTGGCGGCCTGCGACGATGCCGCTTTCGAACGCACCCTCCAGGCGCGACTGGAAGGTGCCACCGACGAGGCCGCGCTGCGGCATGTGCTGCGCGAGACCCGGCATCGCGAGATGATCCGCGTGGCCTGGCGCGATCTGTCGGGCCAGGCAGACCTCGACGAGGTGATGCGCGACCTGAGCCGGCTGGCCCGATCCCTGATCGAGGGCGGGCTGCAGTGGCTGGACCGGCACTTGCAGGAGCGTTACGGCCAGCCCCGCGGGCCGGCGGGCGAGGCCCAGTCCATGGTGGTCCTGGGGCTGGGCAAGCTGGGGGGCGGCGAGCTCAATTTCTCCTCCGACATCGATCTGATCTTCGCCTTCGAGGAGGCGGGCGAGACCGATGGCGAACGGGTGATCGAGAACCAGGCGTTTTTCCAGCGCTTGGGGCGGCAGTTGATCGCGGTGCTGTCGGATGTGACCGCGGATGGCTTCTGCTATCGCGTGGACATGCGCCTGCGCCCCTTCGGCGATTCCGGCCCGCTGGTGATGCACTTCGACGCCATGGAGGACTACTACCAGGCGCACGGACGCGAGTGGGAGCGCTATGCCCTGATCAAGGCGAGCCCGCTGGCGGGCGACCCCGAGGCCGGCGCGCGGCTGATGCGGCGGCTGCGCCCGTTCATCTATCGGCGTTATCTGGACTACGGCACCCTCGCCAACCTGCGCGAGCTGAAGCAGATGATCAACGACGAGTCGGCGCGGCGCGGCCGGTTCGAGGATGTGAAGCACGGCGAGGGCGGGATTCGCGAGATCGAGTTCATCGCGCAGTCGTTCCAGCTGATCCGGGGCGGACGCGACCAGGCGCTGCAGCGTCGCGACCTGCTGGGCGTGATGGGGGTGCTGCGCGAGCGCGAGCTCCTGCCGGCCTACGCGGTCGAGCAGCTGGAGCGTTCCTATCGCTTCCTGCGCCGCGTGGAGAATCGCCTGCAGATGCTGAATGATCAGCAGACGCACCGCCTGCCCTCCAACGGGGATGACCGCCACCGCCTGGCGCTGTCGCTGGGTTTCGACGACGAGGCCGCGTTCGAGATGGCGCTGCTGCGCGAGCAGCGGCGGGTGCATGCCCACTTCGAGCAGGTCTTCAGCGCCCCGCAGCGCGCGGACGGGGCGGCCATGGAGGCCTCGCCGGAGGCGGATCGCGAGCAGCAGCTGAATCGTCTCTGGCAGGGGGCGCTCCCGGAGGATGATGCCCGCGCGGTACTGGAGGCGATGGACTTCCAGCATGCGGACGAGGCCCTGCGCGGCATCGCCGATCTACGCGAGAGCCCGGGCGTGCGTGCGATGAGCGTGACCGGGCGCCAGCGGCTGGACCGCCTGATGCCGCTGCTGATCGGGGCCATCGCGGAGATGGAGGCCCCGGATGCGGTGCTGCCCCGGGCCCTGCAGATGGTGCGCACCATCGCCCGGCGTTCGGTCTACCTGTCGCTGCTGGTGGAAAACCCGCTGGCGCTGTCCCAGCTGGTGAAGCTGGTGGCCGCCAGCCCGTGGATCAACGAACAGCTGACCCGGCATCCAGTGCTGCTGGACGAGCTGCTGGATCCGCGTGCGCTCTACGCACCGCCGGATCGCGACGGGCTGCGCGAGGAGCTGGAGGCCGAACTGGCGCAGTTTCCCGAGCAGGACCACGAACAGATGCTGGACCGCCTGCGGCAGTTCAAGCAGGTGCAGACGCTGCGCGTGGCGGCCGCCGACATCATGGGCTTCCTGCCGCTGATGAAGGTCTCCGATCACCTGACCTGGCTTGCCGAGGTCCTGCTGGAGCGGGTGCTGCAACTGGCGTGGGAGAAGATGGTCGAGCGCCACGGCGAGCCGCAGTGCGGGGCGTCGGACGCGCGGCGGGTGGCGCGCTTCGCGGTGATCGGCTACGGCAAGCTGGGCGGCTTCGAGCTGGGCTATGGTTCGGATCTGGACGTGGTGTTCCTGCACGACAGTGAAGGGGACGAAGCGCAGACGGCGGGCCCGAAGGTGATCGACAACACCGAGTTCTTCGCGCGGGTGGCCCAGCGGGTGGTGCACCTGCTGGGGGCCTTTACCCCGGCGGGCCGCCTGTACGAGGTGGATACCCGGCTGCGGCCCAGTGGCACGGCGGGGTTGCTGGTCAGTGGCCTGCAGGCGTTCCGGCGCTACCAGGACGAGTCCGCCTGGACCTGGGAACACCAGGCGCTGGTGCGGGCCCGCTTCGTGACCGGGGATGCCGAGCTGGGCGAGCGCTTTCACGCCCTGCGCCGCGAGGTCCTGACCCGCGAGCGCGACGCCGGGGCGCTGCGGGCCGAGGTCGTCGAGATGCGCGATCGCATGCTGGCGGAACACGCCTCGAAGAAGGGCCAGGGCTTCCATCTCAAGCGCGACCGTGGCGGTATCACTGATATTGAATTCATGGTTCAATACTGGGTTTTGGTATCCGCGCACGAGCACCCCGCCGTCTGCGACTGGCCGGACAAGATCCGCACGCTGGAGGCGCTCGGGCGCGAGGGTGTGATCGACGCGAGCCTGAGCGCGGCGCTGGCGGATGCCTACCGGGATCTGCGCAATCGCATCCACCGCCTCACGCTGGCGGGGTCGGATGCCCGAGTCGAGGCGCCCGACGACGCGCTCTGCGCCGTGCGCGATCGCGTGATCGAAGCCTGGAATGACCTGTTCGGCGAGCCGCAAGCGGCCGCGAACCAGAACGCATAGAGGAACAAGATAATGTCGATGGCCGACCGCGACGGGGTGATCTGGCTGGACGGGCAGATGGTGCCCTGGCGCGAGGCGCAGACCCACGTACTGACCCACACCCTGCACTACGGCATGGGGGTGTTCGAGGGCGTGCGCGCCTACAAGACTGCGCGGGGCCCGGCGATCTTCCGCCTGCAGGATCACACCCGACGGCTGTTTAACTCGGCCAAGATCGTCGGGATGACCATCCCCTACACCGCCGAGGCGCTGAACGAGGCGCAGATCGCGTCCGTGCGGGACAACGGGCTGGAAAGCGCCTACCTGCGGCCGATGTGTTTTCTCGGCTCCGAGGGCATGGGGCTGCGCGCCGACAACCTGCTGGTGCACGCGATGGTCGCGGCCTGGCACTGGGGCAGCTACCTGGGCGACGAGGGGATCGAGAAGGGAATCCGCATCCGCACCTCTTCCTACAGCCGCCACCACGTGAACGTGACCATGTGCAAGGCCAAGGCCAACGGCAATTACATGAACTCCATGATGGCCCTGCAGGAGGCCACCCGCTGCGGCTACGACGAGGCCATGCTGCTGGATACCGAGGGCTTCGTGGCCGAGGGCAGTGGCGAGAACATCTTCATCGTGCACGACGGCGTGCTGTTTACCCCGGACCTGACCTCCGCGCTGGACGGCATCACCCGCCGCACGGTGATCGAACTGGCGCGTGAGGAGGGGTTGGAGGTCATTGAGAAGCGCATCACCCGCGACGAGGTGTACATTGCCGACGAGGCCTTCTTCACTGGCACCGCCGCCGAGGTGACCCCGATCCGCGAGGTCGACGATCGCCCGATCGGCACCGGCACCCGCGGCCCGATCACCCAGCGCCTGCAGTCACGCTACTTCGACGTGGTGCAGGGGCGCGACAGCCGCCACGAGGGCTGGCTGACCTTCGTCTGAGGCGCCCGAATTTTCCGTCAACCGGAAGCGAGAAGAATCATGGTGAATCCCGATACCGCCCACCATCAGGACCAGTACCAGACACCGAACGCGCAGACCGAGATCACGGTCACGCGCAAGGACCTGCCGCTGCACTGCCCCACGCCCAAGATGGCCCTGTGGGCCTCGCACCCGCGTGTCTTCCTCCCGATCGACGAGACCCCGGACGGCCGCTACCAGTGCCCCTACTGCGGCACCCAGTTCATCCTCAAGGACGAGTGACGAGCGGGCCGACGCCGCTCGCCGGTGGCGGCGGGTAATCGGTTGGGCCTAGTTCGTGGCTTCGGCCTCCTCCTCCGCGAGGGCTTCTTCGGCCCGCGCCCAGTAGGTTTCAATCCAGGGTGCGGGGCGAATCTGCTTATACAGCCTTTTGCGCCAGCGTTTCTCCGGCCATTTTCCTTCGAGGGCATCCGGTGGGTTGGGTGAGCCCGGGAATGCGACCACGCGGGCGCCCTCGGGTATTGTCGGCGTACGCCAGAGACGGGCGGGCCAGGCTGGAACGCAATGCACTTTGAACAGTGCGCACCACTCATCCGGCCAGAATCGCAATGAGTCGATCTCGCGGCTGATGAAGGTTTGCTCGTTGCGGTATTGCTCGCGGAAGTGGTCGAAGTCGCCGAGCAGGCGTTCCAGCAGGTAGCCGTGCACGCCCATGCGGAATCGAAACACGGAGGTGTTGCCGATTCCTTTCCCGGGTTGGGTCCAGTTCTGCATGACGACGAAGGGATGCTCGGGTTCGAACTCGAAGAATGAGTCCAGGCAGTCCGTGACGACCACGTCCAGATCCAGGAAGAGCCAGTCGCCCTCCAGCCCGGAGAGCGAGGCTGGATCGAGGTAGAGCGTCATCTTGCGCCAGCCGGTGTTGCACCAGGGTTCCGGAAGATCGATCTCCGGACAGGGATGCGATTCGATTTCCGGTCGCAGGCCCGTCGCGTCGTCCGTGAGGCATACGAACCGAAGAGGCCCCGATGTTTGGCGTCGAACGGCAGCGTACAGCCGGTTCACGTACTCCGGACCGTAAAGCGAACCCCATTTCATGCAGATAACTTGTTTGCGGCGGACTCCGTGGGCAGGTGTTTGCGCGCTCTGTTCCATGGCGGTTCTTCCTCTTCGATTGCGTTGAAGAGCCAGGGCCAGCCTGACCTTCCGGAGTGCCTGCAACGACCACTGTTGGGCGGCTGGATTGTCGCCCAAAGTAGGGCTGCTGTCAGGTCGAATCCGACGCAGCTCACCCCGCAGGTCGCCTCGGTCCGGTAATATTCCGCGCTGATTGGACGATTGTCGGAGTTGAGGATGGTTCCGAACGGGGGTGTCAGAGGGAGATCTGTCGGCCACCAGGGCTACTGGCTGGTGATGGGGATGGCCGCGCTCGCCTTGTTTGTGCTGCCGTTTGGCACAGGGGTTTTTCTTCCTCTGGCGCTGCTTGCCCTGGGGGGGCTCGCTCTTGTGGCCTTTCGCTTGCCTGCGCTGTGGTCCGAGGTCTGGATCAGGTGGGTATTGTTGCTCTTGCTCGCATTATGGCTTCCCCAGTTACTGGCGTTGATCGTGGCGGTGGACTTTGATCGCGCTCTGCGTACAGCCCTGACCTACCCGCTCTTTACGGCGGCAATACTTCCCTTGCTCTGGTTCGCCCGGCATCGCGATGTAGCGACGCCGTTGCTCTATGGAGTCCTCGCGCTGGCCGTTTTCTGGTCGCTGGACGGGATCTTTCAGTTTGTCACCGGCGCGAACGTATTGGGGTACCCGTACAACGGACGCCGTATTGACGGGCTGTTTCATCCGAACATGCGGTTAGGCATCGTGCTGGCGCATTTCCTGCCGTTTGTTCTGGAGGCGTCGCGGCGCCTGACCTATACCAATCGGCTGGCGGCCCTGCTGCCTCTGATCGTGATCGTCGCGATACTCCTCTCGGGTTCCCGGGCGGCCATGATGGCGACCTTGATCGTATTGTTCGTCTACGGTCTCTTCCTCGTCGGGTATTACCAGCTGCGTATGCGTACGGTGAGCGCGTTCCTGAGCATCCTCGTACTGGGGATTGTCGTGGCGCTGTGGGCGTCGCCCGAGACTCGGGATCGTCTGGCGGTCGTCTCGAAGGCCTCTGAGCTCAGCATCGAAGCCATCGATGAGGCGACGGCGAAGCGCGGGACGATCTGGCTTGCTTCCTGGCGCGTGGCGATGGACGAGCCGATCCTGGGTGTGGGGGTGCGCGGTGTTGAGCCTGTGGCCGAAGCCCGCGGCTATACGGATATGGCCTTTGCCCACATCCATTTGTATTTCCTCGATGTGTTAGTTTCGACCGGGATCGTCGGGCTGGTGGCCTACATGGGGATGTTGCTGGCGATCCTCCTGGCATTGTGGCGACGCGCGAGGAGAAGCGAGCGAGACCTTCTTCCACTCTACGTCGTTGGAGGCGTGGCGATCTTCGTGGCACTGAATCCAGTCAATGTCCACTGGACGATCTACAGTTCCTACACGACAGCGGTGTTGTGGCTGGTGGTCGCGCTCGCGCTGGCGCCTCTGGTGCGAGGGGAGGCGGCGGCCCGCCAGGGCCGACCAGCCGGTCAGCGGCCGGCGAGTGCCTCGTAGAGATCGATCGTCCGGCGGCGCATGGTGTCCAGGTCCCACGCGTGGGGCCATCGAGGTGTCGGGGCATCTCCTCCCGCCCAGTCGGCAAGACGCTCAATCGCGGTCGAGGTTTGTCCAGGGGGTATGCGCCCTTCGGGCAGCAGTTCTGTGAGTTGTTCGCCAACGCCGCCGTGATCATAACCGAGCACAGGGCGCCCCAGGCTGAGCGCCTCCAGGGTGGTGCGCCCGAAAGACTCGGGTTGGGTGGAGAGTGATAACACCACATCCGAAACCGCCAGGATTTCGCGTAGATCGGAACGCTGGCCCGTGAAGGTCACACGGGGCTCAAGTCCGAGTTGCGAGATGCGGCCTTCCAGTTCGCGATGATAGGTCTGCTTGCGCGGATCGGTGCCGCCTACCATCAGCAAGTGTGCAGGGATACCCAGCTGTAGCAGGCCCTGCAGTATGTCCAGGGCGTCGAAGTGCCCCTTCAGTCGGGTAATGCGGCCCGGAAGCGTGAGGATGTACCGCCCCTGAAGCTGCGGGAAGGCGGTTTGCCACTGGGTGACCCAGGAAGTTGAGGGCTGGAAATCGGGTTTATAGTCGCGTGTGTCGATTCCGCGATGGATCACTTCAATGCGCTCATGATCAAGCCGTGGATATTGAGCGATCAAAAATTCTCTGAGGGTCTCGGATACTGTCACGACCCGTTCGCCCCGGGTGAGGATCTCGCTGTAGCGGTTAACGGAATTGAATCCGTGCACCGAAGTCACCAGCCGGGGGCGGGTGACTGCGGGCATCCGCGACCAGGCCCGCCAGACGACCCAGGCCGGCATGCGCGAGCGAACATCAATCACGTCCACGCGTTGTTGTTGCAGAAAACGGCGTAGTGGGCGCACCAGCCGGAAGGTCCAGGGGGACTTCTCCCCGATTGACCAGGCGAAGTGCTCGCTGCCGCGGGACTCGAGTTCGGTCACCATGCGGCCGCCTGCCGAGATCACCAGAGAGCGATGCCCGTTTTCGACCAGGGCCTGCGCGACCTCGAGGGTGCCGCGTTCCACGCCGCCGGATTCCAGGGCGGGCACGATCTGAAGGACGGTAGCCATGGCGCACGCGGGTGGAGAAAAACCGTGAGTCTATCAGGCGGCCGAGGGATGGGTGCGGTTGGGCGTCTCTTCCGAAGGGCATACAATGATCCCAGTGGAACCTCAGGTGTCTTGAATGATTTCAGCGGTCGAAGTGGCAGAGCAGGTTGAAGCGTCGTTGCGCGGGGCGCCGTCCGAGGGGTATCCGTATCGGCGGTGGTATCCGCAGGCGGTGCTGCCCGAGGCGGCGGCGCGAGCGGTGGAGGCACTGCCGTTCGAAGCGCCGGCGATCGGCGATACCGAGGGCAAGCGCGAGACGCACAACAGCTCCCGCCGCTTCTTCGACGCCGAGAATCGGAAGGCCTTCGAGGTCTGCGAGAGCGTTGCGGCGGCCTTCGAGAGTCCGCAGGTGCTGGATGCGATCTTTGATGTGTGCGGCGTGGACGTGAGCGGCAATTACCTGCGCATCGAGCACTGCCTGGATACCGAGGGTTTCTGGCTGGCACCGCACACGGACCTGGGTGTAAAGAAATTCACCATGCTGCTGTACCTGTCCACCGATCCTGGTTACGAGGCCTGGGGCACGGACGTTTATGTGGACGCGGACACGCACTACGAGACGGCGCCCGGCACGTACAACAGTGCATTGGTATTCGTGCCGGCGGACAACACCTGGCACGGCTACCACCTTCGTCCCCTGAAAGGCGTGCGCCGCTCTCTGATCATCAACTACGTGACCGCAGAGTGGCGCAACCGCCACGAACTGGCTTCGCCGGATACTCCCGTTCAGCGGGGTGTACCAGCTTGATCGCTTTTTAAGACTGGATGGCTCAAGGCGGCGATTTCTTCTACGTCGACGCCTGTCTTGTTGGGGGCGCCGATGAAGATCGCTCAGATTATGCTGAGTCAGGGGTTCGGTGGAGCGGAACGCTACTACGTGGACCTTTGCCGCGCTTTCGCCGATCGCGGCTATTCCGTGCTGGCTGTCTGCAGGCACGGATCGGTCGCCCATGGCGAATTGACGAAGCACGCGGCTATCGCCGCCGAACCCGTTCGTGTTCTGGGAGCCTGGGACCCACTGGCCCGGCGAGTGATTCGGCGGGTGGTCGGCCGCTTCGGGCCGGATCTGGTGCATACCCATATGGCTCGGGGTGCCTGGCTGGGCGGAAATGCGGCACGGGAGCTGGGCCTTCCTGTCGTCACGAAGCTTCACAACTATGTAAAACTCAAGTATTACCGACACATCGACTGGTTCAACGTGACCACCTGCAGCCAGCGTGACTACCTCCTGAGCCATGGGATCGAACCGGACCGCATTCGGGTGATTCCGAACTTCTCGTCGTTTCCACCAAAGGATTGTGTAGAAGGTAAGACGGATTCTCGGCTAAAGGTTTGGGCAAGTTTTGGGCGTTTTGTACACAAAAAGGGGTTTGACCTGCTATTGCGGGCCTTTGCCTGTTTGCTCACCGAGTATCCCGACGCACGATTAGTGCTGGCTGGAGACGGCGAAGAGGCAGAACGGCTCAAAGCGCTGGCTCTGGATCTGGGTATCGAAGGGTCTGTCGAGTTCCCGGGGTGGGTGACAGACATCAGGGGCTTTCTTGAACAGGCGGATGTCTTCGTACTGCCATCTCGTGATGAGCCATTCGGCATTGCCATCCTGGAGGCTATGGCATGCGGTGTCCCGATCGTCTCGACGAAAACGAAGGGGCCGCTCGAGATTCTCGGTGAACCGTATGCCTTTATGTGTGAAGTCGACAGCATGGAAGATCTGTTGCGGGCAATGCGTAGTGCAGCTGGGTCGCCGGCTGACTCCAGGGAACGTGCCCAGTCTGCACTGGTCCGGTACCGCGAGAGCTATTTCGAGGGGGTCGTGCTGCCGCGAGTTGTCGATCTGTACGCCGATATGCTGGCGGCTGCGAGTGTTGGGCAGGATGGTGGCGAAGAGCTCTCGAGTCCTTGAAGCGTATTCGGCTTGCGGGGTCGCGCGGCGATAGCGGTTCTTGCCCGCGTTGGGAGGCTGACTTGGGAAAGCCGAAGGCGGGATCAAGGGATGAGTGCCAAAAGAGGGATCGATGCTGCCTGATTCGCTTCAGAGTCTTACGCTATGACTGACGTGCCGCATTGCTGGACTCTGACGACCGGCGAGGCCGGGATGACCAGTCAGGTCCGTGGGCTGGCCGAGGCTGTTGGGCTGCCCTATGAACACAAGACGGTGGGGCTGCGCGCGCCCTGGCGCTGGATGCGCGGCTCCTTTGCCCCCGGCGTGTTGCGAGGATTGACTGCCGATAGCGATTCCCTGGCGCCACCCTGGCCGCGCCTGCTGATCTCTTGCGGGCGGCGGAGCGCCACGGTTGCCGTCGCCCTCAAGCGCGCCAGTCGTGGCGCCATCATGACTGTGCATGTGCAGGACCCGCAGATCTCTCCGCGCCATTTCGACTGGGTGGTGCCGCCGCGTCACGATGGGCTGGCCGGCCCCAACGTGATTGCGACGCGTGGCGCCCTGCACCGGGTGACGATCGAGCGGCTGGAGTCGGCGCGCGCGGATCTGGGGGGCGCCTGGGCGGCGTTTCCCCGGCCCTGGGTCGCGGTGCTGATCGGGGGTGCTACCCAGCGCGGTGATCTGGGGCAGGAACGACTGGATGCCCTGATCCGTGACCTGCGTTCGGCCGCAGAAGCCTCCGGGGGAAGTGTGCTGGTCACGCCCTCGCGGCGGACGGGCGCGGCCAGCACGCGACGACTGGTCGAGGGGTTGGCGGATGTTCCCGGGTTTGTCTGGGACGGGCAGGGCGAGAACCCCTTTATGGCAATGCTGGCAACAGCCGACCATATCGTGGTCAGTGCCGATTCCGTGTCCATGGTCTCGGAGGCGGCGGCGACCGGTGTCCCCGTATACACGGTGGCCCTGGGGCCGCTCGGCCGTCGCCTGCAGGCCTTTCACTCTGCCCTGGAGGCGGAAGGCGTGACCCGACCGTTTACCGGGGCGCTCGATCAGTGGTCCTACGCGCCGGTGAATGACACGCCGAAAGTGGCTGCGCATATCCGCCGCGAATTGGATCTGGAAGACTGATCGCGCGCGAGCCTCAGCCCGCGTAAGGATCGGGCATGCCCGCGCGCTTCTTGAAGCGCTTGTGGGTCCAGAAGTACTGGCCCGGGGCGTCCATCACGGCTTCTTCGATGATGTGGTTGATGCGCAGGGTGTCGGCGTAGGCGTCCTCGGTGGGGAAGTCTTCCACCGGGGGGTGGATGGTCACGACATAGTGGCCGTCTTCCCGGCGGTAGCCGAAAAAGGGCAGGACCGGGGCGCCGCTGACCCGGGCGATGCGATGGGTGGCCGTTTGCGTGTTGGCGGGTTCGCCGAAGAACGGGACCAGTTCGGTCTGGCGCCCGCTGGTGGCCTGGTCGGGCGCGTACCACACGGGCATGTTGTTGCGCAGGGTGCGTAGCAGTCCCTTGACGTCGTCGCGTGCGATCACGCCTGCCGTGTGGCGGTCGCGATTCACCTTGAAAAGGTGGTTGATCAGCGGGCGTTCGCTGGGCCGGTACATCGCGGCAAAGCGGCGGTGCAGGCCCAGCAGGCGCCCGCAAAGCTCGAGTGTGGTGAAATGGGCGCTCACCAGCAGGGCACCCTTGCCCTGTTCCAGCGCCTTGTCCAGATGCTCCAGTCCGTGGATTGTGTAATGCCCCTTGAGTTGCGTGTCGCGTCCCCACCAGGCCATGGCCATCTCCAGGATCCCCATGCCGGCCGCCTCGAAGTGCTCGCGCAGCCACTGTTCGCGCTGTTCGCCGGACTGGTCGGGAAAGCACAGTTCGAGGTTGGTGCGGGCGATCGCACGGCGCTCGCGGCCGAAACGGTAGAACAGTCGCCCGATGCCGCGGCCGAGCGCCTGCTGCCAGCGGATGGGCAGCTGGATGACCAGCCGTGCCAGGCCGATGACCGCCCACATGGGCCAGGTGGCGGGACCGCGGGGTGGGCGCTCGGTCGCGCTCGATGGTTCGGGCCGTGCCGTCACGGATCGGAGTCTCCCTGCGAATGACCCGCGTAGTCTACACGGCGCTGCTTGCGTTGCTGACCCCCTTGTTGCTGATCCGCCATGGCTTGCGCAGCCGTCGGGCTTCGGTGCGTGTCCGGCTGGGCGAGGTCATGGGCTGGGCGCGCGCGCCGGAGCCGGCCGAGATCTGGATTCATGCGGTATCGGTGGGCGAGGTGCTGGCGGCGGAACCCCTGATTCGCCGGCTGCTGGACGCCGGTTCGCGGCGCATCCTGGTTACGACCACGACGCCGACCGGTGCCGCCATGCTGGCGGAGCGGCTCGGCGGTCAGGTCATACATCGGTTCCTGCCACTGGACCTGCCCTGGCTGCAGCGCCGATTCCTGCGTGCCGTGCGACCGCGCGCCATCGTGGTCATGGAGACCGAGATCTGGCCGAACATGCTGGCGGAGGCGCGGCGTGCCGGGGTGCCGGTCGTGCTGGCGAACGCCCGGATGTCCGGACGTTCGGCCCGACGCTATGCCCGGATCCCGCGGCTGATCGCGCCGGCCATGAGCGGATTTGACTGGATTGCCTGTCGCAATGCGCTGGACCGGGAGCGCTTCGTCGCCCTTGGGGCCGTGCCCGATCGCGTGACGGTCAATGGCGATATCAAGTTCGACATCCACATCGAGGAGGACGATCGCCAGGAGGTCCGGTCTCTGCGTCCGGTGGTTGACGGGCGCCCGGTGGTGATTCTCGCCAGTACCCATGCCGACGAAGAGGCCCAATTGCTGCCGGGGCTGAACGCCTTGCGCGACGAGTATCCACGCCTTCTGGTGATCGTGGCACCACGCCATCCGCAGCGGTTTCCCGAAGTGGCAGACTTGCTGGAACGTTCCGGGCAAAGCTTCGTTCGCCGCAGCGAAGGGGTGCCGGATGCCGCCACGCATTTCTGGCTGCTGGACACGCTGGGGGAGTTGAAACGTTTCTTTGGCCTGGCCGATGTCGCCTTTGTCGGGGGTTCACTGGTCTCCGTTGGCGGCCACAACCCGCTGGAGGCCGCATTGTGGAATTGTCCGGTCGTCATGGGGCCGCATGTCGACAACTTTGAACTTCTGGTGGAACGCATGGAGGCCGCGGATCTGCTATGGCGTTCAAGGAATGCCGAGGAGGCGGTCGCGCGGATGGCTGCGTGGCTGGGGGAGGATGAGTCCCGACGCGAGATTATCCGGCAGCGCGCAGCCGCTTTTATTGCAGAGAATCAGGGTGCAACGGCGCGTTTACTGGAGTATCTGAACCGACATTCCTTCCCGGGATGATGACGGCGGGGTGCCGGGTTTTCATATGATCCCGGCGCGCCCGGATGCGTGTGCTTGATCGGGGGTGCGCGCGGTATCAGCTGCAACCGCTGCCGGAGCGTCGCAGCCACTGGCCGCATTGGCGGCATTGGTACCGATAGCCGCGCTTGCTAATGAGAAAGTGTCGGCGAGCGCTCAGGGGCTGGGGACCGCATCCGCATACATAGTCGTACTGGCGCATCGTGCGAGTGGTCAGCGCCGTCGCATGCGTGACACTCGGATTGGGGAAACCCAGCGCCCGCATCAGCCCTTTCCATTCGGGGCCATGGGGCCGAACCCTTCGTATGCCGTGGGCGCGGTAGACCAGCGAGTGGGCCACCTCGTGCGCCACCGTCTCGGGAAAATGCTGATCCCATTCCAGGCTGAAGGCTTCCGGATTGAAGCGCAGGGTTTCCGCATTCTTGCTCAGGCGCCATTGCCCGGCTGCCCGGCCTTTCAGATCAAATCGAATGGCCGGGAGGTCTTTGCCCGGTGTGCCTTCGATCAAATGATACAGCCGTGCCACCTCGTCACATATCTGCTTTCTCTTTTCAGGAGAAAGAGTGCGAGCGGACGCTTGTATTTCCTGCGTATTCTTATAATCTTTCTGGCATCGTTCCATGGGTTCGTATTATTCTGCCGTGGCCAAGGGAAACACTGGTTAATGTACACGCTCACGCTCGAGTCGCTTTTGTGTGCGAACAAGGCGCGGTGACTGCCGTGCAGTCATTCTGCACAAGGGAGCCGCAACGCCGTTCACGCACAAAAGCGGCCGAGCCCCTTCGGGGTTGGCACCCCAGGTTCCCCAATCCTGCGTTGCCGCCCTTTCCGGTAGAACCACTACCGGCTGCACACCGCGCCTTGGCTCGGAAAACCTGGGGAGCCAACGTGAGCGTGTACATTAACCAGTGTTTCCCTAGTTTTAGAGAATGGGGCGGGGTTATGAACCCCCTGTGGCCCAGACCTGTCATTGAATCGATTTTCAGAATCCGGGAGTGTTGCATGAGCATGGATAACAAGAAGGCCTCCGATCTTTCAGCCGAAGAACTCTACGCCCTCGCGCGCCAGCGGGAAAAGGAAGAGGCCGAGCGCAAGGAGGCCGAGCGCCGCCAGAAGCGCGAGAAGCTGATGGAAAAGCGCAAGGAGATGCTGGCGCGCCACCGCAAGGAGCTCAACGAGCTGGAGCGCCAGATCCGCGAACTGGGCGGCCGTGTGGGCCGAGCCGCCAGCACCGGCGTTGGTCGTCGCGGGCGGCGCGCCGGAGGCGAGTCGATCAGCCAGAAGCTGTGCGAGATTGTCGCGAAAAAGCCGGAGATGGGTATCAAGGAGATCAAGGCCGAGGCCGAGAAGATCGGCCTGGATACCAAGAACATCAGCCAGACCCTGGCCTACCTGAAGCGCCAGGGCCGGCTGAGCTCGCCGCGTCGCGGGATCTACAAGGCGGCCTGACCGCCCCGCAGATCCGCCCGTTCGATGCTCACGGGCGGATCTGCAAGCCCTCCTCCGTACGTGCCAGTTCGCCATCGCCCGCAAACCAGCGGGCGATGGTCTTTCCGGCGATCTCGTGGCGCCAGCCGCTGCCCAGGCGGCCGGTTGTGCCGTCTCCTTTCAGCAGCTCGATGACATCCTTGCGCTGGGCGATGGCGGCGGCGGTGATCTGGTTGCGCCGCGCGCATTCGCGCAGCAGGGCCATGCCGATGTCGGCCAGGACCTCCTCGGCCTCGGTGAGCTTCGCCTTCTCCGGGAGCTGTGGCCATTCCTCACGCGGCAGGGCCTGGCCCTCGCGGATCGCCTCCAGCAGTTCTTCCTGACGCGGCGGCTTCATGCCGTCGGGGAAGCCGCGCAGCTGGTGCAGGGCGTCCACGTCCTCTGGGGTGCGTCGGGCGATGTCGATCAGGATGTCGTCGGCCAGGATCCAGCGTCGCGGGCGGTCGCTTACCTGTGCCGCGCGTTCGCGCCAGGCCGCTACGGTCTTCAGCACGCCGCGCTCACGCGGCTTGAGCCGCTTGACGCCGGAGACGCGCTGCCAGGCACCTTCGGGGTCCGGCTCGTAGAGGGCTGGGTTTCTCAGCGCCTCCATCTCCGGGCGCAGCCAGTGCATGCGGTCGTGGCTCTCCAGTTCATGCAGCAGGCGCATGAATACCGTGGCCAGAAAGCGCACGTCGTCCGCGGCGTAGTGGATCTGCTGTTCGCTTAGCGGGCGGCGTGACCAGTCGGTGCGGGTCTGGCTCTTGTCGAGGTCGCGGTCGAGGATCGCCTTGACCAGGTTGGCATAGCCGATCTGCTCGCCGTAGCCGAGCATGCTGGCGGCGATCTGGGTATCGAATACCGGGGCGGGGACGCGCCCGAGCTCGCGATACAGGACCTCGAGATCCTGTGATGCCGAATGGAAGACCTTGGTCACGCCGGCATCGAACAGCAGGGGCTCAAGCAGGCCCATATCCAGCCGCAGCGGGTCGACACAGGCGATCTGGTCGAGGGTGGCCAGCTGGATCAGGCACAGGCGCGGGTAGTAGGTCTTCTCGCGCATGAACTCGGTGTCCAGCGCGATCCAGTCGGTCCCGGCAATGGTGTCGAGAAAGCCCTGCAGGGCCTCCGGGGTCTCGATCAGGCCATGATCATGCATCGTGCGATTTCTGGCTGGCCTCGAATGCCGCCTTCTGCTCGGGGGTCGCTTCTTGCTGGTAGCGCGCCTTCCATTCGCTGTAGGGCATGCCGTAGACGATCTCGCGCGCCCCTTCGTAGTCGATCGACTCGCCGCGTTCCTCGGCGGCGGCCACGTACCATTTGGACAGGCAGTTGCGGCAGAAGCCGGCCAGGTTCATCAAGTCGATGTTCTGCACGTCCTTGCGCTCGTCCAGATGCTGCAGCAGGCGGCGGAATACGGCGGCCTCGATCTCGGTTTGCTTGTTCGTGTCCATGGCAGGGCTCCTTGTTTCGGGTTGGCGGGGCACAGTATGCGTGACCGTTCACGCTGCTTCGAGCCGGGCGCGGGTATGTGCACGAATCGCCGCCTCCCTCAGGTCAGGTGCAGGAGCCAGCGCCGGCGCACGTCGCGCAGCAGGAAAAAGATCAGCGGCCAGAGCAAGGCGCTGGTGATCACCGGGGCCCAGTACGTAATCCGGTCCGGTGGAAAACCGGTAATCCCCTGGGGCCACAGGGCCAGCAGCTTGTACAGGGCGATCAGGATCGCGACCACCATCATCTGCTGCCAGACCGGGTACACCCGCAGGCGCGGATGGATCTGCAGCACGATGTAGATGATCACCGCCAGGGCGATGGCATTCTGCCCCAGCAGTTGCCCCATCAGGGTATCCAGCAGCAAGCCGGCGACAAAGGCGGTCAGGATGCCCACGCGGGTCGGAAACGCCATGGCCCAGTAGATCAGGACCAGTGCCAGCCACTCCGGCCGCGCGGGGCGCAGGGTCTCGGGGATTGGCACGATGGCCAGGGCCAGGGCCGCCAGCAGGGTCAGCGCCACCGGCCAGGGGATGCCGATGGCGCGGGTCATGGCGTTGCCGGCGCGTTGTCGTCCGGCTCGGGTTCCGGCGTGAATGCGCCCGGCCTTGCCTCCGCATCCTCATCCAGTTCAAGGGGGGCGATGCCCGGCATGATGCCCTCGGTCCACAGCAGCAGGACCTCGCGGGAACGGTCCAGCGCCGCCAGCGGCTCGGCCTGGATGCTCAGAAAGGGCTGGCCCTGCGGGCGCTCGACGGAGGTGACCCGGGCGACTGGATAGTCGGCCGGGAAACGGCCGCCCAGCCCGGAGGTCAGCAGCAGGTCGCCGGGTTCGACGTCTTCCTGCAGCGGGACGTGGCGCATCTCGAGGCGCTGCGGGTTGCCGGTCCCGACCACCAGCCCCCGCAGGCCCGTGCGCGCGCTGAGCACCGGCAGGGCATGGCTGGGATCGGAGATCAGCAGGGCCACGGAACTGGTCAGGCGGGTGGACAGGACCTGCCCGATCACGCCGTCGGCATTGATGACCGGCTGGCCCGCGTAGACGTCGTCCGCGCGCCCCTTGTTGAGCACGATCTGCTGGCGGAAGGGGTCCAGGTCCACGGCCAGCAGCTTGGCGATCTCGACGCGTTCCTCGGCCTGCTGCGCGGTATTGAGCAGGGCCCGCAGGCGGTCGTTCTCCTGCTGTAGGGCCTCGAAACGCAGCTGGCGGGCGCGCAGTTCCGCGTTCTCGCTGCGCAGGATGCGGTTCTCGGTGATCAGGTCCTCGCGGCGGGTGAACGACTCGAACACCCGGCTGACCGCACGGACCGGTGTGTCCACTGCGACTTGCAGCGGGTAGGTCACGGTGGCCAGGGTGCTGCGGACAAACTGCAGTTCATTGACGCGGTGGTCCAGCGCCATCAGCGCCAGGCCCAGCAGGATGACCGCGAGCAGGCGCAGAGTGGGCGAGACACCCAGTCTGAACAGCGGCTTGCTGATGGCGTGACCTCCGGTTGCGGATCGCGTCGACGAGGCAGGGTTGCGGGGTGTTGTACCCGCGATCCTGCCGACCAGTTGCGGTCCGGAGTGTAACCCGAGTCACCGGCCGCGGGAGAGCCAGGGCTCCCGTGGCCGGAGTGGGGGTTATTCCATTGCCAGGAAGTCGACCCGCTTTTCGTCGAGCATCTCGAGCACGCGGCCGCCGCCGCGGGCGACGCAGGTCAGCGGGTCGTCGGCGATGACCACCGGAATGCCGGTTTCCTCCATCAGCAGGCGGTCCAGCTGCTGCAGCAGGGCGGAGCCGCCGGTCAGCACGATGCCGCGCTCGGCAACGTCCGCGCCCAGTTCCGGCGGGGTCTGCTCCAGCGCGGTACGCACGGCGGAGACGATGCCGTACAGCGGGTCCTGCAGGGCCTCGAGGATCTCGTTGGAGTTCAGGGTGAACGAGCGCGGCACGCCCTCGGCCAGGTTGCGGCCCTTGACCTCGATCTCCAGCAGCTCCTTGCCCGGATAGGCGGAGCCCACCGCGTGCTTGATGCGTTCGGCCGTGGCCTCGCCGATCAGCACGCCGTAGTTGCGGCGCACATAGGCCATGATGGCCTCGTCGAAGGTGTCACCGCCGATGCGCACGGATTCGGAGTAGACGATGCCGTTCATCGACAGCACGGCCACCTCGGAGGTGCCGCCGCCGATGTCCAGCACCATCGAACCGACCGCTTCGTCCAGCGGGATGCCGGCGCCAATGGCCGCGGCCACCGGTTCCTGCAGCAGGTAGACCTTGCGCGCCCCGGCGCCGAAGGCCGATTCGCGGATCGCGCGGCGTTCCACCTGGGTGGCCCCGCAGGGCACGCAGACCAGCACGCGCGGGCTGGGCCGGAAGATCCGGCGTTCGTGCACCTTCTTGATGAAGTACTGCAGCATCTTCTCAGTGGTGGTGAAGTCGGCGATCACGCCGTCCTTCATCGGGCGCACCGTTACCACGTGCTCCGGCGTGCGGCCGAGCATCTTCTTCGCCTCGATCCCCACGGCCTCGATGGAGCGCGGGCCGCCCGGGCCGCGGTCCTGACGAATGGCGACCACGGAGGGTTCGTTCAGGACGATGCCCTGGCCGCGCATATAGATAAGGGTGTTGGCGGTGCCGAGATCGATGGAGATGTCGTTGGAGAACAACCCCAGGAGGCGTTTGAACATGAAGAAGAAACCTGCTTGAGTGGGCGGGCGGGAAAGCCGTCGACTCTAGCAAGCGCCCGGGGTTTGGGCAACAACGGCTTTGTGGTAAGTTTGCGCTCCGTTTTGCCCTCAGGGGAACACTGATTAATGAACACGCTCGCGTTGGCACCCCAGGTTTTCCGAGACCAGGCGCGGCGCGCAGCGGGTAGTGGTTCTACCCGCAAGCGGCGCAACGCCGGATCGGGGAACCTGGGGTGCCAACCCCGAGGGGCTCGGCCGCTTTTGCGCGGGAACGGCGTTGCGGTTCCCTTGTGCAGAATGACTGCACGGCAGTCGCCGCGCCTTGTTCGCACACAAAAGCGACTCGAGCGCGAGCGTGTTCATTGATCAGTGTTCCCCTAAAATCTGAACGCAACAGGACCCTTCCCGCCATGTCCGTCGATACCTCCGAAGTCCGGCGCATCGCCCATCTCTCCCGTCTGGCCATGAACGACGATCAGGCCCGGGATTTCGCGGGAGGGCTGAGCGATATCTTTGCCTTTGTCGAACAACTGGATGGGGCGGCCATCGAGGGTGTCGAGCCGATGGCCCACCCGCTGGATGCCGAGCAGCGTCTGCGTCCGGATGCGGTCACCGAGCCGGACCGGCGCGAGGCCTACCAGGCGATCGCCCCGGCCGTCGAGGGCGGACTGTATCTGGTCCCGCGCGTGATCGAGTGATCCCCCGCGCGTGATCCACTCCACGTTGTCACCGTTCTGTTGAATCCGTCACGCTTCTAGCCAGCAAGAGTCCCCGAAACCATGGCCCAGGAAACCCTGTCCGGCTGGGTGCGCAAGCTCCAGGCCCGCGAGATCAGTTCGCGCGAACTGACCCAGCTGTATCTGGACCGGATCGAGCGCCTCGATCCGGAACTGAACAGCTTTATCACCGTGACCGCCGAGCAGGCGCTGGCGCAGGCCGACGCCGCCGATGCGCGTCTGGCCCAGGGCGAGCAAGCGCCGTTGCTGGGGGTGCCGATCGCGCAGAAGGACATCTTCTGCACCGAGGGCGTGCGCACCTCCTGCGGCTCGCGCATGCTGGATCCGTTCGTCTCGCCCTATAACGCCACCGTGGTTGAGCGCATGAACGCCGCCGGGGCGGTGATGCTGGGCAAGACCAACATGGACGAGTTCGCGATGGGCTCCTCCAACGAGACCAGTTTCTACGGGCCCGTGCGCAATCCCTGGGATACCGAGAGGGTCCCGGGTGGCTCCTCCGGTGGCTCCGCCGCCGCGGTGGGCGCGCGCCTGGTGCCGGGGGCCACCGGCACCGACACCGGCGGCTCGATCCGCCAGCCGGCCGCGTTCTGCGGCATTACCGGGCTCAAGCCGACCTACGGCCGCGTCTCGCGCTACGGGATGATCGCCTTCGCCTCCAGTCTCGACCAGGGCGGGCCGATGGCCGCGACCGCCGAGGACTGCGGCCGGATGCTGAACGCGATGGCGGGCTTCGACGAGCGCGACTCCACCAGCGTCAAACGCCCGGCCGAGGACTTCACCGCCGGTCTGAACCAGGACCTCAAGGGCCTGCGCATCGGGCTGCCGACCGAGTTCTTCGGCGAGGCGGGCCTCGACGAGCGCGTGCGCGGCGTGATCGACGCGGCCATCGAGGTGCTCAAGGGCCGCGGTGCCGAGGTGCGCGAGGTCGGCCTGCCCAACAGCCACCTGTCGGTGCCGGCCTATTACGTGGTCGCCCCGGCCGAATGCTCCTCCAACCTCGCGCGTTTCGACGGCGTGCGCTATGGCTATCGCTGCGAGAACCCCGAGGACCTGATGGACCTCTACACCCGCTCGCGCGGGGAGGGCTTCGGCGACGAAGTGAAGCGCCGCATCATGGTCGGCACCTACGTGCTGTCCGCCGGCTACTACGACGCCTACTACCTGAAGGCGCAGAAGGTCCGCCGTATCATCGCCGATGACTTCCGCCGCGCGTTTGCGGACGTGGACGTGCTGCTGGCCCCGACCACCCCGGAACTGCCGTTCGCCCTGGGTGCCAAGGCCGACCCGGTCAGCATGTACCTGTCGGACATCTACACCATCGCCGCGAACCTCGCCGGGCTGCCGGCGATGTCCCTGCCGGCCGGCGAGATCGATGGCCTGCCGGTGGGCCTGCAGCTGATCGGCAACTATTTCGACGAAGCGCGCCTGCTGGGCGTCGCCCACCAGTATCAGCAAGAGACCGACTGGCACGCCCGCGTGCCGGCGGCCTTCGCCTGAGGGCCCTGAACATGGAATGGGAAACCGTCATCGGGCTGGAGATTCACGCCCAGCTCAATACCGTCTCCAAGATCTTTTCCGGGGCGCCCACCGCCTACGGCGCCGAGCCCAACCGCCAGGCCTGCCCGGTGGACCTGGGCATGCCCGGCGTGCTGCCGGTGCTGAACCAGGGCGCGGTGGAGCGGGCCGTGATGCTGGGCCTGGCGATCAATGCCGAGATCACCCCGCGCTCGGTATTCGCGCGCAAGAACTACTTCTATCCGGACCTCCCCAAGGGCTACCAGATCTCGCAGTTCGAACTGCCGATCGTGGGCCTGGGCCATCTGGATATCGAGCTGGAACATGGCACGACCAAGCGTATCGGCGTGACCCGCGCGCACCTCGAGGAGGACGCCGGCAAGAGCCTGCACGAGGGCTTCGAGGCGATGACCGGCATCGACCTCAACCGCGCCGGAACCCCGCTGATCGAGATCGTCTCCGAGCCGGAGCTGCGCTCCGCGAAGGAGGCCGTCGCCTACATGAAGAAGCTGCATTCCCTGGTGCGCTATCTCGATATCTGCGACGGCAACATGCAGGAGGGCAGCTTCCGCTGTGACGCAAACGTCTCGATCCGGCCGAAGGGGCAGACCGAGTTCGGCACCCGCGCGGAGCTGAAGAACCTGAACTCCTTCCGCTTCGTCGAGCGCGCGATCAACTTCGAGGTCGAACGCCAGATCGACCTGATCGAGGGCGGCGGCAGCGTGGTGCAGGAGACCCGCCTGTACGATCCGGACCGCGACGAGACGCGCTCCATGCGCAGCAAGGAAGAGGCGAACGACTACCGCTATTTCCCGGATCCGGACCTGCTGCCGCTGGTCGTGGACGGTGCCTTCATCGACTCCGTGCGCGAAAAGCTGCCGGAGCTGCCGGACGCCAAGCGCGCCCGCTTCGTCGAGCAGTACGGCCTGTCCGATTACGATGCCGGTGTGCTCACCGCGACCCGCGAGATGGGCGACTTCTACGAGGCCGTGGCCGCCGGCTGCGATGCCCCCAAGCTGGCCGCCAACTGGGTCATGGGCGAGTTCTCCGCCGCGCTCAACCGGTCCGAGGTGGAACTGGAGGATGCCCCGGTGAACGCCGAGGCGCTGGCCGGCCTGCTCGCGCGCATCCAGGACGAGACCATCTCCGGCAAGATCGCCAAGGAGGTCTTCGAGGCGATGTGGAACGGCGAGGGCGACGCCGATGCGGTGATCGAGGCCAAGGGCCTCAAGCAGATCACCGATACCGGCGCGATCGACGCCATCATCGACGAGGTGATGGCCAGCAACCCGCAGCAGCTCGAGCAGTACCGGGGCGGCAAGGACAAGCTGTTCGGCTTCTTCGTTGGCCAGGTGATGAAGGCCACCCAGGGCAAGGCCAACCCCGCCCAGGTGAACGAGCGCCTGAAGGCGAAGCTGGACGGTTGATGCGCGGACCGCAATCCCATGCGTGAGGCCGACACCCTGCATCGCTTCATGCTGGAGGAGGCCGGGGTGCGTGGTGAATGGGTGCACCTCGACGCCGCCTGGCAGGCCCTGCTGCAGCGCCACGAGTACCCGCCCGTGGTGCGCGATCTGCTGGGCCAGGCCTATGCGGCCGTGGCCCTGACCGCGGCCACGCTCAAGTTCAATGGCTCGTTGATCCTGCAGGTCACCGGTCCCGGCCCCGTGCACATGATCGTGGCCCAGGCCGACGGCCAGGGGCGGCTGCGCGGGCTGGCCCGCTTTCGCGAGACGCCGCCCGAGGGCGCCACCCTGGCCGAGTGCGCCGGCGAGGACGCACGGCTGATGCTGACCCTGGACCCGGGGGATGGCGGCGAGCGCTATCAGGGCGTGGTCGAGCTGGAGGGCGAGACCCTCGCGGACGCGATGAACGTCTACTTCGAGCGTTCCGAGCAGCTGCCGACCCGGCTGTGGCTGGCCAGTGGGGCGCAGTCCGCGGCCGGCATGCTGCTGCAGGCGCTCCCGGGCGAGGGTGGCGATGCGGTGACCCGGGACTCGGAGGAATGGAGCCGCGCGACGATCCTGGCCGAGACCACCACCGCCGACGAGCTGCTGGAGCTGGATGCCGGCACGCTGCTGGGCCGGCTGTTCGCCGAAGAGCGCGTGCGCCTGTTCGACGGCACGGGCGTCAGCTTTCACTGCCCGTGTTCCCGCGAGCGTATCGGCGAGACCCTGCGCAGCCTCGGCCGTGACGAGATCCGCGGCATCATCGAGGAGCAGGGCGCGGTGGATGTGACCTGCGAATTCTGCAACGCCCACTACCACTTCGACCCGGTCGATGCCGAGGCCCTCTGCGCCGCCGAGGGTACCCAGCCTCCGACCCCGGACACCCGTCAGTAGTCAGCCCTTTGCGGCCCTCCCGCCGCACTCTCTCGTTAGCCCGCCGTGACCCCCGGTCGCCGGCCGGGCGCGGGCCGAGCCCCCGAGCGCCCGTGGTCTTGCTATAGAAGCAGGACTGATCTAGCAGCGTTCGCAGACGGGGGCGCAATGTATTCCCGGCATACCGAAATCCCGACCCTGGATGTCCGCCCCGGCTGGCTGGTGGAGGCGCGTTACTTCAACCAGGTGCGGCGTGCCCTGGCCCGTCTGGGGCCGGAGGTGCGCCTGTCGCCGCCCGGGCTGAAGCATCTCGACCTGATCCTCCAGCGCGATGCGTGGATTGTGGTCGACCGGGTGCTGAACGATATGCCGGTGGTCGCCTGGACCGCCTTTCACTCCCGGGGGCGGCGCAGCCTGCATCGTCCAGTGGCCTGCGAACTGCTGCTGTTCCACGCCATGGCCAGCATGGTGATGAACCGCACCCTGTCGGCGATGGAGCCGGAGCTCGCGGCCGCACTGGCCGAGGCCGGGCCGCCGGCGGCCTCCGGCAAGGTCCTGCCATTTAATCCGCGCTCCTGCGCCTGAATCGGGGTTGCCCCGGGTTCAGGACGGGGCGTGGCGGTGGCCACACGCGGGGCAGCCGGGGTCGCGCCGCAGGCGAATCTCCCGGAACTGCATGGCCAGTCCGTCGAGGATCAGCAGCCGGCCGCTCAGGGTCGGCAGGCCCATCAGCAGCTTCAGCGCCTCGGTGGCCTGCAGGCTGCCGACCACGCCGGGCAGACTGGCCAGCACCCCGTTGGCGGCGCAGGTGTCCTCGTCGCCGCCCCCTTCGCCGTAGAGACAGTGGTAGCAGGCCGCCCCGGGATCGCGGTAGTCGAAGGTGGTCAGCTGCCCCTCGAAACGGATCACGGCGCCGGAGACCAGTGGCGTGCCGGCCGCCAGCGCGGCCCGGCTGATGGCCCCGCGGGCGGCGAAGTTGTCCGTGCCGTCCAGGACCGCGTCGGCGTCGGCGAACAGCCGGCGCATGGCCGCGTCGTCGAGACGTTCGGCGCGCGCCTCCACCCGGCAGGCGGGGTTCATCGCGGCGATGCGGTCGGTCGCCGAGGCGACCTTGTCGCGGCCGATGTCGGCATCGGTATGCAGGATCTGGCGCTGCAGGTTGGTCACCTCGACGTGGTCCGGGTCCACCAGGGTCAGGCGGCCCACGCCGGCTGCGGCCAGGTAGGCGGCGACCGGAGAGCCCAGTCCGCCCAGTCCCATGATCACCGCATGCGCCTGCCGCAGGGCCTCCTGACCCTCCACCCCCACGCCGGGGAGCATGATCTGGCGGCTGTACCGCAGGAGCTGGTCGTCATCCATGGAGCAGGTCTCCGGAGAAAGGCCGAAATTGTAACCGGCGTCACGCTCGCCGGCGGCCCCAGTTAGCTAACGTTCAGGAACGCGGCCTACGCTGAGACCCTGGCAATCCTGCCACAACCGGGGCCGGCGGACGCTTCAGGCGTTGCCCCGCAGGACCCGAATGGAAGGAGGGAACACCCCATGAAACGACTCGCGATACTTGCGCCGGCGGCCCTGCTGGCGCTCGCCCTGTCCGCCCCCACCCATGCGGCCCAGCCGGTCACCGGCGCGCTGCCGACGGTGACCGGCGCCAGCTTCGATGCCGCCGCGCTGCAGCCTGTGCGGCATGGACATTCTCGGGGGCACAAGCACTACCGCGGCCACCCGGGTGCCCACGGCCACAAGCAGGCCAAGCGCGCGAAACAGCGCGGCCGCGGCCATCACAAGCGCTCGCGCAGCTACGAGCATCATCACTACCACTACTATGACAACCGCTCGAGCCGCTACCGCCACCGTTCTTCGCCCAGCGGCTCGGTCAACCTGCACCTGCGCCTGCCGCTCTGATCCGGACGCGCCCCCGACGCACTGCGAGCCCCGGCTTATGGCCGGGGCTTTTTTGTGATGGTTGCAAGCGCCAACTGATTCAGCGGTCGCCCCGGGTCAGTGTATCCCCAGCGTGGTCCGTTCGTGGCCGGCGGGGTCCCTCAAGGTCCGGATCGCCCGGTAGCCCGCCTGTTGCAGGCGGTCCCGCACGGCCGGGCCCTGATCGAAGCCGTGTTCCAGCAGCAGCCATCCGCCGCGATTCAGGTGGGGCCGGGCGGTATCGATCACCCGGTACAGGTCGGCCAGGCCATGGGCGTCCGCCGCCAGGGCCGAGCGCGGTTCGAAGCGCAGGTCGCCACGGGTCAGGTGCGGATCATCCGGGTCGATGTACGGCGGGTTGCAGGTGATGATGTCCAGCCCTGCCGTTGGCGTCAGCGCGTCCAGCCAGTCGCCCTGCCACAGCCCGACCGGCAGCCCCAGGTCGCGCGCGTTGGTCTGCGCCTGTTGCAGCGCCGCATGACTGCGGTCGCTGGCGAAGGCCCGGATGCGCGGGCGTTCGCTTTTCAGTGCCAGGATGATGGTACCGGGGCCGGTGCCGAGGTCCAGCACCCAGGGGGTGTCGGTTGCGAGCGTGTCGATGGCCAGGAGGGCCTGTTCCACCAGCAGCTCGGTTTCGGGGCGCGGGATCAGGCAGGCGGGGGAGACCCCCAGTTCCAGTGTCCAGAAGCTGCGCCGGCCGAGGATGTGGGCCATCGGTTCGCCGGCGCAGCGGCGCTGGCAGAGTGTGTCGGCGCGGGCGGCCTGTTCGGCCGTGGCGGGGTCGGTGCCGTGGGCGATCAGTTGCGCGGTGTCCAGGCCGGTGGCTGCGCCCAGCAGCATGCGGGCCTCCAGTCCGGGCGCCTCGATCCCGGCGGCCTGCAGGCGGGCGCGCAGTTCCTGCAGCAACGCGTCCAGGGTCGAAGTCGCGGGCATCAGGCTTCGGCGAGGGTGGCGAGCTGCTCGGCCTGGTATTCGTGGATCAGCGGGTCGATGACCGGGTCCAGGTCGCCGGCCATCACCTGTTCCAGCTTGTACAGGGTCAGGTTGATGCGGTGGTCGGTTACCCGGCCCTGCGGGAAGTTGTAGGTGCGGATGCGTTCGGATCGGTCGCCGCTGCCGACCAGGCCCTTGCGTTCGGCGCTCTGCGCGGCGGCCTGGGCCTCGCGCTCGGCCTCGAACATCCGCGCGGCCAGGTAGGTCATGGCTTTGGCGCGGTTCTTGTGCTGCGAGCGCTCTTCCTGGCATTCGACCACGATGCCGGTGGGCAGGTGGGTCAGGCGCACCGCGGAGTCGGTCTTGTTGATGTGCTGGCCGCCGGCACCGGAGGCGCGAAAGGTGTCCACGCGCAGGTCGGCCGGGTTGATCTCCGGCATCTCGACCTCTTCCAGCTCCGGCAGGATGGCGACGGTCGCGGCGGAGGTGTGGATGCGGCCCTGGGACTCGGTTTCGGGCACGCGCTGCACGCGATGGGCGCCGGACTCGAACTTGAGCCGCGAGTAGGCGCCTTGCCCTGCCAAGCGCGCGATGACCTCGCGGTAGCCGCCGTGCTCGCCCTCGCTGGCGCTGAGGATCTCCAGCTTCCAGTTCTTCTGCTCGGCGTAGCGGGTGTACATTCGCAGCAGGTCGCCGGCGAAGATTGCGGCCTCGTCGCCGCCGGTCCCGGCGCGGATCTCCAGGAACACGTTGGCGTTGTCGTGCGGGTCCTTCGGGATCAGGTGGCGGTAGAGCTCGGCCTCCAGGGCCTCGGTCTGCTCGGTCAGGGTCTCGACCTCGGCCTCCGCCATCGCGCGCAGCTCGGGGTCGTCCTCCTCGAGCATCGCGCGCGCCTCCTCCAGTGCGGCGTGGTTGTCGTGCCAGGCCTTCCAGGCCTCGGCGATCGGCTCCAGCTGGCTGTATTCCTGGGACAGGCGGCGCAGCTGGTCCGGGTCCTCGTCGGCATCCGGGGTGGCGAGCAGGTGCGCGATCTCGGCGTGGCGCTCGGCCAGGCCCTCGAGCTTGGTGCGGAACGAGGCCTTCACGAACGGGCGCCGGATTCGGAATCGTCGCCGGGGTCGTCTTCCGGGGCGGGCAGCTGGAACAGGCGATGGGCCGCCTCCAGCAGGCGGGCATCGCCCTCGTGCGCCGCGGTATTCAGCGACTTGCAGGGGGCGTGCATCAGCTTGTTGGTCAGGCTGTGCGCCAGCAGCTGCATGGCCTCTTCCGGCGACTTGCCGGCGCGAAGCATCGCTTCGGCCTTGGCCAGGGCCTCGGCCTTCACGCTGTCGGCGCGCTGGCGCAGCTGGCGGATGCTGTCCACCGAGTCGCGGGCACGCAGCCAGCGCATGAATTCCCCGGCGCGCTGGGTGATGATCTCCTCGGCCTGCTCGGCGGCGGCCTGGCGCGAGGCCATGTTCTCGTCGATGACCTCCTGCAGGTCATCGACGGTGTAGAGGTAGACGTCCTCGAGCTGGCCGACCTCGGGCTCGATGTCGCGCGGCACGGCGATATCCACCATGAACATCGGCTTGTGGCGCCGCTTGCGCAGGGCGCGTTCCACCGCCCCCTTGCCGAGGATGGGCAGCGGCGCGGCGGTAGAGGAGATCACGATGTCGGCGTCGGCCATGCGGTCGGGGAGCTGGTCGAGGCTGATGGCCTCGGCGTCGAAGCGTCCGGCCACCGCGCGGGCGCGATCGACCGTACGGTTGGCGACGATCACGTTGCCGATGCCGCCCCCCGAGAGGTGCTGCAGGGCCAGTTCGATGGTCTCGCCGGCGCCAATGACCATGGCCGTCAGGGGCTTCAGGTCACCGAAGATCTGGCGCGCCAGCGAGACGGCCGCAAAGGCCACCGAGACGGCGCTCTGGCCGATGGCGGTCTGGGTGCGCACGTCCTTGGCCGTGGCGAAGGCGTGCTGGAAAAGTCGTTCCAGCGAGCGCCCCAGCGTGCCGGCGTCATGGGCGTGCTGGTAGGCCGTCTTCATCTGCCCGAGGATCTGCGGCTCGCCGAGGACCATGGAGTCCAGCCCGCTGGCCACGCGCAGGGTGTGGCGCACGGCGGAGCCGTCGTGGTGCAGGTAGAGGTAGGGCTTCAGTTCGTCGCGATCGATGCCGTGGTAGCCGCCGATCCAGTCGAGCACGCGTTGCTCGCTGTGCGGGTCGCCCTCGCGGAAGTACACCTCGGTACGGTTGCAGGTGGACAGGATCGCGGTTTCCGGCAGCAGCACGCCGGAGCGCAGCGAGTGCAGGGCCTCGCCGAGCTCGTGCTCGTTGACGGAAAGCCGTTCGCGAATGGCGACCGGTGCCGTCTTGTGATTGATCCCGAGAGTGAACAGCATGCTGGCGCGTATTGTGCCGGAAAACGCGGGCGCGTGGCCGAATTTCCCGATAGTGTACTGTGCTGTAGGCTTGCGGTGGATTGCGGCGGGGATGGAACCCCGCAGCTGCCTGGCCCGTCCCACCCGGTATGCCTGTGCTGATGCCGACTGGATACAAGATGATTCGAAGCCTGCTCGCGCTGACCGCCGTGTTTTCCCTGGCGGGCTGCGCGCACACCCAACTGGATGCCTCGGAACCGCCGGAGTCGGATCGCCCCGAGGTGCTCCCGCTGATGCAGACCGAGGATCCGGAGGCCGCGCTGATGTTCAGCGTGCTGGCCGCCGAGATCGCGGTGCGTTCCGGCGAGCATGCCGAGGCCGCGCGTTACTACGGGGCGGCGGCCCTGCTGAGTGACGACCCCGCCATTGCCGAACGCGCCACGCGCATCGCGCTCTTCGCGCGCGATCACGAGCAGGCCCAGCGGTCGGCCGACCGCTGGCTGCGGCTCGCGCCGGAGAGCATGGAGGCCAGCCAGGTCTCGACGGTGCTGCGGATTAATGCGGGGGATGCCGAACAGGCGGCCGAGCAGCTGGATTCGCTGATGAATCGGGTGGTGGTACAGGGTGGCGACCCCAACGCCACGCTGGGCGGCGTGATCGGCCAGGCCCAGGATCAGGCCGCCGCCCTGGAGACCATGCGGCTGCTCGCCGAGCGGCGCAGCGACGATGTCGGTGTCCACCGCGTACTGGCCGAGGCCGCGCTGCGCTTCGGCGAGCCGGGCGAGGAGGTACTGGCGGTGACCGGGCCGGCCAGCGAGCGCTTCCCGGATTCGGTGCCGCTGCAGCTGTTGCATGCGCGAGCCCAGAGCGAGGCCGGGCAGGAGGACGCCGCGATCGAGACCCTGCGCGCGACGGTGGAGGCGCACCCGGAGAGCCGCGAGGCCCGGCTGGGCTATGGGCGCGTCCTGACCGAAATGGAGGATGACGCCTTCGCCCGCGAGGAGATGGATCGCCTGGTGGAGCTGGCGCCGGAGGATACCCAGCTCCTGCTGGCGCTGGCCCTGATGAATCTGGAGGCGGAGCAGTTGGGGCCGGCCCGGGATTACCTGGAGCGCCTGGACGCACTGGGGGAGCGCGAGAACGATGTCGCGTACTACCTCGGTCGGCTGCACGAGATGGCCGACGAGCCGGAGGCCGCCCTGGCCGCCTATGGTCGCGTAGAGGAGGGCGATCACGCCGATGATGCACGCCTGCGCAGTGCGCGCCTGACGCTGCGGCACGAGGGCCAGGAAGCGGCGCGCGACTTGTTTGCGCCGATGCAGCAGGGCGTGGACGACGATCTGGCCCGGCGCGCCTATCTGGCGGAGGCGAACGCACTGCGCGAGATCGGCGACTATGCCGAGGCACGCGCCCGGCTGAATCGCGGGCTGGTGCAGTTCCCCGGGGATACCCGGCTGCTGTACCTGCGGGGTCTGGTCCACGAGCGCGAAGACGACATCGCGGCCGCCGAGGCCGATTTCCGCACGATCCTCGAGTCCGATCCCGAGAACGTCGCGGCCCTGAACGCGCTGGGGTACACCCTGGCGGATCGCACCGAGCGGTATGACGAGGCCTATGACCTGATCCTGCGTGCCTACGAGCAGGAGCCGGACGATGCCGCCATCATCGACAGCTACGGCTGGGTGCTGTATCGCCTGGGCCGGCTGGAGGAGGCCGAGACGCAGCTTCGCCGCGCGTACTCGCTGTCGGACGACGGCGAGATCGCCAGCAATCTGGCCGTCGTCCTCTGGGAGCGAGGTGCGCGCGACGAGGCGCGGGAGATCCTCGAGGCTGCGCTGGAGCGCGAGCCCGATCATGAACGCCTGCAGCGCGTACGCAACGACCTGATCGAATGAGTCGGGCTGCGGGGATGCGGAAGCCCGGGGATCTTGCGGGCGGGGCGAGGCTGGCCGGTCTGCTGGTCGGCCTGGGTCTTCTGCTGGGTGGCTGTGCCGCGCCCCTGCCGGAGGCGGATACCTCGCCGGCCGCCGAGGCCGCCTTCGAGGCCCGCACCGCACAGCTGGAGGCGCTGGACAGCTGGCGACTGGTCGCGCGCCTGGGGCTGGCCTCCGGCGAGGAATACTGGTCCGCCCAGCTCAACTGGCGGGTGCAGGAAGGTCAGCACGTGCTGGACCTGTCCGGCCCGATGGGGCGCGGCGGTGGTCGGCTGACGCTGTCGGAGAACGGCCGCGCGCTGCTGGTGACCCGGTCCGGCGAGCGTTTCCAGGCGCAGGACCCGGATGCGCTCGTCGCGCGGGTCCTGGGCGAGTCGATCCCGGTCAGCGGCATGGTCTACTGGGTGCGTGGCCTGCTCCACCCCGAGGCCTCGTACCAGCTGGATATCGACGCGGACGGGCGGCCACTGGAGATCCACCAGTCCGGCTGGACCATCGAGTACAACGAGTTCGAGGAAATCGACGGCCTGGCGATGCCGGTCACCATGGTGCTGGAGCGCGAAGGGGTGGAATTGCGGGCCCGCATCGGTCGCTGGCAGCTTGGTGGTGATCCGTCATGACCGCTGCCGTCGCGGGCGGGGGCTTCGACACCACTTTTCCCGCGCCCGCCAAGATCAATCGATTCCTGCATATCACCGGCCGGCGGGCGGACGGCTATCACGAGCTGCAGACGGTGTTCCAGTTCCTCGGGCTGGAGGATCGCCTGCGCTTCGAGCCCCTGCCGGCGGGGCGCTTCGAGATGGCGGGCGCGGCCATCGACGGGGCCGACAACCTGTGCCTGCGCGCGGCCCGGCGCCTGGCCCGGGTGGCGAAGACCCCATTTGGCGTGCGTATCCATCTCGACAAGCGGATCCCGGTGGGCGGTGGCCTGGGGGGCGGCAGTTCCGATGCCGCCACCACGCTGGTGGCCTTGAATGCCCTGTTCGAGCTGGGGTGTGATGTCGAGCAGCTGGTGGGGATCGGCCTGGAGCTGGGTGCCGACGTACCGGTGTTCGTGGTCGGCCAGGCAGCCTGGGCCGAGGGTGTGGGCGAGCGGCTCACGGCCGTGGCCCCGGATACCGGCTGGATCCTGCTGATCGACCCTGGGGTTTCGGTCGCCACCGGGGCGATGTTCGGGTGTGCGGAATTGACACGCGACTGCCCCACCGAGACAATTTCGTCCGCCGTCGACGCCAGCCGGTTCGTCAACGTGTTCGAACCGGTGGTGCGGGCTCGTTATCCCGAGGTGGATCGGGCGCTGCACTGGCTGGCGGAGCAGACGCCGCGGGCGCGCCTGAGTGGGAGTGGCGGTTGCGTGTTCGGGGTGTTCCCCGACGAAGCGGCAGCTGGGGCGGCGCAGTCCGCGCAGCCGGCTCCGTGGCGCAGCTGGGTGACA
The DNA here is from genome assembly GCF_000381305.1 of Thioalkalivibrio sp. ALE16. Classification (NCBI taxonomy): domain Bacteria; kingdom Pseudomonadati; phylum Pseudomonadota; class Gammaproteobacteria; order Chromatiales; family Ectothiorhodospiraceae; genus Thioalkalivibrio; species Thioalkalivibrio sp. ALE16. Next base: position 367,277 of record NZ_KB906354.1, read on the forward strand.
CCGCTGGTAAACGTGTCGCCCCTGCGGGCCTGGCTGCCGCCAGGCGGTGTCGAGACAGAGTAAGTCCAGAGTTATTGGGCCGTAGCCAAGCGGTAAGGCAGCGGGTTTTGATCCCGCTAAGCGCCAGGTTCGACGCGAGCGGCGCAGCCGCGACCGACCGTCGCCGAAGGTGACGGCCCGTAAGGGTGGCGCGCAGCGCCATCATCCTGCCGGCCCGGATCGGCGCCGCCGATCCGCGGGATGTGCCGGGCACGACGCCGGCCGGGCAGTACAATAGAGTCCAGTGAGTTATTGGGCCGTAGCCAAGCGGTAAGGCAGCGGGTTTTGATCCCGCCATGCGCAGGTTCGAATCCTGCCGGCCCAGCCATACAACGAAACCGCGGCGCATGGCGCCGCGGCGCCGGCCAAAGGGCCGACAGGGTGAGAACCGGGTTCGACTCGAGCGGCGTAGCCGCGAGCGCACGCCACCGCAGGTGGCGCCCGAAGGGTGGCGCGTAGCGCCATCATCCTGCCGGCCCAGCCATTTCCCGCCTCGCGCCAGAAAGGCGCGAGGCACAACCATCAAGACCCCGGCCCAGCACCGGGGTCTATACTGGGGCCCGGGCGATATCGCAGCCCGCCCCACTCCATCCAGACCGGGACGAACCGTGGTCGACAAGAATCGCATGATGATCTTCGCGGGCAATGCGAACCCGCGTCTCGCCCAGGCCGTTGCCGAGCACCTGGGGCTGCCCATGGGCAAGGCCATCGTCGGACGTTTCAGTGATGGCGAGGTGCAGGTCGAGCTGCTGGAGAACGTCCGCGGTCGCGACGTGTTCCTGATCCAGCCGACCGGCCAGCCAACCAACGAGAACATCATGGAGCTGGTGATCATGGTGGATGCGCTGCGCCGCGCCTCGGCCGGCCGCATTACCACGGTGATCCCGTATTTCGGGTACGCGCGCCAGGATCGGCGCGTGCGCTCGGCGCGGGTGCCGATCTCGGCCAAGGTGGTCGCGAACATGATCGAGGCGGTCGGCGCGGACCGCGTGCTGACGATTGACGTGCACGCCGACCAGGTGCAGGGCTTCTTCAACGTCCCGGTAGACAACATCTATGCCTCGCCGGTCCTGCTGGGCGATGTCTGGCGGCATGTCTCGGGCGATCTGACCGTGGTGTCGCCGGATGTCGGCGGGGTGGTGCGCGCCCGCGCGATCGCCAAGCGGCTGGACGACGCCGACCTGGCGATCATCGACAAGCGCCGCCCGCGCGCGAACGAGTCGGAGGTGATGCACATCATCGGTGACGTGCGCGGCAAGTCCTGCATCATCATCGATGACCTGGTGGATACCGCCGGCACGCTGTGCCAGGCCGCAAAGGCCCTGAAAGAACACGGGGCGCACTCGGTGATGGCCTACGCCACGCACCCCGTGCTTTCTGGCGCGGCAATTGATAACATAAACGGTTCGGCGCTTGACGAGCTTGTGGTGACCGACACGCTGGCCCTGCAGCCCAACGCGCAGAGCTGCGACAAGATCCGGCAGTTGTCGGTGGCGGAGATGCTGGCCGAGACCATCCGCCGCATCAACCGCGAGGAATCCGTCAGTTCGCTGTTCATGGACTAGCGAGAGCGTCGGGCCGAAAACGATTTCGGGAGGTTCGCCTCCCTTCAGCGCCCCGCCTGGTCGCGGGCGGGGTGTGTTCAGGGCGCTTCGGGTGAAGCGCCTTTCATTTTGGAGACCGTAGCAATGAGCATGAGCTTTACCATTGAAGCCGAGAAGCGTGACGAACAGGGTTCGAGTGCGAGCCGCCGCCTGCGTCGCGCCGGCAAGCTGCCCGCCATCCTGTACGGGGCGGACAAGGACGCCGTGGCCATCACGCTGGATCACAACGCGATGGTCCATAACCTGAAGGAAGACGCGTTCTACTCGCACATCCTCAGCGTGAAGCTGGACGGCAAGACCGAGAAGGCGATCCTGCGCGACGTGCAGCGCCATCCGTTCAAGCCGACCATCTACCACGTCGACCTGATGCGCGTGAGCGCCAACCAGCCGATCCGCGTCAGCGTGCCGCTGCACTTCCATAACGAGGAAGAGGCCAAGGGCGTGAAGCTGGGCGGCGGCATGGTCAGCCGCATGATCAACGAGCTCGAGGTCGAGTGCCTGCCGGGCGATCTGCCCGAGTCCATCGATATCGATGTCGTCGAGATGGATGTCGGCGACACCCTGCATATCTCCGAGCTGAAGCTGCCGGAAGGCGTGCAGAGTGTCGCGCTGATGCATGGCGAGGAATACGACTACGCCGTGGTCAGCGTCCTGCTGCCGCGCGCCGCCAAGACCGAGGAAGAAGAGGTCGGGGAAGGCGAGGCTGCCGAGGCCGAAGGTGGCGAGGAAGCCGCGGGTGGCGAAGAGGCCTCCGGCGACGAGTCGGAGTCCGGGGACAAGGAGTAAGCCCCTGCGGCTTGCCGCCTGAACGATGGCGATCCAACCCGAACCGATTCGTCTGGTGGTCGGGCTGGGCAACCCGGGCCCGCGTTATGCCGAAACCCGGCATAACGCGGGTTTCTGGTTTGTGGACACCCTGGCCCGCCGGCATGGCGCGGACTTTCGCCCCGAGAGCCGCTTCGATGGCGAGGCGGCCCGCCTCAATCTGCCCGCGGGCGACTGCTGGCTGCTCAAGCCCATGAGCTTCATGAACAAGAGCGGCCTGCCGGTGCGCAAGTGCGCCGATTTCTACCGTATACCCCCCGAGGCTATCCTGATCGTCCACGACGAACTGGACCTCGATCCGGGCGTGGTGCGGCTGAAGATGGGTGGCGGGCATGGCGGCCACAATGGCCTGCGGGATCTGCATCGACACCTGGGCGGCCCGAACTACGCTCGGCTGCGGGTCGGCATCGGCCACCCGGGGCATCGCGATGATGTGGTGCCCTTCGTGCTGGATCGTCCCGGCAAGGCCGACACGCAGGCGATCGAGGAGGCCATCGACAAGGCGCTGGATCAGGTGCCTGCGCTGGTGGCCGGACGCTGGGACGAGGCGGTGCGCAATCTGCATGGCGGCAACTCGAAGCCGGCCACGAATTCCGAGGAAACCCGATGAGTCTTAAATGCGGGATCGTGGGTTTGCCGAACGTCGGCAAGTCCACCCTATTCAATGCCCTCACGCGTGCGGAGATCGCCGCGGAGAACTATCCCTTCTGCACCATCGACCCGAACGTGGGCGTGGTGGAGGTCCCGGATCCGCGCCTGACCCGGCTGAGCGAGATCGTGAAACCCCAGCGCACGCTGCCCACCACGGTCGAGTTCGTGGACATTGCCGGGCTGGTAGCCGGGGCGGCCCAGGGCGAGGGGCTGGGCAACCAGTTCCTGGCGCATATCCGCGAGACCGACGCCATCGCGCAGGTGGTGCGCTGCTTCGAGGACGACGACATTGTGCATGTCGCCGGCAAGGTCGATCCGATCGCCGACATCGAGACCATCAGCACCGAGTTGATGCTGGCGGATCTGGAGACCGTGAACAAGGCGCTGAAGCGTCTGGAACGGGCGGCCAAGTCGCAGGACAAGACCGCGATCGCCCAGCTCAAGGCCGCCGAGAAGGTCGGGGCCGGCCTGGATCAGGGGATTCCTGCGCGGGCCCAGGATCTGGACGAGGACGAGCGCCGGGCACTGTACGACCTGCATCTGTTGACCCTCAAGCCGCTGATGTACATCGCCAATGTCGACGAGGCCTCGCTTGCCGGGGGTAACGCGATGGTGGAGGCAGTGCAGGCCCGCGCGGCCGAGGAGGGTGCCGAGGTAGTCAGTGTCTGCGCTGCCATCGAGGCGGAGATCGCGGTGCTCGACCCGGAGGAGCGCGCGGAATTTCTGGCCGATCTGGGGCTGGAAGAGCCGGGGCTGGACCGGGTGATCCGCACCGCCTATCGCCTGCTGAGCCTGCAGACATTTTTCACCGCCGGCGAGAAGGAGGTCCGCGCCTGGACCGTGCGCCAGGGCTCCAGCGCGCCGCAGGGGGCCGGGGTGATCCACACCGATTTCGAGCGCGGTTTCATCCGTGCCGAGGTGGTCGGTTACGACGACTTCGTGGCCCACAACGGCGAGCAGGGCGCGAAGGACGCGGGGAAATGGCGCCTCGAGGGCAAGGAATACGTGCTCAAGGAAGGCGACGTGGTACATTTCCGCTTCAATGTCTGAGCGTTATACTAGGAATTGACCCGGGGGCGCCGGGCCCTGCCGCCTGGCGCCCCGTTCGGCACCCAATCTCGGAGTACAGTAATGGACGTAATGGATCGTATCCGCCAGCAGGTGGAAGACAACCCGGTGGTGATCTTCATGAAGGGCACCCCGCAGTTCCCCATGTGCGGCTTCTCCAGCCGTGCAGTGGAGGCGCTGAAGCGCTGCGACCAGGAATTCGGCTACGTGAACGTGATCGCGGACCAGGAGGTCATGCAGAATCTGCCGCGCTTCGCCGACTGGCCGACCTTCCCGCAGGTCTACATCGACGGCGAGCTGATCGGCGGCTGCGATATCACCCTCGAGATGTTCGAGAGTGGCGAGCTGAAGAAGATGGTCGACGAGGCCCACGCCAAGCGCGCCGCGAGTTAAAGCATGGAGGTGGGCGGCAGCCCTAGGGGCTGCCGCCCAACCAAAACCGTCATCCGCGAGGCCCAGCAAGGGATCGTGGTGATCTCCTGATGTGCCCCCGGATTCCCGCCGTCGTGGCCGTGTCCGGGAGATTGCGTCACCCCTGCGGAGTTCGCAATGACTGGAGAGGGTTGGTCATCGCGAGCCCCGCAGGGGCGTGGCGATCTCCCGAAGCATCGACGCGCCCCGAGCGGTGCCGACGGTGGGAGATTGCTTCACCCCTGCGGGGTTCGCAATGACGGGGCTGAGGGTTGGGTCATCGCGAGGCGCGCAGCGCCGTGGCGATCTGCGAGGGGTCGCAGGGCGTGTGTTGTGTGTCAGCTCCCGGGCGGAAGTTCTTCCGGGTCGGGCAGGCGTAGTGCTGGCTGCGGCACGCCGATCCCGTCCTGCCAGCGGTTGGCGATCTGGCAGAAGATGTCCGCCGTCTTTTCCGCGTCGAACGCGGCGCTGTGGGCGGACTCGGTATCCCAACCAATCCCCGCGGCGTCGGCCGCACGTGCCAGCACCGTCTGCCCAAAGGCCAGTGCCGAGAGCGACACCGTGTCCAGGCTGCTGAACGGGTGGAACGGGTTACGCTTGATCCCGCAGCGTTCGGCCGCGGTATGCACGAAGCCAAGGTCGAAGTGCGCATTGTGTCCGACCAGGATCGCGCGCTTGCAGTGGTTGACCTTCACTTCACGGCGGACCTCGCTGAACAGCTTCCCCATCGCCTGATCCTCCGGCCAGGCGGCCCGCAGCGGGTGGTACGGGTCGATGCCGTTCACTTCCAGGGACTTCGGGTCCATCTCCGAGCCTTCATAGGGACGCACATGCAGACTCACCGTGCGATCGCGCACCAGGTGGTCCTGCTCGTCCCGGCGCAGAAACACCGCGGCCACTTGCAGGAGCGCATGGCGGCGGCAGTCGAAGCCCCCCGTCTCCACGTCCACCACCACCGGCAAAAAGCCGCGGAAACGGTTCGCCATTGGGCGGTGCTGCGGGTCCAGCTGGACGGGTTCGGCCATGGTTTTGCTCGATCTCGATGGGGGTGTTTCGCGGGTTTTGGAGTCGTTACGGGCGCATCGGAAGGCTTTCGCGGTGTTTGCGGATTTTTCCGCATATTTTGCCGACGTTCGGCGCCATAGAAGGCTTTCGCTTGACCTGTTGGTGGCACAGTCGGGATACTTGCGCCTTTTATGCCCGCCCGACACCGGCGCATGGTAGCAAATGCCCGACCGCCCGGTGGTCCGGCCCCGTCGTGGCAACCCGATTCCCAACCCGTTTTCAGGGGTAGAGCATGGACCCGAACGCGACCGAACACGATATCGACCCGCAAGAGACCCAAGAGTGGATCGACGCTCTGGCCTCCGTGCTGGAGACGGATGGCCCCGAGCGGGCGCATGCCCTCCTCGAGCGCCTGGTCGACAAGGCGCGCCGCAGCGGGGCCTACCTGCCGTACTCCGCCAATACCGCCTATGTGAACACCATCCCCACGCACCTGGAACCCGAGTATCCGGGGGATGGCGCGGTGGAGCATCGCATCCGTTCCTATATCCGCTGGAACGCGATGGCGATGGTGGTCAAGGCCAATCGTGCATCGTCCGAACTGGGTGGGCATATCGCGACCTTCGCCTCCGCCGCGACGCTGTACGACGTCGGCTTCAACCACTTCTGGCATGCCCCGTCGCACGATCATGGTGGCGACCTGCTGTTTGCCCAGGGGCATTCCTCGCCGGGGATCTACGCCCGCGCGTTCATGGAGGGCCGCCTGAGCGAGGAGCAGCTGGACCACTTCCGTCGCGAGGTCGATGGCAAGGGCCTGTCCTCCTACCCGCATCCGTGGCTGATGCCGGACTTCTGGCAGTTCCCGACCGTGTCCATGGGCCTGGGCCCGATCATGAGCATCTACCAGGCGCGTTTCATGCGCTATCTGCAGGATCGCGGCCTGGCGCAGACCGAGAACCGTCGCGTCTGGAGCTTTGTCGGCGACGGCGAGGTGGACGAGCCGGAGACCCTGGGCGCGATCACGCTGGCCTCGCGCGAGAAGCTGGACAACCTGACCTGGGTGGTGAACTGCAACCTGCAACGTCTGGACGGCCCGGTGCGTGGCAATGGCAAGATCGTGCAGGAGCTGGAGGCGATCTTCCGCGGTGCCGGCTGGAACGTGGTCAAGGTGCTGTGGGGTCGCTACTGGGACCCGCTGCTGGCCAAGGATACCGACGGGTTGCTGCAGAAACGCATGATGGAGGCGGTCGACGGCGACTACCAGAACTACAAGTCGCGCGACGGCGCCTACGTGCGCGAGCACTTCTTCGGCAAGTACCCCGAGCTCAAGCGCATGGTGGCCAACATGTCCGACGAGGACATCTGGCGCCTGAATCGCGGTGGCCATGACCCGGTCAAGGTCTATGCGGCCTACAAGGCGGCGGCCGAGCACAAGGGCCAGCCGACCGTGATCCTCGCGCACACGGTGAAGGGTTACGGCATGGGCGCGGCGGGCGAGGCGCAGAACCGCACCCACAGCCAGAAGAAGATGGACGCGGACGACATGAAGCAGTTCCGCGACCGCTTCAATATCCCGCTGTCGGACGAGCAGGTGGAGAAGGCCGAGTACATCAAGCCGGACCCCGACTCCGACGAGATGAAGTACATGCACGAGCGGCGCAAGGACCTCGGCGGCTACCTGCCGGTGCGCCGCCCGCTGGCCACCCCGCTGGAGATCCCGGGGCTGGATGCCTTCAATGGTCTGCTGGAGGCCTCCGGCGAGCGCGAGATGTCCACCACCATGGCCTTCGTGCGTCTGCTGACCCTGCTCGCGCGCGACAAGAAGATCGGCAAGAACATCGTCCCGATCGTGCCCGACGAGGCGCGCACCTTCGGCATGGAAGGGCTGTTCCGTCAGCTGGGGATCTACTCCTCGGTCGGCCAGCTCTACGAGCCGCAGGACAAGGACCAGGTGATGTATTACAAGGAGGACAAGAAGGGCCAGATCCTGGAAGAGGGGATCAACGAGGCCGGCTCCATGTCCTCCTGGATCGCGGCGGCCACGTCCTATTCCACGCATGGCGTGGCGATGGTGCCGTTCTACATCTTCTATTCGATGTTCGGCTTCCAGCGCGTTGGCGACCTGATCTGGGCCGCCGGCGACATGCGTGCCCGCGGCTTCCTGATGGGGGCGACCGCCGGGCGCACCACGCTGGCCGGCGAGGGCCTGCAGCATGACGACGGCCACAGCCTGATGATGGCCGCCAACGTGCCCAACTGCATCGCCTACGACCCGACCTTCGCCTTTGAGCTGGCGGTGATCGTTCAGGACGGCATGCGCCGTATGTACGCGGAGCAGCAAAGCGTCTTCTACTACATCACCGTGATGAACGAGAACTACCCGCAGCCGGCCATGCCGAAGGGCGCCGAGGAAGGCATCCGCCGCGGCCTGTACCGGCTGCAGGCCGGCGGGCGCAAGAAAAAGAAGGTGCGCCTGCTGGGCTCCGGTACCATCCTGCGCGAGGCCATTGCCGCCGCCGAACTGCTGGACCAGGACTTCGGCGTGGCCGCCGAGGTCTGGAGCGCGACCAGCTTCAACGAACTGGCCCGCGACGGCCGCGATGCCGAGCGCCATGCGCGCCTGCACCCTGACGCCAAACCGCGCACATCCTGGGTGGAGGAATGCCTGGGTGATTCGGATGCGCCGGTGGTCGCCGCGACCGACTACGTGCAGGCCTATGCCGACCAGATCCGTGCCTTTGTGCCGGCCGACTACCGTGTGCTGGGGACCGACGGCTTCGGCCGTTCGGATACCCGCGCCGCGCTGCGCCGCCACTTCGAGGTGGATCGCTACCACATCGCGGTCACGGCCCTGAAGGCCCTGGCCGATGCCGGGACCGTCGAGGTCAAGACCGTGGCCGACGCGATCAAGAAGTACAAGATCGACGTCGAACGGCCCAACCCGTTGCAGGCCTGAGGCCGCCGGACCCGAGGCAGGAGCAGACATGAGCAACACGACTACTGTGCACGTCCCGGATATCGGCGACTTCAAGGACGTCGAGATCATCGAGGTCATCGTCAGCCCGGGGGACACCGTTTCCCCCGAGGACCCGCTGATCACGCTGGAATCCGACAAGGCCTCCATCGAGATCCCCGCCCCGCAGGGCGGCACCGTGAAGGCGCTGAAGGTAAAGGCCGGCGACCGCGTGAACCAGGGCGACCCGATCCTGGAACTGGAGCCCTCCGACGAGGGTGCCGCCGAGGACACCTCCGCCAAGGACGAGGCACCGAAGCAGGAAGCGCCGTCTTCCGCGGAGGCCCCGGCCGAGCCGGCCCCCGAGGCCGAGAAGCCGCAGCCTGCCCCGAAGGCCGCCGACCGGGCCGATCCGCGGCCGTCGCCGACCGAACACATCCGTGACGAGTCGGCCTTCCGCAAGGCCCATGCCTCGCCGGTGGTGCGCAAGTTCGCGCGCGAGCTGGGCGTGGACCTGAGCAAGGTCGAGGGTTCCGGGCGCAAGGGGCGCATCCTGCGCGAGGACGTGCAGGGCTTCGTCAAGCGCGCGCTGAGTCAGGGTGCCGGCGGCGGCCTGGGGGTCGAGCCGATGCCGGAGATCGACTTCTCCGAGTTCGGCCCGATCGAGACCCAGCCGCTGTCGAAGATCAACAAGCTCACCGGCAAGAACCTGCACCGCAACTGGGTCACCGTCCCGCACGTGACCCAGTTCGACGAGGCCGACATCACCGAGCTCGAGGACTTCCGCAAGTCGCTGAAGGCGGAGTACGAGAAGAAGGGCGTGAAGGTCACCTTCCTGCCGTTTTTGATGAAGGCGGTGGTCTCCGCGCTCAAGCAGTACCCGCGCTTCAATGCCTCGCTGGATGCGACCGGCGAGAACCTGATCCTGAAGCAGTACTACAACCTCGGCATCGCGGTGGATACGCCGGACGGCCTGGTCGTCCCGGTGGTGCGCGACGTCGACCGCAAGAGCCTGGTCGACATCGCCGCTGAGCTGATGGACCTGTCCCAGCGCGCCCGCGACAAGAAGCTCAAGCCCGCGGACATGCAGGGCGGCTGCCTGACCATCTCCAGCCTCGGCGGGATCGGCGGCACCCAGTTCACTCCGATCGTGAACGCCCCCGAGGTGGCGATCCTCGGTGTGTCGCGCTCCAGCATGAAGCCGGTGTGGAATGGCAAGGAGTTCGAGCCGCGCCTGATCCTGCCGCTGGCGCTGTCGTACGATCACCGGGTGATCGACGGCGCCCTGGGCGCCCGCTTCGCCACCACGCTGAGCGCATTGCTGTCCGACATGCGCCGCATGCTTCTGTAATCGCAACCGGAGTGACTGGATGAGCCAGACCAAGACCATCGAGGTCCCGGATATCGGGGATTTCAAGGACGTCGAGATCATCGAGGTCCTGGTACAGCCGGGCAGCGAGATCGCACCGGAGGACCCGCTGATCACGCTGGAGTCCGACAAGGCGACCATCGACGTACCCGCCCCCGAGGCCGGTACGGTCAAGAAGATGCATGTGAAGGTCGGCGACAAGGTCTCCAAGGGCAGCAAGCTCCTGGATCTTGAGGCCAGTGGCGAGGCCGCGAGCGGAAGCGAGGACGCCCCCGCAGCCGGTGGCGACAAGGCCGAATCCGCCAAGGCGGAATCGGGCGCCGCGAGCGAGTCGCAGAAGGCCGCACCCAAGGCGGCCGCTGACCCGAACACCGACAGCCAGTGCCAGGTGCTGGTGCTGGGCTCCGGCCCCGGCGGTTACACCGCCGCCTTCCGCGCGGCGGATCTGGGGCTGGACGTGGTCATGGTCGAGCGCTACCCGCAGATCGGTGGGGTCTGCCTGAACGTTGGCTGTATCCCGTCCAAGGCGCTGCTGCATGCCGGCGAGGTGCTGCACGAGGCCGAGCGCTTTGCCGCGCTGGGCATCAAGTTCGGCGAACCGGAGATCGACCTCGACGGGCTGCGTGGCTACAAGGGCAACGCGGTCAAGAAGCTGACCGGCGGGCTCAAGCAGCTGTGCAAGCAGCGCAAGGTGCGCGTGGTGCAGGGCACGGGCGAGTTTGTCGGCGCCAACAGCATCGCCGTGGAGGGCGATGACGGCCGCGAGGTGATCGGCTTCGAGCACGCGATCATCGCGGTCGGTTCACAGGCGATCAAGCTGCCCGGCTTCCCCTGGGACGACGAGCGGGTGATGGACTCCACCGATGCCCTCGATCTCGCGGAGATCCCCAAACGCATGCTGGTGGTCGGCGGCGGCATCATTGGTCTGGAGATGGCCTGCGTGTACGAGGCGCTGGGAACCAAGGTGACTGTGGTCGAGCTGTCCGACACCCTGATGCCGGGGGCGGATCGCGACATCGTGCGTCCGTTCGAGAAGCGCGCGAAGAAGCGTTTCGAGAACATCTTCCTCAAGAGCAAGGTGACCGAGGCCAAGGCCACCAAGGCCGGCATCGTCTGCCAGTTCGAGGGCGAGGCCAAGGGCCTGCCGGAAGAGGATACCTTCGACCGCGTGCTGGTCGCCGTGGGGCGCAGCCCGAACGGTGCGAAGATCAAGGCCGAGGCGGCGGGCGTGCAGGTAACCGACCGCGGCTTTATCGAGGTCGACAGCCAGCAGCGCACCAATGTCGAGCACATCTTCGCCATCGGTGACGTGGTCGGCCAGCCGATGCTGGCGCACAAGGCCACCCACGAGGGCAAGGTCGCGGCCGAGGTGATCGCCGGGCACAAGGTGCACTTCGACGCGCGCGCGATCCCGTCCGTTGCCTATACCCACCCCGAGGTCGCCTGGATGGGCGTGACCGAGGAACAGGCGAAGGCCGACGGCATCGAATACACCAAGGGCGTGTTCCCCTGGGCCGCCTCCGGTCGCGCGATCGCGCTGGGCGCCGAGGACGGCCTGACCAAACTGCTGTTCGACGCGGATGGCCGCGTGATCGGAGCCGGCATCGTGGGCCCGTCCGCCGGCGACCTGATCGGCGAAGCGATGCTGGCGCTGGAGATGGGCGCCGAGGCCGAGGACATCGGCCTGACCGTGCACCCGCACCCGACGCTCAGCGAGACCGTGGCCTTTGCCGCCGAGGTCGCGCACGGCTCGATCACCGACATCCTGCCGCCGAAGAAGCGCTAGACCTTCATGGCCGGCCCGAGCCAGTGGCTGCGTCGCGCACTCCCGATCCTGGTGCTGGGTGTCGGCGTGGCGACGGCCGGCGCCGAACCCTACAGCGATCCGCTGGAGCGCAGTGACTGGCAACTCGTCGAGGACGATGCCACCTGTCGTATCGAGCAGACCGTGCGCCACGGAGGGGTGCTGCGTCTCGATCAGCGCCCCGGGCTGGTGACCGCGGCCTTCTGGCAGGCCCCGTATGCGATGCCGGAGGATGCCGCGCCGCGTCTGCGCACGGGTGCTCCGGAATGGCTGCGGCCGGCCACACATGCCCCGCTGGATCTGCGTCTGCAGGCCCGGGGGGCCCGGCTGTTCCGGGTCCCCCAGGGCATGGTCCAGCCCCTGAAGGCACGCTTGCTGGCGGGGCACGACGTCCGTATCGATTTTCCCGATGGTGACGGCTCGGTCCACTTCCGCGGCATCCGGTTTGCCCTGCGCGCACAGGACTTTCGCGCCTGCCGCGCGGGGCAGGCCGACCCGGCCGCCGCCCCCGAAATGGCTGCGCTGGATCGCTGGCGCGTCTACTTCGAGACCGCCAGTGATCGTCTGGATGCCGAGGCACGCGCGGAGCTGGAGGCGGCCGCGCGTGCCCTGGCGGCGGAAGAGGATCCCCGGGTTCGGGTCGTGGGCTGGGCCGATGCCACGGGGCCGCTGGCGCTCAACCGTCGCCTTAGCCGCAGCCGGGCCGAGGCCGTGCGGGACGCCCTGGTGGAAGCGGGTGTGCCGGCCCGGGGAATCGAGATCGAAGCGGCCGGTGTGGATCCGGCCGCCGAGGGTGCCCGCCCGGCGTCGCGGCGCAGCGATATCTGGTGGCTGGATCGAGATCGCGCGCCCCAGGAGCCGGGCCAGGGCCTGGAGGGGCCGTCGGCGGAGGCGGCCCCAGCACCGGTCGAACGCCCGGTATCCGCGCCGTCGGCGCCCTCCGGTACCCCGGCTTGGTAGTGACGCCGTTCACCAAAACGACTATATCTTCACGTTAAGACAAGGATTGGCATTTTTATGAGCTCCTCGATCAATCGCGTCGTCCTCGCCTATTCCGGCGGTCTGGATACCTCGGTCATCCTCAAGTGGCTGGAAGAGACCTATGGCTGCGAGGTGATCACCTTCACCGCCGACCTGGGCCAGGGCGAGGAGGTCGAGCCGGCCCGCGCCAAGGCCGAGGCCCTGGGGGTCAAGCAGATCTACATCGAGGACCTGCGCGAGACCTTCGTGCGCGACTACGTGTTCCCGATGTTCCGCGCGAACACCATCTACGAGGGCGAGTATCTGCTGGGCACCTCGATTGCGCGGCCGCTGATCGCGCGCCGGATGGTGGAGATCGCCGAGGAGACCGGGGCCGACGCCATCGCCCACGGCGCCACCGGCAAGGGCAACGACCAGGTCCGCTTCGAACTCGGGGCCTATGCGCTGAAGCCGGGCATCCAGGTGATCGCCCCCTGGCGCGAGTGGGACCTGAATTCGCGCGAGCGCCTGATGGCCTATGCCGAGCAGCACAGTATCCCTGTGGACTATGCCAAGAAGGGCACGAAGTCGCCGTACTCGATGGATGCCAACCTGCTGCACATCTCCTACGAGGGCGGGCCGCTGGAAGACCCGTGGACCGAGGCCGAGGAGGACATGTGGCGCTGGTCGGTCTCCCCGGAGGCGGCGCCGGATGCATCCGAGACGCTGACCATCGGCTTCGAGAAGGGCGACCCGGTCTCGATCAATGGCGAGCGCCTGAGTGCGGCGGAACTGCTCGCGAAGCTGAACGAGCGTGGCGGGGCCCACGGTGTTGGCCGTCTGGATATTGTCGAGAATCGCTATGTCGGCATGAAGTCGCGTGGCTGCTACGAGACCCCGGGCGGCACCATCCTGCTCAAGGCGCGCCGTGCGCTGGAGTCGATCACCCTGGACCGCGAGGCCGCGCACCTGAAGGACGAGCTGATGCCGCGCTACGCCAGCCTGATCTACAACGGCTACTGGTGGAGCCCCGAGCGGCGCATGCTGCAGGCCGCGATCGACGACACCCAGGGCGTGGTCAACGGCGAGGTGCGCCTGCGCCTGTACAAGGGCAACGTGATCGTCGCCGGCCGCCGCTCCGAGGACACCCTGTTCGACGACGCCATCGCCACCTTCGAGGACGATGCCGGCGCCTACGACCAGAAGGACGCCGAGGGCTTCATTCGCCTGAACTCACTGCGCCTGCGCATCGCCGCCAGCCGCAACCGGAAGCCCACATGAGATGACGGACCACGACCACCAGCCTCCGCGGTCCCGATGTACCCTGGCAGGGCGCACCGGCGTGGCGTGGGGGCTGGGAGGGGCGGGCCTGCTGCTTCTTGTGCTGCTCGGGTGGTGGATGCCCGGTGCGCTGCCGGCCGCGGGAGCGGGCGACGCCGACGCCCCCGCCGAACAGCGGCTGGTGCTGGGGATCCTCGCGCACCGCGGGGACGAGGTCGCGCGCAGCCGCTGGACCCCGTTCGCCGAGTACCTGTCGGAGCAGGTGGACGGCGCGTCCTTCGAACTTGAACCCGTGGACAACGATGGGCTGCAGGCGGCGGTAGCGGAAGGTCGCTTTGACCTGGTTCTGACCAACAGCGGCTCCTACGTGATGCTGGAGCAGCAGCACGGCATCTCCCGCATCGCCACCATGCAGCCGCGCCAGGTCGGCCGTGACGAGGATCGTTTCGGCGCGGTGGTGATCACGCGGGCCGATCGTGAGGACCTGGTAGAGCTGGACGACCTGCGGGGGCAGCGACTGTCGGCCGTGCACCCCGATGCCTTCGGGGGCTGGTGGATGACCTGGCGCGAGCTGCAGGCGGCCGGTCTGGATGTCGAAAGCGACCTGGCGGCGCTGGTGTTCACCGGCTTCCCGGTCGGTCGCGGGCTCGACTGGGTGCTGCAGGGCGAGGTCGATGCCGCGACCTTTCGCACCGGCATCCTGGAAGATCTCGCAGCCCGCGGGGATCCGCGGGTGGACCAGGTCCGTGTGGTCGGCGAACGCGCCTTTCCCTCGTTCACCTACCGCGCCAGCACGCGACTGTATCCCGAGTGGCCGCTGGCCATGCGCGGTGACCTGGACGCCGGGCTCGCCCACGCGATCCTGCTGGCGACCCTCTCGCTGGACGAGGGGCATCCGGCCAGTCGGGCGGCCGGTATCGGGGGCTGGGCCGCGCCGCGTTCCTACGAGGACGTGCACGGCCTGATGTACGAACTGGGGGTGGGTCTGTACGCCCCGCAGCCGTTTGATGTCCTGGCCTGGCTGCGCGGCCATCTCCTGTGGCTGGTGTCGGTGCTGGCGGCGGTTGCGCTGGTGGCACTGCTGTATGTGTCCCGGGTCCATGCCCGGGTGCGGCGCTCCGGGCACAACCTGGAACGCAGCATGGACGCGATCCCCGATGCAGTGATCACCCTCGATGCGCATGGCGGCATCTCCTACGTGAACCCGGCGGCCCGGGATCTGGCCGGACTGACCCGCGATCAGGTCCTGGGCTGCTCGCTGGACCAGCTCCTCGACCTGCGCGAGCTCGGGACGGGCCGCCCGCTGTTACCGGACAATGCCCGGGGCGAACGGCTCGACCAGGCCCTGGGAGAACGCTCGGATGCGCGCCTGGTCCGGCGCGACGGGCATGAACTGATCGTGCGCATCGCCCGCACGGCCCTGGATCCGGTCGCCGGCAGTTCGGTCCGTACCTTGCTGGTGCTGACGGACGTGTCCGAGGAGCGCCGGCTGGTCGACCGCCTGGTGCACGAGGCCAGCCACGATGGCCTGACCGGCCTGCTGAACCGGCGCGCCTTCGAGCGCGAACTGGAGATCGCGATGCACGCGGCCCGCGAGAATCGCGCGGTGGCCAGCCTGTTGCTGGTGGACCTCGACTACTTCAAGGAGGTCAACGACCGTCATGGACACCGCGTGGGCGACGACCTGCTGCGTCAGGTGGCCCATGTCCTGCGCCAGTTGACCCGCGGCCATGATGCCGTGGCGCGGATCGGGGGCGACGAATTTGCGATCATTGCCCGTGACACCAACGCCGAGTATGGGCGTATTCTTGGTCAGCGCATCTGCTCGGCCCTCGGTGACCGGCCGTTGCAGGTGGAAGCACGTGACGTCACCATTGGCGCATCGGTGGGCGTGGTCGAGCTGGGGCCCGATATCCCCGGGGTGGACGAGGCGTTCGTCGCCGCCGACCGGGCCTGCTACCACGCCAAGGATCAGGGTCGCGGCCAGGTCGGGCTCGCGCGCAAGGCGGATATCCATCCGATTGCCGGATCCTGAGGGCGATCCGGTACCGGCCTGCGCGGAACGGCTTCGTGCCGGCGCGGTCCCTGCGACACCGGTGCGGCGCCGGTTCGAAAGAAAGGAATTACATGTCCATTGTCTCCCGCTTGCGACCGGGCCTGCTGGCCCTGATGTTTCTTGGCCTGACCGGCTGCGCCACGGTGCCCAGCGAGGACCGTCACCCGGATGATCCCTGGGAGTCCTACAACCGCGCCGTGTTCGAGTTCAACCAGGACTTCGACGAGTCCCTGCTGCGGCCCGCGGCGGTGCAGTACCGGCGTCTGCCGCAGCCGGTGCAGACCGGGGTTGGCAACTTCTTTTCCAATCTCAACGACTTCACGGTCCTGTTCAACAACCTGTTGCAGGGCAACCTGGAGAATGCCGCGTCGGACACCGGGCGCATCATGTTCAACACGACCTTCGGGCTGTTCGGACTAATCGACGTGGCGTCGCCGATGGGGCTGGACAAGAACAACGAGGACTTCGGCCAGACTCTGGGCGCCTGGGGCGTGGCCCGTGGCCCCTACCTGCAACTGCCCTTCCTCGGACCGAGCACGGCGCGGGATGCCCCGGCGCGGCTGGTGGATGGCTACACCAGCCCGCTCTATCACACTAACCTGCGCGACGATCACACGGGGTGGTGGATCGGCCTGATCGCGCTGGACGTGGTCGACATGCGCGCCGGTCTGATCTCCACCGAGCGCATGCTGGCGCAGTTGTCCGATGACCCCTATATCGCGATGCGCCAGGGCTACCTGCAGCGCCGCGACTTCCTGGTGCGCGGCGGCATGGGGGACGAAGAGGCCGGTGCCATGCTGGACGAGCTGGAAGAACTCGAGGCGCTGGAGGCCATGGAGGCCGAGGAGCAGGGGCGTTGAACGGTCTGACCCCGATGCTGAACATCCTGCGCCTGCACAGCGGGCCGCAGGACCTGCCGGCGGACAACGGCACGCTGATCTTCTGGGTCGGCATCGCGCTGATCGCCGGGATGGTGATCGGCATCCCGCTGTACGGCTTCGGCCAGGCGCTGGCGCTGAACGTGATGGACCTGGTGGTCCTGTACGCCTTTGTCGTCATCGTGCTCAATCTGCGCGGGGTGCCGGACCGCTGGCGCCAGACCTTTACCGCCATGGCAGGCACGGGCGCGGTGCTGGGGCTGTTGATGGCGCTGCTGATGCTGCTGGCGGGCGGCCCCGATCCGGCGCGCGAACCCGAGGACGTGGCCACCGGCGTCGTGCTCGGGATGCTGGTGCTCTTCGCCTGGCTGCTGCTGGTGTTCGGCCACATCCTGCAGCAGGCGCTGGGGCTGGGCATGCGACTGGTGGGTATGCTCATTGCGCTGGGCTACATCGTGATCTCCAGTGTGCTCACCCAGACCGCGATCGGGCTGTTCCAGTGAGCGCCGGGCACCTGCACATCCTGGGCATCGGCGGGACCTTCATGGGCGGGCTCGCCCAGCTCGCCCGGGCCCGTGGCTACACCGTCACCGGCTCCGACCAGAAGCTGTATCCGCCCATGAGTGACCAGCTGGCGCAGGCGGGGATCACCTGGCACGAGGGCCATGATCCGGACACGCTGCCCGACCGCGGCCCGGTGGTGGTCGGCAATGTGATGCGGCGGGGCATGCCCGTGGTCGAGGCGCTGCTGGAGCGCGGGATGGACTACACCTCGGGGCCGCAGTGGCTGGCCGAACACCTGCTGCGCGACCGCTGGGTGCTGGCGGTGGCCGGTACCCACGGCAAGACCACCACCGCCAGCCTGCTGGCCTGGATTCTGGAATACGCCGGCATGGCCCCGGGTTTTCTGATCGGCGGGGTGCCGGGCAATTTCGGGGTCAGCGCGCGCCTGGGGGATGCGCCGTTCTTCGTGATCGAGGCGGACGAGTACGACAGCGCCTTCTTCGACAAGCGCGCCAAGTTTGTCCACTACCGCCCGCGGACCCTGGTGCTGAACAATCTCGAATTCGATCACGCCGACATCTATCCGGATCTGGCTGCGATCGAGCGGCAGTTCCATCATCTGGTGCGCACCGTGCCGGGCCAGGGGCGCATCCTGCTGCCGGCCGGCGATGCCGCGCTGGAACGGGTGCTGGAGATGGGCTGCTGGACCCCGGTGGAGTACCTGAGCACCCATCCCGATTCGGGGGCGTCCGCCGCGCTGGCCGCGCGCCCGCTGAAGGCCGATGCCTCGGAGTTCGAGGTGCTGGCGGATGGCGCCGTGATCGGGCGGGTCGCCTGGTCCATGAGCGGCCGGCACAACCTGGCCAATGCCCTGGCCGCCCTGGGCGCGGCGCGCCATGCCGGTGTGCCCCTGGCCGCAGGGATTGAAGCGCTTCCGGAGTTTCGGGGGGTGCGGCGGCGCCAGGAAGTCCGCGCCGAGATCGACGGCATCCGGGTGATCGACGACTTCGCCCATCACCCCACCGCGATCCGCCTGACCCTTGAGGGGCTGCGCGGACAGGTGGCCCCGGGTGGGCGCCTGGTGGCGATCCTCGAGCCGCGCTCCAATACCATGCGCATGGGGGTGCACGCGGAGGCCCTGGGCACCGCGCTGGAAAAGGCCGATGCGGTGCACCTGTACCATGCCCCGGAGATCGACTGGTCCACCGAGGGGCTGCAGCGGCAACTCGGCGAGCGGCTGTCCGTGGCGCGCGATATCGAGTCCCTGCTGCAGGGGATTCTTGCCACGGCGCGCGCCGGCGATACGCTGGTCATCATGAGCAACGGAGGCTTCGACGGGCTGCACCTGCGCCTGATCGAAGCCCTGCAGGGAACGCCCGCATGAGTGAACGCCCGCGCAGCATCTCTCTGGCCCTGACCGGTGCCTCCGGGGCCCCGTACGGCCTGCGCCTGCTGCGGTGTCTGGTGGAGTCCGGGGTTCAGGTGCATCTGATGCTGTCGAAGCCGGCCCAGGTCGTCCTCGGTCTGGAGACGGACCTGGACGTGCCGGGCCGTCCGGTGGAGATCGCGCGCTACTTCACCGAGCTCTACGGCGCGGCCCCGGACCAGATCCACTGCTACGGGGCCGAGCAGTGGACCGCACCGGTGGCCAGCGGCTCCGCCGTCCCGGAGGCGATGGTGGTCTGCCCCTGTACCACGGCGACCGTATCGGCGATCGCGACCGGGGCCTCGCGCGGCCTGATCGAGCGCGCCGCCGACGTGGTCCTCAAGGAGCGGCGCCGGCTGCTGCTGGTGGTGCGCGAGACCCCGTTCTCCGAGATCCATCTGGAAAACATGCTGCGTCTGGCGCGCATGGGCGCGGTGGTGATGCCGGCCAACCCGGCCTTCTATCACCGGCCCCAGTCCATCGACGACCTGATCGACTTCATGGTGGCCCGCGTGCTCGATCATCTTGCTGTCGAACATGCCCTGGTGCCGCGCTGGGGCGCCGCCGTCCTGCCGGGAGAGGATGCATGACCACGCTGCCGCTGTTTCCGCTGAACACGGTGCTGTTCCCCGAGGGGTTGCTGCCGCTGCGCATCTTCGAGACCCGCTATCTCGACATGGTGCGCCGCTGCCTGCGCGACGATGGCCGCTTCGTGATCGTCGCGACGGAGCCCGCCCCGGAATCCGGGGCGCTCCCGGCCGAGACCGATCCCTCCGCGGGTTTCTACGGCGTGGGGACCGAGGCGGCCATCGTGGACTGGGATCAGCGGCCGGATGGCCTGCTGGGCATCCTGGTGAAGGGCGAGGGTCGCCGTGTGATCCACAACCCCCGCCGCGCCGACGACGGCCTGTGGCTGGGCGAGGTGGAGTCGCTGCCGGAATACCCCGAGGTGAGCCTCCCGGTCGATTATGCCTCGCTGGCGGACCTGCTGGAGCGCCTGCTGGACCAGCTGGGGACGCCCTGGTCCCACCTGGAACGACGCTTTGACGACTCGACCTGGGTCGCCGCCCGCCTGACCGAGCTGCTGCCGATCGATCTCGAGATCAAGCAGCAGTTGCTGGAGGCGGACGACCCGATCGAACGCCTGGAGCGCCTGCGAGCGGCCATGCTCGCAGCATCGAAATCCTGAAAGCCGGCGGCGAGGCTGGTAAGGTTCCCGTACATTTTTAATCGGAGCCCGCCATCATGGCCGTTCAGGAACTCACGCAGGACAACTTCGAATCCACCATCACCGGGAACGACATCGTCATCCTGGACTTCTGGGCCCCGTGGTGCGGCCCGTGCCAGCAGTTCGCCCCGACCTTCGAAGAGGCCTCCGGCAAGCATTCCGACGTCGTCTTCGCCAAGGTGAACACCGACGAGGAGCAGGGCATCGCCGGCGCCTTCCAGATCCGTTCCATCCCGACCCTGATGATCTTCCGCGAGCAGATCATCGTGTTCTCGCAGCCGGGCGTGCTCTCCGCCGGCCAGCTGGACGAGGTTCTGGGCAAGGTCCGCGAGCTGGACATGGAACAGGTGCGCGCCGACGTCGAGCGCCAGCAGCAGGAACAGCAGCAGGCCGGCGGCGCGTAAACCGCCCCGGACGACTGCCGTCTGCGGGCCCTGGCCCGCAGGACCGAACCCGGCCGGGTGCCCGCCCCGCCGGGTTTTTTCGTGTGGGGCGTGTGCCGGCGCCGTAGAATGGGCGCTGACCGCCCCGACCCCGCCTCTAGGCGCGAAAGGATGCCTTCACCATGCCCTCCTCTCCCCAGGATGCCGGCCCGTCATGCTGAGCGTGATGACCCAGATGGGGGCGCTGATCGTCGCCGGCGTGGTATGGCGCGCACTGCAGCCCGGCGGCCTGGACGCCGACAACACCCGCCGGGTCCTGACCACCCTGGTTTACTACTTGCTGCTGCCGGCGCTCGTCCTGCAGGTGCTGTGGGTCGCGCCGCTGGGCCTCGACTCCCTGCGGATCGCGCTGGTGGCGGGCCTTACGGTCCTGGCGATGGTCGGGGTCACGTTGCTGGCCTGCCGCGTGTGCATGGCCGAACGGGCTGCCATTGGCGCGATGCTGCTGGCGGCAGCCTGGCCCAACGCGACCTATCTGGGCCTGCCGGTACTCGACAGCCTGTTTGGCGACCCTGGGCGCGCGGTGGCGATCCAGTACGACCTGTTCGCCTGTCTGCCGCTGGTACTGACCCTGGGGGTGCTGCTGGCGCGGCGCTACGGGGATCCCGAGGCCGTGCGCCTGTACGGGGGCGGCAGCCCGCTCCGGGCCCTGGCGGCGGTGCCGTCCATTTGGGCGGCGGTGGTCGGCGTGGTGCTGAATCTTGCCGGTGTCCCGCTGGTCGACTGGCTGGATGTCTTTCTCGGGTTTCTGGCCGACAGTGTGGCGCCCTTGATGCTGTTCTCGCTGGGGCTGGCGCTGGTGTTCAACCGCTTTCGCGGGCACGATGCCCGGCCGCTGGCGGTGGTGGCCGTGGTCCAGCTGGTCCTGGCTCCCGTCTTTGCCCTCGGGCTGGTGTTGTGGACGGGGCTCGAGGGGGTGCCCGGTGTCGGGTCGGTACTGGAGGCGGCGATGCCGGCGATGGTGCTGGGGCTGGTGTTCTGTGATCGGTTCCGGCTGGATACCGGGCTCTATGCGGCGGCGGTGACGCTGACGACGGCGCTGTCGCTGATCACCCTGCCGCTGTGGTTTGCCCTCGCCACCCATCTCATCGCCTGATCTTCGGTTTGTGGCTGGTCCCGGTTCGTCTCCCGGTGTTTACGGTGCCTCCGGTCCGGCGCCCGCCTCGTGGTGGCTGGTCCTGGTTCGTCATCCGGTGTTTACGATGCCTCCGGTCCACGTACTGCCGTGCGCTGACTCGCCAGCGCGCCGCGAGGTCCTTTCTTGCTTGCCCAAGAAAGGACCCAAAGAAGGGCACCCGGATTTCGCCCGGGAACCTCGCTCCGGACGCGCTGGGCCGGCGGCGCTGAACTCGCTGCGCCTTCGGCTTCGCTCAGACATCCAGCGCCTTCTCCCGGCCCATCACGCCCTCCACGAGGGGCTCCATACGGGAAGCGAAGGTCAAAACCGAACGCATCCCCATGTTTGCGCCTAACCAAAGGCAACGCCGCTCGAAAGCCCCTGGCGCCCGCCCTGCGGGCGCGGCACGCAACGGCCGAGGGCCGAGCGTGCCCAGGGTGTTCGAAAACCCAGCCTTCATCCACTGGCAAGACCGTCGGGATGGCCGGTGTCTTGACCTTGACCCCCCGTTGTCGTCGCGCCGAGTGGAGAGGGTTTTCGCGGGAGAAAAGGCGCTGGATGTCTGAGCGGAGCCGAAGGCGTAGCGAGTTCAGCGCCGCCCGCGAAAAGCCTCGGAGCGAGGGAAACCCCGGCCCGCACAGCGGGCCGGGGTCGCGGCAGTCGGGCGTGTTTCTTGGTGACTTCTTTGCACGAGCAAAGAAGTCACTCGGGGCGCGCTGGCGAGTCAGCGCCGGGCAGTATGTGGACCGGAGCCACCGGAAACGCCTGATGCTAAACCAGGGCCAGCCACCATCAGGCAGGCGGTGGACCGAAGGCGCCGTAAACACCGAATGGCGAAACAGTCGCTGCCACCGCCATGGCGCAACCGGCCGTTCACGCACAGGGGAGCGCTGACCCGTGGGGGCTAGCGCAGGAGCATCAGGATGCCGGCGAGGATCAGCACGCCGGCGAAGCCGCGGCGGAGGATGGCCACCGGGAGGTGGTGGGTCAGCCAGACGCCTGCGCGTACGCTGATGGCTGTGCCGATCACCACGCCGAGGATGGCCGGCAGATAGAGATAGCCCAGCGCCCACTCCGGCGCCTGGTAGGTTGGATCGGTCCACTGCGGCAGGGCGAACACCAGGCTCGCGCCGATGGAGATCGGCACGCCGAGGGCCGCGGCCGAGCCGATCGCCCGGCGCAGTTCCAGCCCCTGGCTGACCAGGAACGGCGTGGTCAGCGTGCCGCCGCCGATGCCGATCAGCGAGGAGACGGCCCCGATCACGGTGCCGCCGCCCAGCCAGACGCTGCGCCTCGGCACGGGCGCCTTCGGCGGCTGAACGTTCAGCAGCATCCAGATGCCGATCGCGACCTCGAAGGCGCCGAAGATGCGCCCCAGGTGGTCGGAGTCGATGCGCGTGGCCAGCCAGGCCCCGAGCAGGGCCCCGACGATGATGCCGGGCAGCAGGCGCCGCACGGCCGTGCCGTCCACCCCGCCGCGGCGGTGATGGGCGCGGGCCGACAGGATCGCGGTGGGGATGATCGCGCCCAGCGAGGAGCCGACCGCGAGCTGCACCAAGCTGGCCGAGTCGAAGGCCAGCAGGCTGAAGATGGCGACAAATACCGGCACCAGGATCAGCCCGCCGCCGATGCCGAACATCCCGGCCGGGATACCGGCGACCAGTCCCAGAAGCACAAATAGCAACCCCAGCGCCAACGGTGACTGGATGAGCGTGTCGATCATTCGTGCGTGGTGCCGGGTCGTGAGTCAGGACACAGTGGGCCGGCAAGCCGCTGGGGTTGCCGGCCCACTGTTCAGGGAGGAGAAAGCGCGCTCAGAGCGCCTTGAAGCACTTGCGGGCGGCCTCGATGGTGGCGTCGAGGTCCGCGTCCGAGTGGGCGTTGGACATGAAGCCGGCCTCGAAGGCACTGGGGGCCAGGTAGATGCCCTCGCCCAGCATCGCGTGGAAGAAGCGGCCGAAGGCGGCGGTATCGCAGGCCGTGGCGCCGGCGAAGTCGGTGACCTTCTGGTCCGAGAAGAACAGGCCGAACATGCCCGGCACCTGGTTGGTGGTCAGGGCGACCCCGGCCTCGCGTGCGGCCTCCTCGAAACCCGCCACGACCTTCTTCGTGCGCTGCTCCAGTTCGTCGTGGAAGCCCGGACGGGACAGGATTTCCAGGGTCTTGAGCCCGGCGGTCATCGCGATCGGGTTCCCGGACAGGGTGCCGGCCTGATAGACCGGGCCCAGCGGCGAGAGGTGTTCCATGATCGCGCGCTTGCCGCCGAAGGCCCCCACCGGCATGCCGCCGCCGATAATCTTGCCCAGCGTGGTCAGGTCCGGGGTGACGCCGAGATAGCCCTGGGCGCAGTTCTTCGAGACGCGGAAGCCGGTCATCACCTCGTCGAAGATCAGCACCGCGCCGTGCTGGTCGCAGACCTCGCGCAGGGTCTCGAGAAAGCCCGGTTCCGGCGGGATGCAGTTCATGTTGCCCGCAATCGGCTCGACGATGATGCAGGCGACCTCGTCGCCCTTCTCCGCAAAGAAGGCACGCACGCCGTCGGCGTCGTTATAGGTGAGGGTGCTGGTCAGGGCGGCCAGCTCCTTCGGCACGCCGGGGGAGCTCGGCTGGCCGAGGGTCAGGGCACCGGAGCCGGCCTTCACCAGCAGGGAGTCGC
The DNA here is from genome assembly GCF_000381305.1 of Thioalkalivibrio sp. ALE16. Classification (NCBI taxonomy): domain Bacteria; kingdom Pseudomonadati; phylum Pseudomonadota; class Gammaproteobacteria; order Chromatiales; family Ectothiorhodospiraceae; genus Thioalkalivibrio; species Thioalkalivibrio sp. ALE16. The sequence goes on from NZ_KB906354.1 coordinate 391,555, forward strand.
CATGGCCGTGGTAGTTGCCCTCGAACTTCACGATGCGGTCGCGCCCGGTGTAGCCGCGTGCCAGCCGGATCGCGCTCATGGTGGCCTCGGAGCCCGAGTTGGTCATGCGCACCAGGTCCATCGACGGCACCAGTTCGCAGACCTTCGCGGCCATGTCGTTCTCCAGCCGGGTCGGGCAGCCGAAGGACAGGCCGTTGTTGCAGGCCTCGCGCACCGCCTCGATCACCTCGGGGTGGGCGTGGCCGGCGACCATCGGGCCCCAGGAGCCGATGTAGTCGATATAGCGCTGGCCGTCGGCGTCCCACATGTAGGCGCCGTTGGCGCGGTCCATGAAGATCGGGGTGCCGCCCACGCCCTTGAACGCGCGGACCGGGGAGTTCACGCCCCCGGGGATGTGCTGCTTGGCGGCCTCGAACAGACGCTCGGTTTCCTGCATGACGGTGTCCCTGTAGTTCAATGAAATCGGTAGGCCCGGCAACCATAGCGGCGGCCGCCGGGCGGTGCAAAGTGGTCAGTCGAACAGTGTGCTGATGCGTCGGGCGGCGGCTTCCGGGTTGGGTGCGGCGCTGATGCCCTGGATCACGGCGACCAGGTCTGCTCCAGCCGCGACCACTTCCGCCGCGTTGTCCGGGGTGATGCCGCCGATGCCACAGATCGGGAGGTCCAGGGCCGCGCGCGCCTGGCGGATCAGCTCCGGCCCGGCGAAGGCGGCCTCTGGCTTGGTCGGGGAGGCGAACATGGTGCCGAAGGCGACATAGCTCGCACCGGCCCGGGCGGCAGCTTCGGCGCGTGCCAGTTCGTTGTAGCAGGAGACCCCGATGACTGCGTCCGGCCCCAGGAGCGTGCGGGCCGCGGTCGGGTCCGGATCGTCGCGGCCCAGATGCACGCCATCGGCCTGAATACGCGCGGCCAGCTCGGTGTCGTCGTTGATGATGCAGCGCGCACCGTGCGTGTGGGCAAGGGCGACCAGCTCGCGGGCGATCGCCTCGCGCGCGTCGCCCGCGAGTTGCTTGTCGCGGAACTGGATCAGGCTGGCGCCGCCGCGCAGCGCGGCTGTGGCATGGGCGAGGTGGGTCGCGCGCGGGTCCGCGCCCTCCGGTACCGCAGGGGTGATGAAGTAAAGCCCGCGCAGGGGCGCTCGGCTGTCAGTCGTCATGCGGGCACAGGCGGTTGGGGATGTGCTGGCCGTGACCGGGGGCGTAGCCACGGGCGATGGCATCGTTCATGAAGGCCTGGGCCTCGATTACGGCTGGCTCGATATCGCGGCCACGGGCGAGGAAGGCGGCGATCGCCGCGGCCAGGGTGCAGCCGGAGCCGTGGAAGCCGGCCGGGTGGCGTGGCAGCTCGAACGGGCGCACGTGGTCGTCCTCGCGGTAGAGGCGATTGATGATCGGGTCTTGTTCGGTGCCCTCGTGCCCGCCGGTGACCAGCACGTTGCGCGCGCCCAGTTGGCGCAGCTGGTGGCCCCACTGCGCGGGGTCCTCGCTGCGGGCCAGGCGCGCGGCCTCCGGGCCGTTCGGGGTGATCAGCGTGGCCCGCGGCAGCAGGGCCTCGCGCGTGGCGTCGACCACCGCCTCGGTGGCCAGCGCCCCGCCACCGCCGGCGACCATCACGGGGTCCAGTACCACCGGGATGTGCGGATGAGCGCCGAGCAGCGCAGAGACGACGGTCACGTTCTCCACCGAGCCCAGCATGCCGATCTTGATCGCCGCGACCTCGAGATCGGCGAGCGTGACCTCGATCTGGCCGCGCAGCTGCTCCGGCGGGAGCACGGTGAAGTCCACCACGTTGCGGGTGTCCTGCACGGTGATCGCGGTCACCGCCGTGGCCCCGTGTACGCCGAGGCGGGTGAAGGTGGTCAGGTCGGCCTGCAGACCCGCGCCGCCACCGGGGTCGGAGCCGGCAATGGTCAGCGCGATCGGGGGATGATTCATGAATGGGGGCTCCCGTGCTAAGGTTGCGCGCGCCCCGGCACCCCCGGGGCGTTCCTGTTCCGAATCCCGGGAGTGTACGCAGCATGAGCCACGAGTTCGAAGTCGAGACTATCCGTCCCCTGGTCGCCGCCGCCAAGGCCGGCGGTACGCTGAATGCGGAGGTCGACCAGGCCCTGGCCGCGCTGGAGCAGGAGATCAACCGGATCGCCGCCGAGCTGCAGGTGGAGCACGTGGGTCCCGGGGTGGGCATGGCGGACATGAATGCCCAGCATGTCTATCGCCTGGTGATCCGCCAGCACGAGATCGACGTGACGCGGCATGAGTGGAGCCTGTGGGTCTGCGATGCGCTCGACAACTGCGACTTCCGCGCGACCTGGCCGGTCACCGGCGCCGGGCGTCTGCGCCGCAAGCAGGTGACGGCCGTGGTGCCGGAGCTGGTGACCGGCTACCGCGATGCGGTCGTGGCCGCCGGCAAGGGTGATACCCCGGCCGGCCAGCGCCTGGCGCAGATCGCGGCGGTCTTTGAGTAACGTGGATCGCTCTACGCGCCAGGCGGCGTCAGCACTGTAAAGGTCAAGGGCGGTTGCACCACGAAGCGCACGAAGACACGAAGAAAGGGCGCAGGGCGTTTGTACCACAGAGTGCACCGAGGCCACGACGAAGATTGAGCGTTTTCGCTGGGGGCTGGCGGCTGATGGTTTCTGGGGGTGTGTGCAGGTAACGTGGCCCAGGGCGCGGCTTGTACCCTTCGCTCGGTCCAATCAATTCGATCCGTCGAGCCTTCCTTTGATTTTCTTCGTGTCTTCGTGTGCTTCGTGGTGAAATCAGCTCGCCGTGCCAAGGGCGCGAAGCGTCTGGTATTGCCTTAAGCTGCGCTGTCGGAGTCGCGCAGCGAGATGACCGGCCAGCCCTTGTTGCGGGCATGTTCCGCGAGGGTGGGGTCCGGATCCACGGCCACCGGGCGGCCGACCTGCTCCAGTAGGGGGATGTCGTTGCGCGAGTCGCTGTAGAAGCTGGCCTGCGTGATGGTGCCCTCGGGATCCGGGTGATCGGCGAGGTGCTGGCGCAGGCGCTCGATCTTGCCTTCCTGAAAGCAGGGCACGCCCGTCAGTTCACCGGTGAACTCCCCGTCCTCGCGTTCTTCCGCCAGGGTGGCGATCAGGTGGTCCACGCCGAGGAGGTCGGCAATCGGCTGGGTCACGAACTGGTTGGTCGCGGTGATGATGACCAGCTCGTCTCCGGCCTCGCGGTGCTTGTCCAGCAGACGCTGGGCGCCGGGGGCGATCATCGGCCGGATCAACGTTTCGATGAACTGCTCGCGCCATTGTTCCAGCTGCGCGCGCGGGTGCTCGGCCAGCGGGCTGAACGCGAAGCGGCAGAACTCGTGGATATCGAGCACGCCCGCGACATACTCCTGGTAGAAGCGGTCATTGGTCTCGGCGTGGCAGGTCGGGTGCACGGCGCCTACCTCGGCCAGGAACTGGTTCCAGGCGTGATCGCTGTCGCCGGCAAGAAGGGTGTTGTCGAGGTCGAACAGGGCCAGGGCCATGAGGTGATTCTCGGGTTGGCATGAGTCGGGCGAAAGTGTACCGGCGGGCGTGGCAGCCTGCAGCCTCGCATCCCCTGTCGGGCCGGCACCGGAGGCCGGGTAGGGGCTTTGCCGCCAGGGCGTCGGCTGTGGAACAATGCCAGTAATAGAAAAGCGTCTGGCTGATGCAAGTGATTGATTGTGACGGGTATCGCGCAAACGTAGGCATCATCCTGTGCAACGCGGAAAGACAGCTGTTCTGGGGCAAGCGGGTCGGTCAGGAGGCCTGGCAATTCCCCCAGGGGGGCGTGCACGCGGAAGAAACGCCGGAAGAGGCGATGTACCGCGAGTTGCGCGAGGAGACCGGCCTGTTCCCCCGGCACGTCGAGGTGCTGGGCGCTACCCGCCATTGGCTGCGCTATCGCCTGCCGGAGCGCATGGTCCGGCGTCATCAGCGCCCGGTCTGTATCGGCCAGAAGCAGCGCTGGTTCCTGTTGCGCATGGTCGGAGACGAGAACGACGTGGTGCTGGATGCGATGGAAACCCCGGAATTCGATGACTGGCGCTGGATCGACTACTGGCGCCCGGCGCGCGAGGTCGTGCACTTCAAGCGCCAGGTCTACCGCCGGGCGCTGTGTGAACTGGTGCCGCTGATGTTCCCCGAGCTGGATCAGGGGCGCGCCCGCGGTTCCGATAGCCGCACCCCGGAACCCTCGCTGAACCGCCCGTCGGTGTCGTCGCGTTGACGGTCCCGAAGCAGCCCTCGATGCTCGAGGTCCTGCGCCGCGTGGTGCAGGAGGTCAATGGTGCGGCCGATTTCTTCGAAGCACTGCACATCATCGTCACGCGGGTGAAGGCGGCGCTGGAGATCGATGTCTGCTCGATTTACCTGAAGTCGCCACAGTCCGGGCGCCTGGTGCTGATGGCCTCGGAAGGTCTGCGTTCGGAATCGGTGGGGCAGGTCGAGATGGACCCGTCGGAAGGCCTGGTCGGTCTGGTCGCCTCGCGCGCCGAGCCGGTCAACCTCGACAGCGCCCAGGATCACCCGCGCTTTCGCTACTTCCCGGAGACCGGCGAGGAGCACTTCCTCGCGTTCCTGGGCGTGCCGATCATCCATCAGCGCAGCCTGCTGGGCGTGCTGGTGGTGCAGCAGCACCAGGCGCGCAAGTTCGATGACGAACACGTCTCCTTCCTGATCACCCTGGCCGCGCAGCTGGCCGGGGCGATCGCCTACGCCGAGTTCAACGACGAGATCTCCTCCGAGACCCCGCTGATCGGTCATGTGAACGTCGAGGCCACCGGCATCGCCGGCTCGCCCGGCGTAGCCATCGGGCGCGCCGTGGTGGCCTACCGGCTGGCCGATCTCGATTCCATCCCGGATCGCGAGAGTGCCGGGGTGGACGGCGAGCTGGAGCACTTCAAGCAGGCGGTCGCGGAGACGCGCACCGAGATCGAGGACCTGAAGCAGCGTATGGGCGAGGCCCTGGGCCCGGACGAGCAGGTGCTGTTCGATGCCTACCTGATGCTGCTGGGGTCCGACTCGCTGGTGCACAAGACCGAGGCGCGCATCCGCAACGGCCAGTGGGCGCCCGCCGCGCTGCGCGACACGGTGCGCGAGAGCGTGCGGGTGTTCGAGGACATGGAGGACCCGTACCTGCGTGAGCGCGCGGCCGACGTGCGGGACCTCGGTCGGCGCGTGCTGTCGCATCTGCTGCCGGCGGATCGCAGCCAGGACGAGTTTCCCGAGGGCGGCATCCTGGTCGGGGACGACCTGACCGCGTCACACCTGGCGGAGGTGCCGATCGAACGGCTGGGGGCGATGGTCTCGGCCAAGGGGACCGGCTCCTCGCATATCGCGATCCTCGCGCGCGCGCTGAACATCCCGGCGGTCATGGGGGTGTCCGAGCTCCCGGTGGGCCGCCTGGAGGGGCGCGAGATCCTGGTCGACGGCTATCGCGGCCGGCTGTTCGTGAACCCCAACGCCGAGCTGCGCGCGGAGTTCGAGCGTCTGGTGCGCGAGGAGCGCGAGCTGGCGGAGGACCTGCGTGCGCTGGCCAAGGACGCGGCCGAGACCCGGGACGGGGTCGCCGTGCCGGTGCTGGCGAATTCCGGGCTGCTGGCGGATATCAAGCCGTCGCTGGAATCCGGGGCCGAGGGGGTGGGGCTGTACCGCACCGAGGTCCCGTTCATGATCCGCGACCGCTTCCCCGGCGAGGAGGAGCAGGTCCAGCTGTACGAGCAGGTGCTCGCCTCCTTCGATCCCATGCCGGTGACCCTGCGGACCCTGGATATCGGCGGCGACAAGGCCCTGCCGTACTTCCCGGTCAAGGAGGACAACCCGTTCCTCGGCTGGCGCGGCATCCGCATCTCGCTGGACCACCCGGAGATCTTCCTGACCCAGCTGCGGGCGATGCTCAAGGCGAGCCGGTCACACGACAACCTGCAGATCCTGTTCCCGATGATCTCGGCGCTGGATGAACTGAAGGGTTCGATGAGCCTGCTCAACCGGGCGCGTGAGGAACTCCTGGACGAGGGCTTCCGCATCCCGATGCCGCGGATCGGCGTCATGGTGGAGGTGCCGGCGGCGGTCTACATGTCGGAGATGCTCGCCCGGCGGGTGGATTTTCTTTCGGTGGGCACCAATGACCTGGTCCAGTACCTGCTGGCGGTGGATCGCAACAACGCCCGCGTGGCGCACCTCTACGACACCCTGCACCCGGCCTGTATCCACGCGCTGGAGACGATCACCGAGGGCTCCCACCGGGCCGGCAAGCCGGTCAGCGTGTGCGGGGAGATGGCGGCCGACCCGGCCGCAGTGATCCTGCTGCTGGGGATGGGGATCGACAGCCTGAGCGTCAGCGTTTCCTCGATCCCGCGGGTGAAATGGGTGATCCGCAGCTTCTCCACCGACCGCGCCGAGGCGCTGCTGGCGCAATGCCGGCTGCTGGAGAACGCCGACCAGATCCGCTCGCTGCTCAATAACGCCCTGGTCCAGGCGGGGTTGGGCGGCCTGGTGCGCGCCGGCAAGACCTGACGCCGGGAGTCCGTGTTCCGGCGCCCGCGGTTGTCCGGGGGGCCCGCTATCCGTTGCGGCTGGTCCGCCACAGCGCGATCAGCGCGCTCAGCAGGAAGATCCCGAGCACCACCCCGATGGCGATCAGGGCGTCGGGGATCGAGCGGTTGATCACCAACACCACCGCGCCCACCAGGATGGGGACCGGCACCTCGTTGAACCAGCGATACCAGGTGTGATCGCGACGGTTCAGGTCCTCGCGGAAGTCGCGCACGATCTTGCCGCACCAGACGTGATAAGCGACCAGGATCGCGATCAGGGTCAGCTTGAAGTGCATCCACGGCTCGGCCAGGTAGAACGAGCGATCCACCAGCATGGCCACGCCGAAGGCAATGGTGATCAGGGCGCCGGGGGTCATGATCCCGTAGAACAGCTTGCGCTCCATGATCTTGAAGCGCTCGTGGCCCAGGGCGTCCTCGGTCATCGCGTGATAGACGAACAGGCGGGGCAGATAGAACAGCCCGGCGAACCAGGTGACCATGAAGATCACGTGCAGGCTTAGGAACCAGTTGTACGCTTGCATGGAGGTCCTTCTCGTCGGGCGGTGCCGGGCTTACGAGAGCCAGCGTTCCAGGTGGCGTTCGATCTGTTCGAAGTCCGGGTCGCCCAGCTTCTGATAGACGATGCGGCCATTCGGCGAGATCAGGAAGGTGGTCGGCGTAAGGCGTACGCCGCCGTAGGCCTGGGAAAAGGCATCGTCGCTGTCGTGGATGACCTTGTAGGGCATCCCGCGATCCTCGCGCATGGCCTCCACGCGGTTGATCGGGTCGTAGGACAGCGCGACCGCGAGCAGCTCGAATCCCTTGTCCGCGTAGGTCTCGTGCAGGTGGATCAGTTCCGGGATCTCGCGAATGCAGGAGGGACAGTTGGTGGCCCAGAACGAGATCATCACCGGCCGTCCCTCGTAGTCCTCCAGCGACACCTGTTCGCCATCCAGTGTGGTGGCGGCGAAGGCGGGCGCCGGGCGCATGCCGTCGTCGGTCAGCCAGATGGTCGCGGCAATGGCGACCAGCGCGATGATGAAGATGCCTCCGAAGATGGCCTTGCGGTCGATCCTGACTTTGCTCATGAGGTGTGATCCGTTGATCGAATAGCCTGCAAATGTGGACTGGCAGGGCGGGCGTGCGTTCCGTGGCCCCGGCCAAGGCGGTATCATGCCGCAGCATGACGAATGCAACCAACAGCAAACCCATCCGCATCGGGGTTGTCGGTGCCACCGGCTATACCGGTGTGGAATTGCTGCGCCTGCTGGCGCGGCACCCGGCGGCCGATCTGCAGGTGGTGACCTCGCGGGGCGAGGCGGGCACGCCCGTGGCCGAACTGTTCCCGAGCCTGCGTGGCGCGGTCGACGCGGTGTTTCAGGCGCCGGATGAGGCTACCCTGGGCGAGTGCGACGTGGTCTTTTTCGCGACCCCGCACGGGGTGGCCCACGCGCTGGCCGCGCCCCTGCTGGAGCGGGGCACGCGCATCATCGATCTGTCGGCGGATTTCCGCATCCGCGATCCCGATCTGTGGGCGCAGTGGTACGGGCAGGCCCATGGCGCGCCCGAGTATCTGGGCGAGGCCGTGTACGGCCTGCCCGAGCTGAACCGGACGCTCATCCGCGATGCCCGCCTGATCGCGGTGCCGGGCTGTTATCCGACGGCCGTGACGCTTGCGGTTCTGCCCCTGCTGGAGGCCGGCCTGATCGATCCGGCGGACGTGATCGCGGATGCCAAGAGCGGTGTCAGCGGGGCTGGGCGCAAGGCGCAGATCGGCGGGCTGTTCGCCGAGGTGCAGGAGGACTTTCGTGCCTACGCCAGCGGCGGGCACCGGCACTGGCCGGAGATCCATCAGACGCTGAGCGGGGTGGCCGGGCAGTCCGTGGGGCTGATCTTCCAGCCGCATCTGGTGCCCATGACGCGCGGGATTCACGCGACCCTCTATCTGCGCCCGCTGGCGGCGGACGCGGACTGGCAGGCCTGTTTCGAGCAGCGCTACCGCGACGAGCCGTTTGTCGACGTGCTGTCGCCCGGGGAGCATCCGCAGACTTCCAGTGTGCGCGGCACCAATGTCTGTCGGGTGGCGCTGGCGCAGCCGCCGCATTCCGGTCGGCTGATGGTGCTTTCGGTGATTGACAACCTGGTGAAGGGCGCGGCCGGGCAGGCCGTGCAGAACATGAACCTGATGTTTGGCCAGCCGGAAACCGCAGGCCTGGACGCGCTGCCGGTCTTCCCCTGATGCCGGGTCTGGCCGCATGAGTATTCCGGTGCCGCGTCTGCCCCGGCGGCCGCGGATCCCGGCTCGGCGGCGGGCGTCCGGACGGCGCCGCGGAACGTGGTGGGCCGGCCTGCTGACAATCGCGCTGGTCCTGGCTGCGGTCGCCGGGGGACTGGGCTGGCTGGCCAGCGAGCGAGACGACGGGACGGCGGGTGTGGAACCGCAGGCAGGGATCGACGCCCTGCGGGCGGACCTGGAGCGGGAGGTCGCCGCGCGCCAGACCGCCGAGGAGGCGCTGCGCCGCGCCGAGCAGCACCTGGCAATCAAGGAGGCCGAGCTGGCGGCCTATGCCGGTGACATCGAGCGCCAGGAGAAAGAACTGCAGACGTTGCGCGACGAACTGGCGTTTTATCAGCGTCTCGCGGAAGGCTCGGGCGAGGACGGTCTGGGCATCCGGGCCCTCCGGTTGCAGCCGACCGGGCAGTCCGGTGTGTTCGATGTCAGCTTTCAGCTTTACCGTCCGGGGCTGGGCCGCTCGGTGGATCTGCGCTGGTCGCTGGAGGTGGACGGCCTCGCGGCGGACGCGGAAGAGCCGAGCACCCTGGATGCCGAGGCGCTGGGGCTGGATTCCGGGCGTACGCTGGAAGAGCTGCGGTTGCTGCGGCATCAGCGCGTCCGGATCCGGCTGCCGGAGGGCTTCGAGCCGCAGCACCTGACGTTGCGCGCGAGCGCCGAAGATGACGAGGAACTGGATCCGGTTTCCGAACGGGCCGACTGGGATCGCCTGCTGGAGGGCATGCAATGATGGGACGCAAGAAGGGCCGCCGGGCGGGTAAGGTGGACACGCTGGTTGGGCGCAATACCGTGATCCATGGCGATGTCGAGTTCGGGGGCGGGTTGCACATCGAGGGTCGCGTGATCGGCGATATCCGGGCCACCACCGATCCTTCCGCCGTTCTGGTGGTGGCGGACGGGGGCGTGGTCGAGGGCCATATCGCGGTCCCGCACCTGCTGATGAACGGAGAGGTGCAGGGCGATGTCCATGTTGGCGAGCATGTGGAACTCGGCGAGACGGCCCGTCTGGTGGGCAATCTCTACTACACCATGCTGCAGATGGCGGAAGGCGCGCAGATCGACGGCCTGCTCAAGCGGGTGGATCACCCGCTCCAGGGTGAACTGGAGGGGCCCGGCGAGACCCAGGCCCTGACCAATCCCACGGAAGGTGGGCATTCTTGACTCTGGGGCTCAGTCTTCCGTAGCGTGAATGAAAATGATTATTACAGGAGGCCCCGAATGTCCGAGCCCATGACGTCCGAAGCGGAGATGGACATCGAAATCCCCAGCCCGCTGATCTTTACCGATGCCGCGGCCACCAAGGTGAAGGGGCTGATCGAGGAAGAGAACAACGACAACCTGAAGCTGCGCGTGTTCGTCAGCGGCGGCGGTTGCTCCGGCTTCCAGTACGGCTTCACCTTTGACGAAACCGTGGGTGATGGCGACACCGTGGTCGAGAATGGCGGGGTGACCCTGCTGATCGATCCGATGAGCTTCCAGTATCTGGCCGGCGCCGAGATCGACTACACCGAGGGCCTGGAGGGCGCGCAGTTCGTCATCCGCAACCCGAACGCCACCACGACCTGCGGCTGCGGCTCCAGCTTCTCGGTCTGAAGCCGACCGCAAGCGACTCAGGCGAAGGCCCGATCCGGTGGATCGGGCCTTTTTTGTTACCGGCCCTGGTCCGCGGGATCGGTGGGGCGGGCGTGGCCGGGGATGATGCAGCCGAGTACCCGCGGCCCACGTGCACCGGTTACCTCGGGAAGGTTGCCGGGCTCCCCCGCAAGGGTGCGGGCCGCCAGCCACGCAAATGCGGCGCCTTCCACCTGTTGCGGAGGGATGCCATGGCGTTCGGTGGACTCCACGCGGGTATCGGGCAGAGCCTGCGCCAGGCGCTGCATCAGGTAGCGGTTGTGCGCGCCGCCGCCACACACCAGCAGGCGGGCGGGCGGCTGCGGATCCAGATGCGTCAGGGCGCGGCGTACGCCTTCCACCGTCAGTTCGGCCAGGGTGGCCTGGAGGTCCTCGGGCCGGAGCTGGTCGAGGCGGTCACCCGCGACATGGCGCAGCCACGCGGGGGAAAAGTACTCGGGTCCCGTGCTCTTGGGCGGGGGGCGCCGGAAGAACGGGTCCTCCAGCAGTCGGGCCAGTAGCTCGGGGTCGGGTGTTCCGCTGCGTGCCCAGTCACCATCCCGGTCGAACGAGGTCGAGTGGTGGCGCCGGTTCCAGTCGTCCATCAGGGTATTGGCGGGTCCGCAGTCGAAGCCGATCACGGGTGCCCCGGGTGGCAGCCAGGTGACGTTGGCGATGCCTCCGAGGTTCAGCACCGCGCGCGTCTCGTCCGGTGCGCCGAACTGCATCGCATGAAAGCCGCAGGCCAGCGGGGCACCCTCGCCCCCGGCGGCGATGTCGCGCGGGCGAAACTGGGCCACGGTGTCGATCCCTGTGGCCTCCGCAATACGGAACGGATCTCCGATCTGCCAGGTGAAGGGCGGTTCGGCGTCCGGGGCGTGGTGAACGGTCTGTCCGTGACTGCCGATCGCGCGAATAGCGCCGGGTGCCAGGCCGGTCTGCTCGAGCAGGGTCTGGACCGCGCGGGCGAACAGCATCCCCAGACGTGCGTCCAGCATCCCGAGGTGCCGGTATTGCAGGGCCTCGCTGGTGGCGGCGGTCGCCAGTTCCAGGGCCAGATCGTCGGGGTAGTCCAGCTGGCAGTGATCCACGACGGTGACGGCCCCGTCCTCGCGGATCTCGGTGAGGACGGCGTCCACGCCGTCCCGGCTGGTGCCGGACATCAATCCGATAAAGCGTTGTGTCATGCGCGTGTTCCTCAGGCCGTGTTGGACCCATTCTGGACCACGGCCGTGTTTCGCGTCTGTCCGGGCCTCGCGGTATCCTTGCGCGCGTCCGGCCCGCCCGGCCGGTTCTCCGATCTCGAACAAGGGGCGACATGGAACTCGAAGACCAGCTGGCCGTGATTCGTCGCGGCGCCGATGAAATCCTGCTCGAGGACGACCTCGTCGAGCGTCTCAAGACGGGCCGCCCCTTGCGGATCAAGGCGGGATTCGACCCCACCGCCCCGGACTTGCACCTGGGCCATACGGTGCTGATCAACAAGCTGCGCCAGCTGCAGGATCTGGGGCACCATATCCTGTTCCTGATCGGCGATTTCACCGGCCGCATTGGCGATCCCTCGGGCAAGAACGCCACGCGCCCGCCGCTGTCCAGCGAGGATATCGAGCGCAATGCCGCGACCTATCGCGAGCAGGTGTTCCGCATCCTCGATCCCGAGCGTACGGAGGTCGTATTCAATTCCACCTGGATGGAACCGCTGGGCGCCGCAGGCATGGTCCAGCTTGCCTCGCGCCAGACCGTGGCGCGCATGCTCGAGC